>JAYUZO010000185.1:0-9426 GCA_043751715.1 Rhodobacterales bacterium | reverse complement strand
GGGGCGTGGGGCTGCATATCGGTCAGGCAGTCAGCCAAAAAGGCGATACGGCCCTGATCGACGCGGGCAACGGTTTCGGCGACGTCGGGCGCAAAGCGTGCCCATTCGCGCAAGGCAGGCTCGGCAGCCAACCCGCCATGCGCGGGGTCGCGCCCGCCTGTCACGGCGCGGCTCGTCAGGGCCTGCAGGCGTGCGGCACCTGTGGGCAGGGCGGCAAGATCAGCGATGACATGCAGATAGGCCACATGCTCCCAATAGGTCAGCATGGCGGTGCGCCAGTCGGCTGGATCGGCAAAGTGCCAGTAGAATGATCCTTTGGTGGTGCCAAGGGCACGGGCAACAGGTTCCACCCGCAGGGCGGCCACGCCCCCGGCAGTCAGGGCGCGGAACCCGGCAAGGATCCAGTCTTCGCGCGAAAGGCGGGGGGCGTCTTTGGCCATGGCATAACGATACGGCGGCGGATGGGGGGCGGCAAGTGGCGAGGCGGCGGTGGGGGCGTCTCAATTTGAATGCCGGGCGGCGGCGTTGGCGCCGTTTGCGGACATGCTACCGTCCTTGCCTTTGCCCGGAAGCAAGGATGAAGGCCGCCGGGCCGCGCCCGACCGCCCCGCCGATCAATTAAAAGGGGGGGGCGGGCGCATTTGCAATGTCAGCCTGCCGAATTTCTGTCGAAGGGGCTGACCTAAAAAGTGCCTGAATTTACGGTTGCTGCGCCCATCCGCAGTCGGGCGCGGCCCTCTGTCGTGAGCGCCCGCCAGCGGCGCAAGCTTCATGCGTGGGTTTCGAAACGAGGCATGACCCGATGGCGATGCCCTTTACATACGGTAGAGTATGGACTCTGCTGGTGCCCTGCGCTATCCATACGCTGCCGTATGTAAATGGAGCAGCAGATGAACATTGGCTATCTTTTGTCGGGCCTTGGCGCGGGGCTGACCTTTGCCTTGCATGTCTGGGGCGGCGGGCCTGAGTTTCTGGAGCCGTTTCTGGCGACACTTACAGACCCGCGCCTGCGCGCGATGTCGGTCATTCTGTGGCATGCGGTCAGCATGACGCTGGCCTTGCAAACGGTCACAATGCTGTGGCTGGCGCGGCACCCGTCGCGGCCACTTGGGCTGTTTGTAGCGGCGGCGCATCTGGGCTGGGCGGCACTGTTTCTGATCGTGGGGCAGGTAATGCTGGGCACGATCTGGGATCTGGGGCAGTGGACGATCTTTGCCGTGCTGGCCGGGCTGACGCTGTGGGGCGCTGCCCGGCCAGACACCGCTACATCTTCAGCGCATCCTGTGCCGTGATGGTGGGCAGGCCCAACGCCTCGCCAACCGCCGCATAGGTCAGATGGCCCGCGTGGGTGTTCAGGCCCGCAAGCAGGTGGCGGTCATCGGCGCAGGCCTGCCGCCAGCCCTTGTCGGCCAAGGCGAGCATGAAGGGCATGGTCGCGTTGCCAAGCGCCAGCGTTGATGTGCGGGCGACGGCACCGGGCATGTTGGCGACACAGTAGTGCATGATGCCATCCACGTCATAGATCGGGTCCTGATGCGTGGTCGCGCGGCTGGTTTCAAAACAACCACCCTGATCAATGGCAACGTCGACCAAGGCCGCCCCCGGTTTCAGATCAGCCAATTGTGCGCGGGTGATCAGGCGGGGGGCTGCCGCACCGGGCACAAGGACGGCCCCGATGATGAGGTCAGCCTGGACTGCAAGGTCATGAATCGCCCCGGCGCTGGCGTAGCCGTTCTTAAACGCACCCCCAAAGACATCATCCAGATAACGCAGGCGCGCAAGGGACCGGTCCAGCACGGTGACATCCGCGCCCATGCCAGCGGCCACACGGGCGGCATGCGTGCCCACCACGCCGCCACCAATCACCAGCACGCGACCGGGTGCCACGCCGGGCACGCCGCCCAGCAGCACACCGCGCCCGCCGTTGGCCTTTTGCAGGGTCCAGGCACCCACCTGTGGGGCGAGCCGCCCTGCCACCTCGGACATGGGCGCCAGCAGGGGCAAACCGCCCCGGTCATCGGTGACGGTTTCATAGGCGATGGCGGTGACACCGCTGGCCAGCAGATCATGTGTCTGGTCCGGGTCCGGTGCCAGGTGCAGGTAGGTGAACAGCACCTGCCCTGCGCGCAGGCGTTTGCGTTCGACGGGTTGGGGTTCCTTGACCTTGACGATCATGTCAGTGGTGGCGAACACCTCATCCGCGGTGGGAATGATGCGTGCACCTGCGGTGATATAGTCGGCATCGGCAAAGCCTGCGCCGGTGCCTGCGTTGGTTTCAACGGAAACGCTGTGGCCGTGGCCCACCGCCTCGCGTGCCGCATTCGGCGTCAGGCCAACGCGGTATTCCTGCGGTTTGATTTCCTTTGGGCAACCGATGTGCATAGCGTCCCTCCCAAGACTGATGTGCGTCAGCCTGCGCCGGTTTGCGTGCAGATGTATTGAATTATGCGTGGTGCAGGGGCGGATTTTGCGTAGTATCTGCGGTGAATTAGCCATTAAGTGAAAGATTCTGCAACCATGACTGACCTTGATGCCACAGATCGCCGTATTCTGACCGTGCTGCAAAAGGAAGGACGCATTTCGAATGCTGACCTTTCGGATCGGGTGAACCTGTCACCTTCGGCGTGTCATCGCAGGGTGCAGCGGCTGGAGGAGGAGGGGTTCATTGCGGCCTATGTGGCGCTGATCGATGCCAAGCGGATTGGCAAGGCGACGACGGTGTTTGTGGAAATCACGCTGCAAGGGCAGGCGGATGATCTGCTGGATGCTTTTGAGCAGGCGATTGCGCGGGTGCCGGATGTGCTGGAATGCCACCTGATGGCGGGCACGGCGGATTACCTGATCAAGATCATGGCGGAGGACACGGAAGATTTCGCGCGCATCCACCGCCAGCACCTGAGCCGTCTGCCGGGGGTGCGGCAGATGCAAAGCAGCTTTGCGCTGCGGACGGTGGTGAAAACGACGGCGCTGTCGGTGTAGGGGGCGCACTTTCGCGGCCTTGCGGACGCTTATCGCTGGGGCGCTGCGAAGACCGGTTGCAAAGCAGGGACACGCGGCCGGTCAATATTCGTTCGCGCCTTTGCCAGCCAGAATGCGCGGGGCGAGTTTTGCCAACCGTGCCGCCCGTGTCGCCGCCGCTTTGGCGCTGTTGATCTGCAGCACATGGCTGCGCTGGCGGCCGGGTGTTAGGTCTGCCCAAGCCTTGGCCAGCATAGGATCTTCATCCAAGGCCACCACCAGTTCGTCGGGCAAAACAATTTCGCCCGCGTGCTTTGCAACCCTGATCCCGGCTGTGGCAAAGCCCATCGCCTGTTGTACGAACCCGCTGATGACATGTGCCAGTGTGCCGACCTGCGCGTTATCGGTGAACCGCAGGGCATCTGCCATGTGCGAATTGGGCCCTTGCTTTTCCAGTAGGCCACCGGGGTCAGCCAGCAGGCCTGCCTGCATGAACGTGATGCGGAAATCGCCCCGGAACGCCGCAATGATCGCGATATTCTGCCCGGCGTGCATATACACCGGGTGGCCCCATTTCACAGCCTCATGCAGCCCCGCACCCCGGCAGAGGGTGCGCAGCGCGACCACACCCGCCTGCCAGTGCTGCACCGAGCAATCGGGCGTCGAAAACCGCGCACAGCGGCCGCAGCCAAGCGTAAAGTAATCGTCGATCTGCGTGATCATCGGCCACACATATAAGAAAAACCCCCGAGCCTGCGCGCGGGGGTTGATCGTTTCGGGCGCGCCTTGCGGCCCACCCCAGCTTGCGGTTATTAAACGCCGCCGTTTTCGCGAAGAGCTTTCTTCCGCGCGAGCTTGCGCGCACGGCGCACGGCTTCGGCGGATTCGCGGGCTTTCTTCACGGACGGTTTCTCGAAATGTTGCTTGAGCTTCATTTCACGAAACACACCTTCCCGCTGAAGTTTTTTCTTCAGGGCGCGAAGGGCCTGTTCGACGTTATTGTCACGAACGCTGACCTGCATGTGGTTGTCACCACCTTCCTAAGTTAGAGTTGCACTGTAATGTGCAGGCGCGTGGGCTATAACAAAGCCATGCATGCTTGTCTACCAAACGAAAGGGCCCGCCCAGATGACCAATCCTGCAAAAGACGCCATCCTTGACGCGGCGCTGACCCATGTGCCATTTGATGGCTGGTCCGAGGCCACCTTGCGCGCCGCCACAGCGGATGCGGGTGTGGCGCCGGGTCTGGCCCGTGCGCTGTTTCCGCGTGGCGCGCTTGATCTGGCGCTTGGCTATCATGAACGGGGGGATGCGCAGATGGTGCAAGCCCTTGGCGCGGCTGATCTTTCCAGCATGCGCTTTCGCGAACGCATAGCCCACGCAGTGCGCCTGCGCCTTGATGCGGCGGACAAAGAGGCCGTGCGCCGGGGGACGACGTTTTTTGCGCTGCCGCAGTATGCGGCGCAGGGGGCCAAGGCGATCTGGGGCACGGCGGATGCGATCTGGACGGCACTGGGTGACAGCACGCGCGATATCAGCTGGTATACCAAACGCGCGACATTGTCGGCGGTCTATGCGTCAACCGTGCTGTTCTGGCTGGGCGATGATTCCCCCGGTCAGGAAAACACCTGGGCGTTTCTGGACCGGCGGATCGAGGATGTGATGCAGTTTGAAAAGTTCAAATCGGCCTTTGCGGCCAACCCGGTTGGCAAGGCGATTGTCGATGGCCCGCTGGCGTGGCTGGGGCGGATGCGGGCACCGGTTGTGCCCAAGGATATGCCGGGCAGTTTTGGAAAATGGCCAACCGATCCGGGGCAGGGCTGAAATGGCGCTGCAAATCCCGGAAAGTCACATGATGCGGGCGGTTGAAATTTCTGCGCCGGGCGGGCCGGATGTGCTGGTGCCGGCGATGAAACCGGTGCCGGTGCCGGGGCATGGCCAGATCGTGATCCGGGTGGCCTTTGCCGGTGTGAACCGGCCGGATGCGTTGCAACGCGCGGGGCTGTATGCGCCGCCGACCAGTGCATCACCCTTGCCGGGGTTGGAATGCGCGGGGACGGTGGTGGAAATCGGGCCGGGGGTGACGCGGTGGAACGCGGGCGACCGGGTTTGCGCGTTGCTGCCGGGGGGGGGCTATGCGGAATATGCGGTGTGCAATGAGGCGCATGCGCTGCCGGTGCCGGATGGTGTGACACTGGCCGAGGCGGCCTGTTTGCCGGAAACCTGCTTTACGGTGTGGTCGAACATGGTGATGCGCGGGGGGCTGCGGGCGGGTGAGCGGTTTCTGGTGCATGGCGGATCATCGGGCATTGGCACAACGGCCATTCAGATTGCGCGGGCGATGGGGGCGCGGGTGTTTACCACCGCCGGGTCGGATGAAAAATGCAGTGCCTGTCTGGGGTTGGGGGCTGAACGGGCGATGAACTACCGGGTGGAGGATTGGCAGGCGGTGCTGGTGGCGGAAGGCGGGGCGCATCTGATTCTGGATATGGTGGGGGGGGATTACCTGCCGCGCAATGTGCGGGCGCTGTGCGATGACGGGCGGTTGCAGCAGATCGCGTTTCTGCAGGGGCCGAAGGTGACGCTGAACTTTGCCGAGGTGATGATGCGGCGGCTGACGATTTCGGGGTCAACCCTGCGGCCACAGTCGGACCTTGCCAAGGCGCGGATCGCAGCCGAGGTGGAACGGCACGTCTGGCCGATGATCATGGGCGGTGCGTTTCGCCCGGTGATGGACAGCACCTTTCCGCTGGCGGATGCGGCGGGGGCACACCGGCGGATGGAGGGGAGCGGGCATATCGGCAAGATCGTGCTGGAGGTGTAGGGGGGGGCGGCCCGTAGGATGGGTGGTTCTGCGCGGAACGCGAAGGTTCACCCATGTTGCCCAAGGAAAGATGGGCAAATTGCCCATCCTACGCCCCGGCCAGAGTGCTGATCTTTCCGCATGTCATGCCGTTCACTTGCCGCAAGACGATCTGCGGGGTTCAATATGGCGGGGATGGCAAGGCCGATGTCCCGCGCAGGCCAAAACTGGCACGCCTGTGCCCAACCCCCCCTTGAAAGGTCATGCTATGTGCGTACGCCATGCCGCACGGACTGCTGGCCATCCCATCACCGCCCACCTTGCGCGCCCACCCCCAGCCGTGGTTCTGTCCTGAAATGACCAACGCGCGTATTCCCGCCCTCGATTTGGCCCGCACCGCTGCCATCATCGGGATGGTGGCGTTTCATTTCAGCTATGATCTGGAACTGTTCGGCTATCTGCCGCCCGGCACCACAACCAGTGGGTTTTTCTGGTATCATGCGCGTATCGTGGCCGGGTCATTCCTGTTTCTGGTGGGCATCGGGTTGTGGCTGGCGCATGGTGCCACCGTTCGTTGGCCAGCGTTCTGGCGGCGCTGGGCCATGGTGGCAGGGGCGGCGGTTCTGGTGAGTGTGATCAGCCGTTTTGCAACGCCGCAAGCGCCCATTCATTTTGGCATTCTGCACTGCATTGCGCTGACCAGCCTTGTGGCGCTGGCGTTTCTGCGGCTGCCGGTGGGTGTGACGTTGGTCTGCGCGGCACTGGCCTTTGTGCTGCCAAGCCTTGCCGCAAGCCCCGGTTTCAATGGCCTGCCTCTTATCTGGACAGGCCTTGCCAGCGAACGCCCGCTGATGGCGGATTATGTGCCAGTGCTGCCATGGCTGGCCCCGGTGCTGGCTGGTGTCGCACTGGCAAAACTGGCTGATAGCACTGGGCTGTGGGCCAGCCTGCGCCATGCGCCCGGCATGTGGACGCGCACGTTGTCATGGCCGGGCCAGCACAGCCTTGCCATTTACCTGATCCACCAACCCCTGCTGATCGGTGGCTTTGCCGCCGTTCGCTGGCTGACCGTCTGAGGACACCGATGTTGAACAACGCCCCTGACCTGTATGCCGCCTTGCGCGCTGAGGCAAAGGCCACTGACGCTGACCTGCCCGGTCTGATTGCGGCCTGCGATCCGGCGACCCAAAGCCGCCTGCGGACGCTGGACCAAGGCCTGCTGGCGGCCATCCTGCGAAAAGCGCGCACCGGGCAAGCGGTGGCCACGGCACCTGCGATCAGGGCTTGGCTGGCGGCACACCCGTGTCCGCCGATGTTTGCGCCCGACATTGCCGCGGGGCCCAGCATCGCGCTGCTGACGGGGGGGCAGCGTGCCGATATGCCGGCGTTTTCGGACGGCGCGTTTGATGCGTGGTTTGCAGCGCAAGGCGTGCCGTATGGGCTGGGGGCCTATGGTGAGGACCGGCGGGTTTATACATCGGCGCAGTTTGCCGATGCGGGCGGGCCGGAACGCCGCACGGTGCATACAGGGATTGATGTGTTCGCGCCTGCGATGACGCCGGTGCATGCGCCGATTGCAGGAACGGTGCTGCATGTGACGTATAACGCCGACCCGCTGGATTATGGCCATACGCTGATTGTGGAGCATGACGCAGGGGGTGTGCCGTTTTACACGTTGTATGGCCATCTGGCAGGCACTTTGCCGGGGCTTTTGCAGCCGGGTGACCGGGTCAGCGCGGGGCAGGTGATCTGCCATTTGGGCGATTGGCACGAAAACGGCGGCTGGGCGCCGCATCTGCATTTTCAGGTGATGACGGATATGCTGGGCCGCACGGATGGTAACTTCGTGGGGGCCGGGCATGCGGGGCTGTGGGATGTGTGGTCCGACATCTGCCTTGATCCGGATCTGGTGCTGCGGTTGGGGGCAGGGCGGTTTGCCGTCTAAACCGGCAGGGGCGTGTCTGCCTTCAACTGGTCCATCACGATCTGGCTGTGCACGCGGGCGACGGCCGGGTGGGGCAGAAATTCCTGATGGATCAGACGGTTCAGCGCGGGCAGGTCGGCGCAGTAGATGCGCAGCAGGTAATCGGCCTCACCTGTCAGGGTCCAGCAGCTGACCACTTCGGCGCGCGCGGCCACCATGCGGGCAAAGGCGGCTGCGGGTTCGCGCCCGTGGGTGGCCATCTGCACCTGGACAAAGGCCTGCACGCCAAGGCCCAGCTTTGCCGCATCCAGCCGGGCCGCATAGCCGGTGATATAGCCTTCGGCCTCCAGCCGTTGACGGCGGCGTCCGGCCTGACTGGGTGACAGGTTCAGCACAGCGCCCAATGCCTCGGCCGTGGTCAGGGCATCGCGCTGCAATTGGGCCAGCAGGCGTGTATCGGTATCGTCCAGCATGCGTGATCCCCGCGATTAACGTCAATAGTACGCGGTAAACGCGCGCTATTGTCAAGTATAAGGCCAATATTCGCGCAAATGCCGCAAGGTGTTTCTGGTAAACTTGGCAGATCAACAGGAGTTATCCCATGGGCCCTTTCCCCCACACCGCCGCCAAGGCCATGATCAGCCCGGAAAACCCGGCGGGCACCGATGGTTTTGCCTTTGTGGAATTCGCAAGCCCGGATGCGGACGCGCTGCGCACGATTTTTGCGCAGATGGGCTATACGCTGACCGCGCATCACAAGACCCGCGCGATCGAGCTGTGGCAGCAGGGCGATATCACCTACATTCTGAACAATGACCCGGACAGCCATGCCTTTCGTTTTGCGCAGGACCACGGGCCCTGCGCTGCGTCAATGGGCTGGCGCGTGGTGGATGCGGCACATGCAATGGCGCATGTGACAGGGCAGGGGGCGATGGGTTATGACGGGCCGGGCAAGGTGCTGGATGTGCCCGCGATCATCGGCATCGGCGGATCACTGATTTACCTGACGGACCGCTATGGTGACAGCAGCCCCTTTGCGGATTTTGATGTTGTGGCCGAACCGCATGGCGTGGGGTTTCACTATCTTGATCACCTGACGCATAATGTGCACCGGGGCAACATGGACGTGTGGTTTGATTTTTACGCGCGGATGTTCAATTTCCGCCAGATCCGGTTCTTTGATATTGAAGGCAAGTTTACCGGGCTGCATTCGCGTGCGCTGACATCGCCTTGCGGGCGCATCCGCATTCCGATCAACGAAGACCGGGGTGAGACGGGCCAGATTGTAGAATATCTGCGGCGCTATAACGGCGAAGGCATTCAGCACATCGCGGTGGGCACGGATGATCTGTACAGTGCAACAGATGCGATTGCGGACAACGGTTTGCGGTTCATGCCAAAGCCGCCGATGGCCTATTACCTGCTGTCGCAGGACCGGGTGGTTGGCCATGTGGAACCGCTGGAGGGCATGGCGAAACACGGCATCCTGATTGATGGCGAAGGCGTGGTGGATGGGGGTGAGACGCGCATCCTGTTGCAGATATTCTCCAAAACGGTGATCGGGCCGATTTTCTTTGAATTCATCCAGCGCAAGGGGGATGACGGATTTGGAGAGGGCAATTTCCGCGCCCTGTTTGAATCCATCGAACAGGATCAGATTGACCGGGGCGTGCTGACCGCCACCTGATCCTTTCATCTGTCTGAAAATATCCCACGGGGGTGCGGGGGTGTGAAACCCCCG
>JAYUZO010000184.1:0-9546 GCA_043751715.1 Rhodobacterales bacterium | reverse complement strand
CGCGCCAGCCAGGCCCAGACAGCGCGCGCATTGGCCTGCCCCGTGATGCGCGTGGCAAACCCTGCAGGATAGCCAAACGGGAAATCAAACCCTGCCAGCACCCGGCGGCCCGCCGCCCGTTCCTGCACCAGCAGATTTATCAGCACCGCCTCTGCCGCCAGCCGTGTGCGGCAATACTGACTGTGCCGGTGGCCCGCCCGGCAAATGCCGATCCAGATGGCGTCCTTGCTGGGCCTTTCGGGTGACGGTGTGGCCTTGGCCGACCAATCCACGATGATGACGCTATCGAACAAGCCCCACCTCGTGCAGGATGAACGCCGCCACCGCCGCCGTATCATTCAGATCCAGCACCGGCACCGCCACATCCACCGCAACATCCGTTGCCACCGCCCGCACCGTCACATCGCCCGGCGCAATCAGACTGCGGCCTTCGCCTGCGCGAAACACCTCAACCTTGGCATGCCCGTCACGCTTGTACCCCTCTACCAGCACCAGATCGACCGGGGCCATGCGTGCCAGCACTGCCGTCAGATCAGGTTCTGACCCGCGATGTTCATGCAGAATGGCAAAGCGGTGGGCAGAGGCCAGCACCACCTCGCACGCGCCCGCAGCCCGGTGGCGGAACGTGTCCTTGCCCGGCTGATCAAGGTCCACATCGTGATGCACATGTTTCACCGTTGATACGCTGAACCCCCGCGCTGTGATATCGGCCACCAGACGCTCCATCAGGCTGGTCTTGCCAGCGTTTTTCCAGCCGATGATGCCGTAGATGTTCATGTCAGCCGCACCGCGGCCGCCAGCAGATCGGCCGGTGTGTTGATATTGGCAAAGGCCCCATCATCCGGGAAATCTGCGCGCGCCACCCCCTGTGCTGCCAGAAAATCCGTCACGCGCGCCTTCGCCCCACTGGCCAGAAACGCCTGCAACGGCGCACGCAGCGCCACGGGCCAGATGGCAAACACCGGATGGTCATGCCCGCCACTGCTGGCCATTGCAGGCAAGCCCGCCATCAACAGGCGCGGCGCAAGGTCTCCCGGCAAAAACGGGCAATCCACCGGCACGCTGACCACCGCATCCGCCCCATCCGCCCAGTGCAGCGCTGCCAGCACACCTGACAGCGGCCCCCTGCTTGTATCATCGGGCAGCACCGGCAGGCCAAAGCCGCCAAACCGCGCCGCATCACCATTGGCACTGATTGCCAGCCGCTCCACCTGAGGTGCAAACCGTGCAACCACATGCGCCAGCAAGGGTTCACCGCGCAATGACAGCAGCGCCTTGTCCGCACCGCCCATCCTTTGGCCCTGCCCCCCGGCCAGAATTACCCCGAAAAGCCGCATCGCCTGCCCCCGTTTCGTGGCCCCCAACGCAGGCGGCTATTCGGTCGCCCCGGACTGCTGCTGCAACAGCACCCCGTGATTGTCATCGGCATCGGCATCGGTTGTGACCACCTCAACCACACCCGGCAGTTGGGCAAACTGTTCCATCATGCGTTTGGGAAACCATGTCCCCCCCAGCGTTTCAAACCCCGGCACATCAGACAGCACGTTGCCGATAGAGTTGGTGCATTGCGCGGACGGCACAGCACCATAGGCCAGCGCATTGTTCATGACCTGCTGTGCTACGGCAGGGGAGACCTGCACTGTCTGCTGCACCACGCGGAATGTTTCACGCGCGTGGTAATCAATGTAATAGGCGATCATGCGGTCAGTCACGCCGAAATGCACATCATTGCGTTCGGGCAATTGCGGATGATACCAGCTGCCCGCCGGGTCGAACATCACGCGCTGACTGGCGTTGATCATCAGCCCCGAATGCGCCCCAGCACCGGACCGGTTGTTGATCACGGTAAACAGCGTCACCGAAGGCGGGCCTTCGGCCACGAAAGCTGCGGCCTGCACCGCCGCATCAGGGGCAAAGGGGGCCTTTGCGGCACAGGCGGTCAGCGCCAGAATGGCGATCAGCGGGGCGGCGCGTGTGAACATGGGTTAGGCGTTGGTCAGGGCAAGAAAGATCAGGATGCCGATGCTGATCGCGGCCCCCCATGCGACCATGCGCATGAAACCGTCAAAGGTTTTTTCCTGCGTCTTGGTATCCATGTTGCCATGCTTGTGGTCTGCCATCGGTCTGATCCTTGGGTTCGTGGGTTGCGCTTGGCATAGCTGATAAGCGCACGGCTGTCACGGGGTGGGATGACGCGGGGGGGTGACTTTGCGACCGTCACAGGCCCGCGCCCGACCTTGGGATGACGCGCTGACCAGAGTTCGGTGCGAATTTTGGGTCTGCCATGCCTGAATGCGTTCTGCCGGCAACCGCCGAAAACGCACCGGTCCGGCGGATGGTCAGGTGCCAAGCGCAACGCATGCTTAGTCATGCGTTCCACTTTGATGTGTTCAGTTCACGGAAAGTTGGAAACACGGAAAGTTGGAAACACTGGCCGGCCGATATGGTCGGTGCGGACGTGCGAGATCACCCGGCCCTGCACCACGGCAATCGGCTCCCGGCCTGCGAAAGCGTTCGCGGGCGTTCGGCGCTGACGTGCTTGCACGGGCAAGCCCGTCCGGGCGCGCCTTACCCCACCCGAGCCAGACATATTCGCGGATCAGCGCGCCCGTCGCCTGATTATACTCCGCAATCCGCCGCCCCTGCGCGTCAAACACGGAATGGATCGTCACCCCCGTCGCCGCAATCGTGCGAATCGCCTGACGCCCGGCGAAGTCATATTTGTACGACCCCTGCAGCACCCCGTTGATCGACATCGTGGCCATGCGCCCGGCAGCGTCATAGGTGTAGTTCACTATAATCCTTCAATTACTTGGGGGCAGTTGTCCAACAATCTTAAGGACTATTGCAACAAAAACTAGTGAAGTTATCCCACTTAGAGCCATTATCAATCCTTTATCGCTCACATCACCGTACTGTTCTAATTTCGAAATAGAACCGACAAGGAATAACGGTATCGCCAAAGGCCATGCCAATGCAACAGTTCTTGCTGAATTTCGACGAAAGTAGATTAATAAGGAGAAAAATATGCAAAGTAAAGCTGTGCCACCTAAACATACAAACCAAGCTAATATGTTCTCCACTTCTACTACCTCATATCTGACCGAATGCGTGGGCCATAATAACCGCCGTAGTAACCTCCAAGTTCACCAATGAGACCGCCAACACCACCTGATACAATCCCTTCCAAAACATCGCCGCCGGCCATACCATTCAGCGCACCTCCAAAATAACCCCCTGCAGCGGCGCCAAGACCAGACCCGAGTCCTGCGCCCAATACTGTTGAAAGAAAGACCGACTGATCAAACTCCTGTTTGGAACACTCACAGCCATCTACGGCAGCAAATGCAGCCACTTGGCTAACACCTGCGTTGGCACCTCCCAAATACACAGAGGCAATTACGCCTGCCCTTACAAAATGCCCTATCCCACCAAAGGCTGCGCCAAACACTGCACCGTAAACTGCGCCCTCAACACAACCCGTTTGAAGATACCCGGCGACCATCCCGACAGTAGCGCCTGCAAGGACTGGCACCAGCCAAACCAGCTCTCCCCTCGGATCCGTATACATCCCCGGCGACTGCAGCGCATACCCATACACGCTCGCGCCATCCACCAGCCCCAGCGGGTCCGCCTGCAGATACCTCCCCGTCGTCGGATCGTAGTCCCGCATCCAGTTCTGGTGCAAGCCCGATTCCGACTGGAACCACTGGCCGGGGAACCGCGCGTCGATAGGCGTGCCGGTCGTGGTGCGTACGCCGCCAAATGGCGTGTAGCTGGCGGTCCAGACCTTGACCCCCGTGGTATTCGTCGCAAACACGGGCCGGCCGATATGGTCGGTGCGGATAAACGAGACCACGCCGCCCTGCACCACGGCAATCGGCTCCCACCCGAGCCAGACATATTCGCGGATCAGCGCGCCCGTCGCCTGATTATACTCCGCAATCCGCCGCCCCTGCGCGTCGAACACGGAATGGATCGTCACCCCGGTGCTCGCAATCGTGCGAATCGCCTGCCGCCCGGCGAAGTCGTATTTGTAAGACCCCTGCAGCACCCCGTTGATCGACATCGATGCCATGCGCCCGGCGGCGTCATGGGTTTGGGCGCGCGTGCGGCCTGCTGATTGGGCCATGCCATGCAGGCGGTTAATGCGACGCCGGTCTGCATGGCAAGCGCGTGGGGGGGTTAGGAGTGACGGCCGACGGCGGGACAGGGCGGCCATGGGCTGTGGCGCGCGGTGGGGGCTGGCGACCAGGTGATGGGTTGCGCGTACTACCACCGCCCAAGCGCGCCTTCATCTGCATCGGTGGCCTGCACCCATGTGGTGCCATCCAGCCCGATTTCCTTTTTCCAGAACGGCGCGCGGGATTTGAGGTAGTCCATCAGGAAATCGGCGGCGGCGAAGGCGGCGGCGCGGTGGGGGGCGGCAGTGGCGACCATCATGATCGGCTCACCCACCTGCAGAACGCCGTAGCGGTGGATCACCATTACACCGGTCAGTTGCCAGCGGGTGCGGGCATCTTCCATGATGGCGGTGATCGCGCGTTCGGTCATGCCAGGGTAATGTTCAATCTCCATCGCGGCCAGCCGCGCGCCGGTATCACGCACGATACCGGTGAAGGTGACAATGGCGCCAGCGCCCCCGGCCTTTGACTGACTGATGCGGGTGGTAAAGGCATTGGCCTCGGCCCCGGCATCAAACGGTTCGGCCTGAACGCGCAGCATGATCAGCCACCGGTCATGGGGGGAAAGAACGCCACCTCACGCGCGCCGGAAAGGGGGGCGTCAAAGGTGGTAAGCTCCTGATCCACAGCCACGCGCAGGGCGGACAGGTCAGCAAATGCCACGGCGTAGCGGTCTTCGCGGGTGATGAGTTCGGCAATCAGGGCCGCAACGGTGGTGGCCTGCGTCTGCACCCGTTCGCGCGGCAGGCCGATGCGTTCACGCACCCAGGCAAAGTAAAGCACATCAATCATTGGTATCGCGCAGGTAGGGCAGGGATTTGGTAAAATACTCCCACCCGGTAAGGGCCGTCAGGAAGGCGGCAATCCAGATCAGGACAAGGCCTGCGTAATTGGCATAGCTGGCACAATCTGTCTTGCCACAGGCGCGGATCGGGTCAGCGGTGCCGGCGGCGACGGCATCAAGATATTGATCGGGCGTCATGCCCTGCATGGCCACGCCGTTCAGATATTCCAGCCCGGTACCCAGAAACAGCACGGCAATGGCCACCATCTGCAAAGTGGTTTTCCACTTGGCCAGCTTGGTGACCTTCAGGAGGCCCGCCTTGGCCCCAAGAAATTCACGCAGGCCAGACACGAACACTTCGCGGAACAGGATGATCGTAGCGGGCAGTATCAGCCAGGGGTTCATGCCGTTATAGCCGGTGATAACCATGATGGCGATCACGACCATGGCCTTGTCGGCGATAGGGTCCATCATGGTGCCGAACTTGGATTCCTGCTTCCACAGGCGGGCAAGATAGCCATCGAACCAGTCGGTGATGGCGGCACCGACAAACAGCGTCAGGGCGAACCAGTCGGCAAGGGGGCGGTGGAAATAAAGGAACATGATTGCCACGCCGGGTGCGGCAAGCAGGCGGGCGACGGTCAGGATGTTGGGTATGTTCCACTGCATGCAGACATGCGTAGCGCATGGGGCGGGGCGGGGGAAGGGGGTGGCATCGCACAACACCCGTTACGCTTTCGTACATTCGCCCCAAAAGCGCCAGATTTCGCACGCATGCCATGGTTGGTGAATGATCTGATGGTCAGGGACAGGGACGGTTTCTTGCTGTTGACTGCGCTGAAACACCTGCTTGTTGGCCTGCTTTTTCTGGTCATCGGGATTTTCATGACGACCAGCAATAACCGGTTCATCGCAGCATCAGAACCGGCGGAACTGCCGGTTTACAAGGTTGAATCCCGCAAAGACTCGGACGGAACGATCATGTTCCGGCCGATGTTTGCGTTGGTCACAGACAAGCGCCCGCAACCCACTTACACAGGCGGCCTGGCGGCTAGTTTCATGATTCACCGGGCGGGGGATGTGGTAAGCGGACGGTATGATGCGGCTACGGGTATGATACAGTCTGACCGGCTGACAGAGATTATCCGTTGGCTGGCGCGGCTGATGCAGGTTTTTGGTGTGATTGCCGTTGTGCAAAGCGTTACGATCCGGCTTGGCATGCCTGAATTCATGTTGCCGTTACCGGTGCGGGTACGCTAAGGGCGGAGGGTTGCGCAAAACCCCTACCCCTTTGCGCTGAAATAATCCGCGATCTTCTGCGCCATCGGCTCCGATATCCCCTCAACCGCCGTCAAATCCGCCACACCCGCCCGCGCCACCGCCTTGGCCGAACCAAAATGCGCCAGCAGGGCCTTTTTGCGGGCCGCCCCCACGCCCGGAATATCCTCCAACGGCGTGGCGGTAAAGGATTTGGCGCGTTTGGCGCGGTGGGCGCCAATGGCCCAGCGGTGCGCCTCATCGCGCAGGCGTTGGATGAAATACAAGACCGGGTCGTTCATCCGCAGGGCAAAGGGCCGCATGCCGGTGCGGTGGAATTCTTCCTTGCCAGCGTCACGGTCAACGCCCTTGGCCACGCCGATCATGGCAATATCATCCACCCCGAATTCGGACATGATCCCTTCCACCGCCGACACCTGCCCTGCCCCGCCGTCAATCAGCAAAAGGTCCGGCCACATGTCAGATTTCCGTTCCGGGTCTTCCTTCAGCAGGCGTTCAAAGCGGCGGGTCAGCACCTCTTTCATCATGCCAAAGTCATCGGAATTGGCCCCGGCATCTGATTTGATATTAAACTTGCGGTATTGGGATTTCAGGAACCCGTCCGCCCCCGCCACGATCATGCCGCCCACCGCATTGGTGCCCTGAATATGGCTGTTGTCGTACACTTCAATCCGGCGGGGGGCCGCGTCCAGATCAAACGCCTCAGCCAGACCCGCCAGCAATTTGTTCTGCGTCGTCGTTTCCGCCATCTTGCGTGCAAGGCTTTCGCGCGCATTTCGTGTGGCGTTTTCCACCAGTTCGGCCTTTTCACCGCGCAGGGGCACCGCCACCTCAACGCGGCGGCCTGCCCGGTCTGATAGCAGCTGCGTCACAAGATCCGGGTTTTCCACCGGATGCGACAGCAAGATCAGCTTTGGCGGTTCCTTGTCATCGTAAAACTGCGCAAGGAAGGCTTCCAGAATCTCAGGCTCCTCGGCCCCGGCACCCGTCTTGGGGTAAAAATCCCGGTTGCCCCAGCTTTGGTTGGCGCGGATGAAGAACACCTGCACGCAGGCCTGCCCATGTTCCAGATGCAGCGCCACCACATCCGCCTCGGCTACGCCTGCCGGGTTGATGCCCTGGGTCTGCTGCACCTGCGTCAGCGCGCGGATCCGGTCACGCAGCGCCGCCGCCCGTTCAAACAGCATGTCTTCAGATGCCTTGGCCATTTCCCGCGCAAGGTTGGCCTGCACATCCGTGGTTTTGCCCTGCAAGAACCGTTCCGCATCGGCCACAAGGCCGCCGTATTCCGCCCCATCCACCCGCGCCACACACGGGGCCGCACAGCGTTTGATCTGGTATTGCAGGCAGGGCCGCGTGCGGGATTCGAACATCGCATCCGAACAGTTCCGCAACAGGAACACCTTTTGCAACTGGTTCAGCGTGCGGTTCACCGCCCCCGCACTGGCGAACGGCCCGAAATAGCTGCCTTTTTCCGACTTTTTCCCCCGGTGTTTCTTGATCGCCGGAAACGCATGGCTTTTGGAAATCAGGATATTGGGGAAGGATTTATCATCGCGCAGCAGCACGTTGTAGCGCGGCTTCAACTGCTTGATCAGGTTCTGCTCCAACAGCAGCGCCTCGGTTTCCGTCCGCGTGGTCAGAAACATCATGGATGCCGTCTCATGGATCATCCGCGCAATCCGCCCCGAATGTCCCGATGGCCGCGCATAGTTTGACACCCGTGCTTTCAGGTTGCGCGCCTTGCCAACATACAAAACCTCTGCGCCCGCATTCAGCATGCGGTACACGCCCGGCGATCCATCAAGTGTTTTCAGGTAGTCCTGAATCAGATCATGGCCGGTTTTGGCAATGGCGTCAGTCAAACGGCGATTCCTTTGCGGGCTGCCTTGCAATATGCCCAAGAGCAAGAGCAAAGGCATCCACGGTTTCTGTGGATAACCCTGCGGAGAACTTTCCGGAAGCGGCAATTTTCCCTTGTTTTCAGCATGGTTCGTTGATCTGCCTGTTTTTTAGGCGTAAATCTAAGGCATTGATATTGCAGGATAGATTTTTATTGATTGGCCAAACAACTGATAACACGGGGCTTTTCATGACAGGTTTGTGACTGAATCGCGAAAAGTGGACAACTTTCCTGTTGGCGCAATAAAATTACTCAACTCCTAGGATATCCGGCGTAAGCCACGTCAAGTGCTGGCCGCCATCCACGCACAGAATCTGCCCGGTCACACTCTTTGCATCCATGAAATAGCCTAGGGCGGCGCAGATATCCCCCTCATCCGCGCCACGCTGCAAAACGGTGGCGGCGCGCTGATCGGCAAAGTGCTGGGCAGACTGCCGCGCACCTTGCAAGGTGGGGCCGGGGCCAATGGCGTTGACACGGATATGCGGGGCAAGGCCTTGTGCGGCAGTGCGAGTCAGCGCCCATAGGCCCATCTTGGCGATGGTATAGCTGGAAAATTCCGGCGTCAGCTTGTTAATTCGCTGATCGATCATGTTGATGATCAGGGCCTGTGCCACGGGTTCGCCATTGGCATCGGCCACGGCCTGCTGGGCCTGGGCGGCAAAGCCTTGGGTCAACACAAACGGTGCGCGCAGGTTGCTTTCCATGGCGCGGTCCCAACTGCGGCGCGTGCCGGTCTGCACCGTATCATATTCAAAGATGGATGCATTGTTGACCAGCAGGGTCAGCGGGCCACCAAGGGCCGCCGCCGCACGGCCAACCAGGGTTTCGGTCTGGGCTTCATCCAGCAAGTCAGTGCGCAGCGCCACAGCATGGCGGCCCATCGCAGTGATCTGCGCCACCACGTCAGAGGCATCCGCCTCAGACCGGTCATAATGCACGGTCACATCAAACCCGCGCCCGGCCAGATACAGCGCCATCGCCCGGCCCAACCGCCGTGCCCCACCCGTTACCAAGGCCCGCATGAATTACCCTTTTTGCCCGCAATCACATGGGGCAGTGCCAATCCGGAAACGCCCGCATCGTGCGCATTTAGCCGGTTGCAACCGTTTGGCCACCCCACGTTTGATGGCACCGGGATACAGCCAGTTCCCCACCATGCCCAGCAGGACCATCGCCCCCAGAAACAGGATGACAGCCTTTACCAGCATCCTACAGCCCGTAGCGCGCCCACAGGGCACGCTCCTCTACACCGCCGATCACGGCATCGGTCAGCGTCAGCCCGAACCGCTGCGCAAGGCTGCGCTTTTGGCCGTAGGGTACAAGGCGCACCTTTTCGCCGTACAGCGCGCGCAATTTTGGCACCACATGCGCCACACCATCCACCAGCCCCACAT
>JAYUZO010000183.1:0-3953 GCA_043751715.1 Rhodobacterales bacterium | reverse complement strand
ACGCGGTCGCCCACCTTGAAACCCTTGACGCCCTCGCCCAGCGCTTCAACGACACCCGCCGCCTCGAGGCCAAGTCCGCCGGGCAGCGGCACGGGATAGAGTCCCGAGCGGTGATAGGTATCGATGTAATTGAGGCCGATCACCCTGTGGCGGATGCGGACTTCGCCGGTCTTGGGTTTCGGCAATCCGGCGTCCACCAGCTTCATCACCTCCGGTCCGCCCACCGTCTCGATTCTGATCGCTTTCATGCTTGCACCCGCTTCCGCCGCCCGGCATGTTTCACCGGAACAGCACGCAGGCCCATGCGCCCACAGTGTCAGTGACCACCGCACACCCTGCGTGACGGGCGTTACCCGGTGCAGCACAAAGCTGGGAAATATGGTCGCCGTGCCCTGATCCGCTGCGGCCCGCTGCGCCGCACTTGACGGTTGCAGTTCCAGTTGCCCACCGGAATAATCTGCCGGATCAGACAGTTGCACCACAATTGTCAGCTTGCGCCGCGCGGCCAGTGCGCCTGCACCAATATCTGAATGCCAATCAAAATGCCCCCGCCCGTCAGCGCTGTATCTGGCGATCTGCGCGCTTTCGGCAAAATCGTCCACGGCAAAGCCGAACACCCGGTTCGCATCAGCCACCACCGGCACCATGCGGTCCATGATCCAGCCCGCATCGGGCAGATCATCCACCCAGGCAAGGTCGGCCCGGCGCAAATCTGATGCCACCTGCCCCACCAACCGGCCCGCGCGCATGCCAGCGTGCCCGGCCATGGCCACGGCCTGCGCGCACTGATCCGGGGTCAACGCTGCGGGGATGGTGTGAAACGGTGTCAATCGCTGGCGGGTGCCGCCCCGTGCGCCGAATGGTCAACGGCGGCCCCTGTCGGACCATCATTCTGCACCGGCACCACGACCACCATCTTGCCCGCGTGTTCAAACGTCAGCGTCAGCGTGAACTGCGCACCTTCTGCCAGGGGCTGGGTCAGCCCCATCAGCATCACATGATCGCCGCCACGCGCCAGTGCATGCGTGCTTGCTGCGTCAACCACAAGGCCATCTGCCATGGGCAGCATTTGCATCATGCCCTCCGCCGTCATGGCATGCGTGTGCAATTCTGCCCGCGCGGCCACATCGGCCTGCACGGATATCAGCCTGTCCGCCTCGGCCCCGTGGTTGACCAATTCCATGAACACCGCTGCCGCCCCGGCATTTTCCATCGCCACGCGCGCATAGGCATTTTCCACATGTATCCCGTCATGGGCAAGCACCGGGCTGGCCAGCAGTAACATCGACATGGCAGCAATCAGGGCACGCATCGGCACAATCTCCAACCTTGGGTTGGCGGGTATCTAGGCCTTTCGCCAGCAGGATACCAGACCTTGCCCGCAAAAGTGAGAAGACCCGCAGGGCAGCAGCCATGCGGGCCTTTCAGTGTTCAGACAACGGCAGATCAGGCTGCTGTCTGCGCCTTTGCAATGTCTTTCTTGATACGCTGCGCATCAACCGACAGCTCATCATTCTTGGCCTTGGCCAGAAACGCATCCAGCCCGCCACGATGGTCAACCGTGCGCAGTGCAGCCGCCGAAATGCGCAGCTGGAACGATTGGCCCAGCACATCAGAAATCAGCGTGACCTCGTTCAGGTTCGGCAAGAACCGACGACGGGATTTGTTGTTGGCATGGCTGACAGTGTTGCCAGACATCGGGCCCTTGCCCGTAAGTTCGCAGACGCGCGACATGGTGTCATCCTTGCTTTGGTCAAAGGCCAAACACACTGCCGCAGCAGCCCAGGCCAGAATTCGATGGCGTCGTTTAGGGGCAATCAGCAGCAAGGTCAAGCACTGTTGCAGGCGAGTCCACCGGAAAAACCCGCGAAAAACCCGCAGCCCCGCGCGGTGTGACTGTCAGCACCCGGCGCCCCGGCTGCCGGATCAACCAGCCCTGCGCCTCAAACCGCACCAGCAGGGCACGCCCCAGCGGCCCGGCCATATGCGATTTGCGCGCGCTCCAGTCCAGACAGGCCCGGCACAGCGGCGCGCGCGTTGTTTGTGCCGCGGGCCAGACCACACCAAGACCACCCAGAAACTGCGCACCTTTTGCTGTCAGATCAAGCCCTTGTGCCGTCTGTGTCAAATGGCCCTGCTGCGCCAGATGATCGTAGACCTGCACCCCAATCGTGCCCGCCAGATGATCATAACACAGCCGCGCATGGCGCAAGGCCGGATCGCGCGGGCCGGTTTTTACCGCGCGCACCGCTGTACGCTGCCCCGCCCCAAGGCCGCTGACCACCACCATCAGTGCCTCGATCAGCCCGGCCACGTCCGGCCCTGCCAGCATCAGGTATTTGTGCCGCCCCGCCTTGCGTGCCACCAGCAGGCCCGCCGCTTCCAGCTGGCTTAAATGCGCCGATGCCGTGGCCTTGGACAGCCCGGCCACAGCACCCAGTTCCGACACGGTCAACGCCTGCCCGGCCATCAGCGCCATCAGCATGGCCGCACGCGCAGGATCACCCATCAGGGCTGCAACCGGGGCAATGTTTGGCGGCTGATCATGCATCATGGTTCGATGATGAACGAACCATGCCACCGGCGCAAGGCTGTATGACCA
The DNA here is from genome assembly GCA_043751715.1 of Rhodobacterales bacterium. Lineage (GTDB taxonomy): Bacteria > Pseudomonadota > Alphaproteobacteria > Rhodobacterales > Rhodobacteraceae > JAAFHS01. The sequence goes on along the minus strand of JAYUZO010000183.1, from coordinate 1,351 downwards.
GACGAGGGCGGCGCATTGAAGCCCGCGCGCAAATCGCTATCACAGCCCAGTCAAAGGATTCTCCATGCCCCCTGCTGTTTTCACCACCCTGCCCCTGCATGAACTGGCCGCCCTGGGCACGGCCACCTGCTGGGCCACCACCGGGTTGATCGCTTCAGATGCCATTCGCGTGCTGGGGCCGTTCTGGTTCAACCTGATCCGGCAGGTGTTTGTGGCCCTGCTGTTGTTGGGCATCGTGTTTGCCACGGGCAGTGCGCAGGCGTTGACTGCGGGCCAGCTTGGGCTGTTGGCCCTGTCCGGCGTGTTGGGCATTCTGCTGGGTGACACGCTGAATTTTGCCGCCGTCGGCCGGTTGGGGCCACGCCGCGCCGGGGCGATTTTCGCGCTGAATGCCCCGATGGCAGCCATTCTGGGCTGGGCCTTGCTGGCCGAGACGTTGACAGCGCAGGCGGCGGCCGGCATCGGACTTGCAGCGCTTGGCGTCGCCTTGGCGGTGTTGGGCCGCCCGCGCAGCAATGCCCACCGGTTAGAGGTGCTGAATGGTGCGCTGATCATCGGCATCCTGTTCGGGCTGGGCGCGGCACTTGGGCAGGCGGTGGGGTCCCTGATTGCGCGACCGGTGATGGCGGCGGGGCTGGACCCTTATCTTGCATCGCTGATCCGGGTCGGCGCATCGGGGGCGGCCATGGCGGTGCTGACGCTGACGCCCGTAGCCCCACCGCGACCCTTGGTGATTTCACGGCTGGTCATGGGCCTGACGCTGGCCACGGCGCTGATCGGGCTGTTGCTGGGCATGACGCTGTTTCTGTACGCGCTGCAGGGGCCTGCCACCGGCATCGTTGCCACGCTTTCGGCCACATCGCCTGTCATCATCCTGCCCTTGTTGTGGCTGCGCACCGGGCAACGGCCAAGCCTGCTGAGTTGGCTGGGTGCCGGGCTGACCGTGGTCGGCTTGGGGCTGATCTTTACGCGCTGAACGGGCGGCAGGCGCGCCTACCGCAGCCCCCGCGCTTCATGCGCCAGCAGCCATTCCTTGCGCCACAGCCCGCCCGCATAGCCCGTCAGCGCACCATCCGGCCCTGTGATGCGGTGGCAGGGCACGAGTATTGCCACCGGGTTTGCCCCGTTTGCACCCCCCACCGCGCGTGCGGCCCGTGGTGCGCCAATGCTGCGGGCAATCGCGCCATAGCTGGTGGTGGTGGCATAGGGCACAGCCTGCACCGCATCCCAGACCTGCGCCGTAAAGGGCGTGGCGCGCGGGCGCACGAGCGGCATATCGAACGCGCGCCTGCGTCCTGCGAAGTAGTCAACCAACTGATCCTGCAAGGCATGGCTCAGCGCTGTCTTGCCC
>JAYUZO010000182.1:0-3670 GCA_043751715.1 Rhodobacterales bacterium | reverse complement strand
CCCTGCGCCTTTTTCACATCCTGTCACGACTTGCGAATCATGTTATAATATAACATTTAGTGCTCTCACTTTGCATTGGAGCAAGATTATGAGATTACTAGGCGCGATGACGGTTACAGCGGCATTGCTGGCAGGCACGGCTGCAACGGCCCACGGGGCTTGGGTGGAAGAACGGCATGGCGAACTTTATGTGGTTTACGGCCATGGTGCTGCGGATGATGCCTATGATCCGGCCAAGGTGACGCTGTTGCAGGCGTGTTCATTGACATTGGATTGCACCGATATTGTACGGCGGAATGGGGCGGAACATGGGGCCATTGCCAAGCCGGAGGCACCGCTGATCCGGTTGGGGTTTGACAATGGGTTCTGGTCCAAGGGGCCGGATGGCGCATGGCAGAACCAGCCCAAGGATCAAGTGGCTGGGGCCACGGAAAGCGGGCACTATGTCAAGACGGGTACCTTTGTGACGGGGCATCTGGATGCGATTCCGGCGGTATTTGGCGTGGGGCTGGAGGTGCGGCCCCTGGCCGATCCGATGGCCCTGACCATTGGTGGTACGCTGCCGGTTGAGGTGTTGCCGGATGGTAAGCCTGCGGTGGGGGCGGAACTGACGGTTGACTACCTGAACAACGGTGACGCAGCACCAATTGTTGTGGGGGCTGATGGCCGGGCAGACGTGCCGATTGCATCTGCGGGGCTGACTGTGATTGTGGCATTTCTGACAACGCCGCCGATGGATGCCGCATTGGCCGATGAGATGGGGCATGCGGCATCGCTGGCATTTGCCCTGGCGCACGGGCCGGAATAACACGCCGCAGGGCGCGCGGCATGTCACCGCGCGCCCATGGTGCCTGCCATGCGACAAGCGCATGAAAATTCAGACTTTTCTTGGCAATATTCTTCTGAAGACTATCGGGATCGCCCCTACCGATCCAGCTGTTTCGCCAGACGCATCAGATTAACTGCCTCAATCCGATAGCCGAAATCATCATCCCCGCGCGCACCGTTGGCCAATGCGATGGCATCATCCCACCCCCAATCGCCCAGATAGGCAGCGCGGGTCAGCAACTGGCCAAAGCCTGCCATGGCCACACCAAAGCGCACATCATCAGATGGCGCACGGTCGGTGGCGGTAATCGGCGTTTCAATCAGCAGTGATGTCGCCTGCCCCGGTTCCTTGTAGCGCAGGCGCAGAAAGCCCATTTCGGTGCCAGCATCCGGCGCGGCGGTGGCTGTGCCATAGCGCAGGGGATCATTCAGCAGGGCCGTGCTGCCGGGGGCGGTGACTTCGTAAATCGCCGTCACTTGCAGGCCTGCGCCAATTTCACCGGCATCGACGCGGTCATTGTTGAAATCCTCACGCGCGAGGGCACGGGTTTCATAGCCGATCAGCCGGTATTCAGCGACCTGTGCGGGGTTCCATTCGATCTGGATTTTCACGTCATTGGCGATGGGGAACAAAGCGCCTGCCACCTGATCAACCAGCACCTTGCGCGCCTCACTTAGCGTGTCGATATAGGCGGCCTGCCCGTTGCCGTTCTGGGCCAATGCCTGCATCGTGGTATCATCCAGATTGCCCCGGCCAAAGCCCAGCACAGACAGGTAAATGCCCGTGTCGCGCTGTGCGGCGATGTAATCCGTCAGCGCGGCAGGATCACTGATCCCCACATTGAAATCACCATCGGTGGCCAGCAGCACGCGCGACACCTCACCATCCGCGGCCATGCTGGCGGCGGTCTGATAGGCCAGCTCCAACCCCTCGGCCCCGGCGGTGGACCCGCCTGCAGCAAGGCGGTCAATGGCGGTAAAGATTGCATCGGTGTTGGTGGCGTCGGTGGCATCAAGCACAAGGCCCGCCGATCCGGCATAGGCCACGATCGCCACCTGATCACCGGCGCGCAGTAACCCCAGCATCATGCCAAGCGCGTTCTGCAGCAGCGGCAGCTTCATCGGTTCATCCATCGACCCCGATGTATCAATCAGAAACACAAGGTTCAGCGGTGGGCGCGTGTCACTGGCAGGCAATTCACCCTGCAGGGCGACATGCACAAGGCGGGTGCCAAAGTTCCACGGCGTGGGCATGACGGTGACGGTTGGCTGAAACGGCGCGCCGCCGGGGGCCGGGGCGGGGTAGGCGTAGGGGAGATAGTTAATCATTTCCTCAACGCGCACGGCCTGCGCCGGGGGCAATTGGCCTGCGTTGATCGACTGACGGATGATGGCATAGCTGGCCGTATCCACGTCGATGGAAAAGGTGGAAACGGGGTTTTCGGCGGTGATCTTGACGGGGTTGGCGGGGGCCGTGGCAAAGCTTTCGCTGTTGGCTACGGGGGGTGGGGCAAGATCAGCGTCGGCAAAGGCACCCTCAGCGGCGATGCGGCGGGTGCGCGTGGCGGCTGGCGGGGAGGGGGCTGCTGCAAAGTCAGCGGTGGCTGATTGGGTCGGTGCAAGTGGTGCTGACAATTCAAGGTCTTGTTCGGCCCCTGCCATCACCTGCGGTTCGGCGGCGGTCACTGCGGCAAGTGCATCATTGGCGACATCAGCACCTTGGGGTGCGGCCTGTTCTGCCACAACCGGGGCTTCGGCAGCGGGGGCTTGTCCCACCGGGGCAGGCGGTGCCACTGGTTCGGGTGCCGCATCTGCGACCGCACCAGGGGCCACCTCTTCGGCCATGGCGGCAGAGCTGCGCAGGTCAGGTGCAGCCCCTGCTGCAACATCTGCCGGTTCGGCTGCCGTTTCAGTTGGCACCATTGGCCCACGGTTCAGCGTGGGCCATAGCGCCACCACACCAATGCACACCGCCGCCACGGATGCCGTGCCTGCAAGCATCTGGCGGGACGTCATACGTTCAAACATCTGGAACACTCCACGGAATAGGCCCGCCCGTTGTGGGGGGCTTTCCGTGGGACGTGCGGGGGCCGCTGCCCCTTGGGATCTGTCGAAGTTGTGAAGCGCCAGCCGCAGCGTGGTTTCACGCAATGCGGGGTCAGCCGCCGGAGTGGCCGCTTTCAATGCAGATCTGAGTGCGTCAAGTTCGTCGGTCATACCTTTGTCTCCGCCGCCGCCATGGCGCGCAGCCTTTTCTTCACCTCGGACATCCGCCACGCGATTGTGCCTTCTGACAGGCCCAGTACCGCTGCAGCTTCGCCTTGCGTCATCTCTTCACCCAGCACCAAGGCAACCGTATCGCGCAATTCGGGCGGCAGTCGCCCCATGGCCGCTGTCAGCCAATCCAGCGCCTCACGCTCCACCACGATTTCATCCTGCCGGGCCAGTTCCCAATCACCCCAGCCAGTGCCGGCCTTGGACCGCGTGGCCGCCCTGCGGCGTTGGTCGTGGCAGGCATTCACCGTGACGCGGTACAGCCATGTGGTAAACCGCGCCTCGGCCCGCCAACTGCGCAGCTTTGCCGGCAGGGCCGCGCAGATATCCTGGGTCAGATCCTCGGCCTCGGCCCTGTTGCCTGTCAGGCGAAACGACAGGCCAAAGATCCGGTCGTAATGCCGTTCCAGCAACAGGCCGAACGCCGTCCGATCACCGGCGGCGGCGGCAGTGGCCAGGGTTTCATCTGCGGTTTCCATCAGCATGTTGATAGGTTGGACGGCGCTGGCAGCGCAATCCTTGGCGGTGCGATCAAAGAAATATGTGTCTTGCGTGCGCATCATCGAAC
>JAYUZO010000181.1:0-10607 GCA_043751715.1 Rhodobacterales bacterium | reverse complement strand
GAGTCTCCGTCTTGCACGGGGGCTTGAGCCTGTTAATGGGTATCATAAATACTTATTCAGCAATTGCGACACACATGCGGCTGACCTCGTTGACCGATTTCGGGCTACGGATGCTGATGCGAATGGCAGGTGATGCAAAGCGCGCGTTCAGTAGCGCCGAACTGGCGAAAGCGTTGGGCTTGTCGCGTAACCATCTGGCCAAGATCATCCAGCATCTGGCATGGGCCTGTCTGATTGACACGCGCCGCAGCGGCGGGGCAGGTCTGGCCCGCTCGGCGGCCAAGATCCGTTTGGGCCATATCATCCGGCTGTTGGAGGAAGGCCAGCCTTTTGCCGAAGGCCCTGGGAAGGGTGATGGAACCTGTTCCACCGTTGCGCAGTTCCGTTTGAAAGCGCGCCTGCGATCGGCTGAAGCGGCGTTTATGTCCGATCTGGACCGATCCACCATTGCCGATGCCGCGCTGACCCCGTTGTCAAACACGCAGGTGGCGCAATGACGCAGCTAAAGCGTGACTGTGCAGGCTTTGTTGTGCCTGCCCCCCTTGCTTGCTTTGGCCTTCGGGATCAGCGCAGATCAGGTATGCCGGGCGATGTGCGACAGCGCGGCCATGGTCCTTTTCATATCGCGCCATCCTGTGCGGGACTGGCGACCACCGACACCCAATTGATTGCACAGGTTCATCCCGCATATGTGAACTTGTGTTGACCTGACGGCGCCATGGCGAGGTTGTGCCAGAGCGACGTTTACCAGGAACGCCTCTGTTAAGTTGCATCTTTGGAAGTGCCGCCATGTGATCAAGGCACCTGAACGATCTTGATCCGTCGGTTGGCGCACTGCTGCGATGCTGGCCGAGGACGATACCCGTTTCCATTGCGCATCGGATGGTGTGTGTGCGAGGGTTGATCGGCCCTTTTCATACTCTGCGCGATGCCTGTCAGGCGTATGGCATCGACCATGAAACGCCGCTGCCCCACTTGCGCATGACCGTCAGGGCTGCGGCTAAGCAAGCAGGACAATGCGGTGCGGCTGGATCACGGTGATCCGCCGTCGTGCGCTTTGCACGATGCCGGCCTTTTCCCATGGACATGCGCGCGCCTGCACTGTCGAATACGTCACCACCCCGTATGACAGTCCCCCGTGTGACAGTCACCCCGTGAAAGTGCCGACCGTGTCCAACGCCCCATCACCCACCCCCGATTTCGACCTTGCGCAATTCCTGCCCTACCTGCTCAATCAGGCGGCCGAGGCGACATCGCATGATTTTCACGCCGTCTACCGTGACACGTATGGCATGACGCGCACCCAGTGGCGCGTGCTGGCCAATCTGGGCAAGTTCGGGGCCATGACCGCGCGCGATATCTGCGCCACCTCGCATATCGACAAGACCAAGGTCAGCCGCGCGATTGCCGTGCTGGAGGCTGGTCAGATCCTGACCCGCACCACCAGCGATCACGACCGCCGCGTTGAAATTCTGGCACTGACCGCACAGGGCAGGGCGGTGTTTGCTGAGCTGGGCACGCTGGCCAGCCGCTATGATGCCAGCCTGCGCGCCACATTGGGGCAGCAGCAGGCGGCCAATCTGGAATCCTTGCTCAAAATGCTGATGGGCCTGTCCGCAAACGGCCCAAACCAGCCCTGACCGTCATTGCACGCCGCCCTTTGCCCGGTCCGCCCGCCAGCTGCGCACCAGATACCACATCAGCCCCATCACATGCGTGGCCGCAAGTATCACCCCAATCGCATTGCCGATCAGGCTGGCCACCTGCGCGCACCGGCAATGGTTCAGCCCCGCTGCGCCACCGATGCCTGATAGGCCGTCAACCCCTGCACCAGTTGCTGGCCCACCGGCACATCCGCCCTGGCACAGAATTCCGCCCAGACCGCCGCCGCAGGCAGGTCTTTCGCCTCTTCCGTCAGGATCAGCCGCATGGTGAAATCCAGCCCCGCTTCTGCCGCCTTCAGCCGCCCTGCCGGCAACAGCAATGCGCGCAGCAGCGCCTTTTGCATGTTGCGCACCCCGATCACCCAGGCCGCCGTCCGGCTGATCGTCGCATCAAAGAAATCCAGACCAATATGCGTGCGCCCCAAAAGGTCGGCAAACACCAGCTCCTGCGCCATTGCCAGCAGATCATCATTCAGCACCACCACATGGTCACTGTCCCACCGCACCGGGCGTGACACATGCAGCAGGATTTCCCCCACCGACAACGCCACCGATGAAAGCTTGTCCGCGACAGATTCCGTCGGGTGGAAATGCCCCATGTCCAGACACAGGGCCTTGTGGTGGCGGATCGCATAGCCCAGGTAAAATTCATGGCTGCCCACCGTCATGGATTCCACGCCAATGCCAAACAGTTTGGATTCCACCGCATCCAGAATGTCACTGCGCGGCAGTGCATCCGCAAAAATTGCATCCAGTGATGATTCCAGCCGTCTGCGTGCCGCCATCCGGTCCACCGGCACATCCTTTGATCCGTCCGGCACCCAGATGTTGTTCACCACAGCCGACCCCAGACTGCGCCCCATATCCGCAGCAATGCTGCGCGCCCGGCGGCCATGTTCGATCCAGAATTCCCGGATGCCCGCATCGGGGTGCGACAGCGTCAGGTTGTCATCCGCCTTGGGGTGCGCAAAGAAGGTCGGGTTGAAATCAAGGCCAATGCCCTGATCCTTGGCCCAATCCACCCAGCGGCTGAAATGGCTGTATTCAATCGCATCACGGTCTGGTGCCGCGTCGGTGTCCATATAACACGCATGCAGGTTCAGCCGGTGCTTGCCCGCAATCTGCGCATAGGCAAATTCAAGGTCCGCCCGCAGCTCTGCCACATTGCGCGCCCGGCCCGGATGGTTGCCTGTCGCCTGAATGCCCCCGCCTGATGTGCCACGCCGGGCCTCAAACCCCACAACGTCATCGCCCTGCCAGCAGTGCATCGAAATGGCTACGCCCGACAGCCGCGCCAGTGCCGCCTCGGTATCAATGCCCCAGTCGGCATAGTGCGCCTGCGCCTGTGCATATGCTGTGTTGGTCATGTCATCCCCCCCTGCGCCCGGCCCCGGCCCGGCCATTACCGCGTGAACGCTTCCTTGTTGCCTGCATCCACGTTCAGAATGTTGCCCGTTGATTTTGCCGTCAGGTCGGACGCAAAGAAATGCACCGCTGCCGCAATATCTTCGGGCAATACCGCCCGTTTCAGCATCGACCGCTGGCGATACATTTCCTCCAGCCCGTCCTTGTCGCGGCCATAGGTGCTGGCGCGCTGATCCAGCCATTCGCCCGACCAGATCTTTGATCCGCGCAGCACCGCATCGGGGTTTACCACATTCACCCTGATCCCTGCTTCGGCCCCTTCCAGTGCCAGACAGCGCGCCAGATGAATTTCGGCCGCCTTCGCCGTGCAATACGCCGCCGCATTCGGGCTGGCCGCCAGCCCGTTCTTGGATGCCACAAACACCACTGACCCGCCAATCCCTTGCGTGCGCAGCATTTTGAACGCCTCCCGGCTGACCAGAAAATACCCCGTGGCCAGGATGTCCATGTTGCGGTTCCACAGCGCCAGCGTCGTCTCCTCGATCGGTGCCGAACTTGCGATCCCGGCGTTTGATACCAGAATATCCACCCCGCCAAATTCCAGCGCCGTGCTGGCATAGGCGGCAATCACCTGATCTTCGTCGGTCACATTCATCTGCACGGACCGCACCACATCCGCGCCAAAGGTCCGCGCCATGCCCGCCGCCACATCCGCCGCCGCCGCCCCATCAATATCGGCCAGCACCACGCAGGCCCCGTCCTGCAACAACCGCTCTGCCGCAGCCGACCCGATGCCACCCGCCCCGCCCGTCACCACCGCTACACGCCCGGCCAGCGCCTTTGGCTTTGGCATGCGCTGCAGCTTGGCCTCTTCCAGCAGCCAGTATTCAATATCGAACGCCTCTTGTTCGGGCAGGCCCTGATAGGTTGAAACCGTCGATGCCCCGCGCATCACGTTGATCGCGTTGATATAAAATTCGGCCGATATGCGCGCCGTCGCCTTGTCCAGTGCGAATGTGATCATCCCCACGCCCGGCACCAGATAAACCACCGCATTCGGGTCTCGCAGGGCAGGGCTGTCGGGCTTTTTGCAGCGCGCATGATAGGCGGCATAGCCGTCGCGGTAGGTTTGTGTCGCCGCAGGCAGGCTGGCAATCGTGGCCGCAAGGTCCGGTCTGGCCGGATCAAACGCCACAATCAGCGGGCTGATCTTGGTGCGCAGGAAATGGTCAGGGCAGGATGTGCCCATCGGGGCCAGCGTGTCCAGCATGGCCGCGCCTACAAACTCCAGCACCGCAGGGCTGTCATCAAAATGGCCCACCTTGTGCCGGTCGCCCGAAATCAGCCCCCGGATCACCGGCATCAGCCCCGCCGCCACCGCGCGGCGTGCGTCTGCCGCCAGCGTCGGCCGCTTTGGCCCGCCAAACACCGGCTTGCCCGCCGATTGCGTGGCCAGCCAGCCCGCCGCCCGGTTGATAATTTCCAGCGTGGTCAGATAGCAGTCCTTGGCATCATCTGCCCAGGTGAACAGCCCATGGCTTTCCAGCACCGCGCCGCGCATCTGCGGATTGTCCATCGCCAGCTTTTCCAGCCACAGGCCCAGCTCATACCCCGGCTTTTTCCACGGCAACCAGCCGATTTCCGCCCCGAACACCTGTTCTGTCAGCGCCTTGGAATTCACCGATGCCGCAATCGCAATAATCGCATCCGAATGCACATGGTCCACATGCTTGCGCGGCACATAGGCGTGCAGTGGCGTGTCAATGCTCGCCGCCCGCGCGTTCAGGTGAAACGTGCAATGCGGCAGGTAGCCCACCATTTCATCTTCAAACGCCACGCCCCGGTATTTGCCCTTCAGCGCCTGCAGCTTGTCCATATACAGCGTTGCAAACCCGTCCATCCGGATCGACCCGATATCTCCGCCCGATCCCTTGACCCACAACACCTCGACCATGTCATCCGTCAGCGGATCACGCTCCATCACCTTGGCCGATGTATTGCCCCCGCCATAATTGGTCACCCGCTTGTCTGACCCCAGCAGATTTGACCGGTACAGCAGCTTTTCCGCCTCAGACATCGCTGCAGCCGTGCCGTCATCCCACAGGTTCACAAGCGTATCGGTCATATCAGCCCCCCGTTCTGCCCACCCCGTGTGCCGCCTGAACCTGCCGTTGTCAATCAGAATGCTGCAAGATATGGCATTATATTGCGAATTACCCCGCAATCTTGCAATATCTTGCAATATTCTGATTGACTTTACCCACCTGCCTGTGAAACCTGCCCCGGTAGGAGGATCAGCATGCACGAAACCGAACGGCATGACGCCATCCTTGCAGCGCTGGTGGGCAAGGCGCTGCGCAGCCATGCCGACCTTGCCCATCTTACCGGCGCATCGCAGGCAACAGTGCGCCGTGATATCGCCCGGCTGGATCAGCAGGGCAGGCTGCACCGTGTGCGCGGCGGTGCCAGGCGCCTGTCCGCCCCGCAGGATGCGCACCCCAATGATGTAGCCCTTGCCCCGCAGCCCACCGAAATGCTGGCCGAAAAACGCGCCATCGCACAGGCCGCAGCCAGCCTGTGTCAGGACGGTGACGCCATCATCATCAACGGCGGCACCACCACCTATCAGATGGTCTTTGCCCTGACCGCGGCCAAACTGCATGTCATGACCAACAGCTTTCTGGTCGCCGATCACCTGATGCGCCATTCCACCAACACCGTCATGGTCCCCTCTGGCACCATCTACCGCGAACAGAACATCATCCTGTCACCCTATGACGAAGACGGCAGCCGCCACTTTTTCGCCCAACGCATGTTTGTCGGCACCCGCAGCATCGGCCCGCACGGATTGGCTGAAACTGACCCCCTGCTGGTGCAGTCGGTGCAGCGCCTGCTTGGGCAGGCAAGGGCGCTTGTCGTGCTTGCCGACAGCACAAAATTCACCGCCTCCGCCAGCCTGCTGGTCTGCGGGCTTGACCGTGTTGATGTGCTGATCACCGATGACCGCCTGACCGACCGCGATGCCAGCATGGTGCAGGCAGCCGGTGTGCGCCTGATCGTCGCCAGTGCCGCCCCTGCCCAAATGACCGCCGCCTAACGCGCGCGCCCCGGTTTGCAACCCGCACCGACATGCGCCACAGTAGCGGCTACACCAGCACATGAGGCTACAGATGTTCCGCGCCCTGATCCTTGAACAAGACGCCGATGGCAATGCAAGCCCGCACCTGCGCACCATCACCACGCGCGATCTGCCCGCAGGCGACGTGACCATCGCCGTCGCCTATTCCACCCTGAACTACAAAGATGGTCTGGCCATGCTGCCCAACGGCGGCGGCATTGTGCGCACCTATCCTCATGTCGGCGGCGTTGATTTTGCAGGCACCGTCACCGCATCCGATGATCCGCGCTACACACCCGGTGATGCCGTTGTGTCCACTGGCTGGCGCGTCGGGGAAATTCACTGGGGCGGCTATGCGCAGATGGCCCGCGTGCGCGCTGATTGGCTGGTGCCCCTGCCAGCCGGTCTGACCATGCGCCAGACCATGGCCGTGGGCACGGCCGGCCTTACATCCGCCTTTGCCATCATGGCGCTGCAGGATCATGGCCTGACCCCCGACAAGGGCGAGGTGCTGGTGACAGGGGCCGCAGGCGGCGTCGGGTCCATTGCCGTGGCGATGCTGGCCCATCTTGGCTACAGCGTGGCGGCTGTCACCGGGCGGCCTGAAACCGCTGATTATCTGCGCGCGCTGGGGGCGACCCGGATCCTTGCGCGCGGCGATCTGGCCGAAACCGTCAAGCGCCCGCTGGAAACTGAAACCTGGGCCGGTTGCATTGATGCCGTGGGCGGGGCCATGCTTGCGCGTATTCTGGGGCAGATGAAATACGGCGCATCGGTTGCGGCTGTGGGTCTGGCCGGTGGGGCAGGGCTGCCCGCATCCGTCATCCCGTTCCTGTTGCGCGGCGTGAACCTGCTCGGCATCGAAAGCGTCATGCGCCCCTATGCCGACCGTGTCCGTGCCTGGGACCGGATTGCCAAAGACCTGCCGTTGGACAAGCTTGAGGCGATGATCCAGCCCGCAACTCTGGCCGATCTGCCCGCATTGGGTGCAGCCATCGTCAAAGGCGGCGTGCAGGGCAGGGTCGTGGTGGATGTGAACGCATAGGCCAACGCCACAGCGCCACGATTTTTCTGCGAAAAATCATGCCCCCCCGGTTTCAGATCAAAACGCGCAATAGGCCTCGGCCTGTGCGCCAAACGCGGTATAGCGTTCCCAGAACGCATCATCGCGGCTGGTGTCTGACAGCCGCACATCCTGCGCCTTGTCGGGGTTGTTGAAAAACCCCGCCGCGCGGCGCTGATCACTGCTGGACAGGCTTTGATCCGCCACCTGCTGAATGCACGAACAGACCGAACTGTTCGCCGCATCACGGTCAGACTTGTTGCAAGCGCGTTCAATCGCGCCCGCCTGTGCCGTCAGGGTCATTAGGGAAAACAACAGGGCGCCAGCGGCCACCCGGATCGTCAGGTTCATGGTATTACTGCCTCATGCTGCCCAAGGTCAGCCCGGGCCTATCTGGCCCGCACCGCCCCGGATCATTTTCTGCCACGCACTTTAGCGATTCGGGCAAAGAATTTCAATGCACGAGGCTGTGCGCGCGCAGATGCGCGGATCGGGCACAGAATGTGGCGGTTCGGGGCCGGTCAGTCGCCCAGATGATGTGCTGCTGGCTGTGTGCCGCAGCACTTTTCCCATCAGCGACATCGCTTTACAACGACCCAAAGGCCAGAAAACACAGGTCTGCACCACACCCTTCACTACTTCCCCGGAATACCCCCAGCATGTTGCCCATCGCCCTCAATATGGCTTACCGCCCCCGCAGCCGGCCGAACTTTGCCATCGACACGCAGCACGACCTGCGCGATGTCATGCAGGACCGCAGGCTTGATACGATTGCCGGTTGGTCTGGTGCCGTCTGCGCCGCCTACCTTGAGGCGACGGTAATCCTCGGTATTGCAAATGACCCCATCGCGCTGTGCCTGACCGATGATGCGCTGGTTGACGCCCGCACCCTGTGGGTGGCGCATGATCATATGGCCGCGCATTGGCGGTCGGCATTCCTGACGGTGATCCTTGGCAGCAAACCGGCCTTTGTTGGCCATGATGATGATAGCTGGCTGAACATCTCTTATACCGGGCTGCTGTTCGCCTACCGTCAGTTCCTGCTGTCCGAACTTGCCCTCTGGCGCACCGATGCCCCCATTCTGATCCGTCTGTTCTGCAAGGCCATTGTCGGTGAACATACCCCGTCCGGTCGGCTGGATGAGGCGGCGCTTTTTGATGCCCTGCGCCTGCGCTACCCGATTCCCGCATGATTGCGCAGTCTTTGCCGCAACAAACCCGCACGCAAGACCCCATCCCCTCTTTCCGCACCCCTTGCGGCAGGATATATGCCCGCCATGACCCAGCTTTCCCTCATCCGCAATTTCAGTATCGTGGCCCATATCGACCACGGCAAATCCACCCTCGCTGACCGGCTCATCCAGATGACCGGCACGGTCGCCGCGCGCGACATGAAGGCGCAGATGCTCGACAGCATGGATATCGAACGCGAACGCGGCATCACCATCAAGGCCAACACCGTGCGCATCGAATACCCCGCCCGCGATGGCCAGACCTATATCCTCAACCTGATTGACACCCCCGGCCACGTCGACTTCGCTTATGAGGTGTCCCGCTCCATGCGCGCCGTCGAAGGCTCGCTTCTCGTCGTCGATGCCTCTCAGGGGGTCGAGGCGCAAACCCTCGCCAACGTCTACCAAGCCTTGGACGCAGGCCATGACATCGTCCCCGTCCTGAACAAGATTGATCTGCCCGCCGCCGAACCTGACCGCATCAAACAGCAGATCGAAGATGTCATCGGCCTTGATGCCTCCGACGCCATCCTTGTTTCCGCCAAATCCGGCCTCGGCATCCCCGACGTGCTCGAGGCCATCGTCACCCGCCTTCCCGCCCCCAAGGGCGACCGCGACGCCCCCCTGAAAGCCATGCTCGTCGACAGCTGGTACGATGCCTACCTCGGCGTCGTCGTCATGGTCCGCATCATGGATGGCACCATGAAAAAGGGCGACCGCGTCCGCATGATGCAAACCAACGCCGTCTACGGCATTGATAAACTCGCCGTCCTGAAACCCCAGATGGTTGATATCCCCGAACTCGGCCCCGGCGAAATCGGCATCTTCACCGCCTCCATCAAACAGGTCCGCGATACCCGCGTCGGCGATACCATCACCCACGAACGCCGCGGCTGCGCCGAACCCTTGCCCGGCTTCAAACCCGCCCAACCCGTCGTCTTCTGCGGCCTCTTCCCCGTTGACGCCGCCGATTTCGAAAACCTCCGCGACGCCATCGAAAAACTCTCCCTCAATGACGCCTCCTTTTCCTCCGAAATGGAAACCTCCGCCGCCCTCGGCTTTGGCTTCCGCTGCGGCTTCCTTGGCCTCCTCCACCTCGAGGTCATCCGGGATAGGCTCGAGCGTGAATACAACCTCGACCTCATCACCACCGCCCCCTCCGTCGTCTTCCACCTCCACATGAAGGATGGTGAGGTCCGCGATCTCCACAACCCCGCCGATATGCCCGACCTCTCCCATGTCGACCATATCGATGAGCCGCGCATCAAGGCCACCATCATGGTCCCCGATGAATACCTCGGTGATATCCTCAAGCTGTGTCAGGACCGCCGCGGCATCCAGCTTGACCTGTCCTACGCCGGCTCCCGCGCCATGGTCGTCTATGACCTGCCCCTCGCCGAGGTCGTGTTTGATTTCTACGATCGCCTGAAATCCGTCACCCAGGGCTATGCCAGCTTTGATTACGTCATCTCCGAATACCGCGAAGATTACCTGGTGAAGATGTCCATCCTGGTCAATGACGAACCCGTTGATGCCCTGTCGATGATGGTCCACCGTGACCGTGCCGAGGCGCGCGGGCGCGCCATGGTCGAAAAGCTCAAGGAGCTGATCCCCCGCCACATGTTCAAGATCCCCATTCAGGCCGCCATCGGCGCGCGGGTGATCGCGCGCGAAACGCTGTCAGCCATGCGTAAGGACGTGACCGCGAAGTGCTACGGCGGCGACGCGTCGCGCAAGCGGAAGTTGCTGGACAAGCAGAAGGCCGGGAAAAAGCGGATGCGCCAGTTCGGGAAGGTGGAGATTCCGCAGGAGGCTTTCATCAGTGCTTTGAAGATGGACTCCTGACCCGTCCTCCCCGCGAAGGCGGGGACCCGCCCTAAAGCAATGGTTCCCCGCCTTCGCGGGGATGACAGAGAATTGGATCGACACTCGGCATCAATCGCGTGCCCGCACGGTGCAGGATGGGAGAGAAGTGCTATGTTGATTTTAGATTTTTAAGGAGAAGATGTAAGGAAGCTATCTCAACGTTAGGTGTCACCGATAAGTGTGATTTTATATCACGTTGACGATAGGCTTGTGGAAAATTGTGAGAAAGATCTTTACTCATATCGACTTGGTGTGAATTCTGAAAATTAACGGACTGTGGGACCGCTCTCGCGGAATGG
>JAYUZO010000180.1:0-13371 GCA_043751715.1 Rhodobacterales bacterium | reverse complement strand
GGTAGGGCGGGCAGTAAACAGCCCCCACAGCCCGGCGGCGGCGATGATCAGCGGAAATAGCAGGTTCAGCACGAACAACCCCACGAACGCCAGCCCCGCAATCACCCATTGCGCGCGGCCCTTCAGCGCGCGTTTTGCCACGCGCAGCAGGGCCTCGATCACCACGGCCACCACGGCGGCCTGCAGGCCAAAGAACAGCGCCGATACCAGCGGCAGATCGCCCAGCGTTGCAAACACCACAGACAGCGCCAGCACCACCACGGCCCCCGGCAGCACGAACAACAGCCCTGCGATCAGCCCGCCCAGCGTGCCATGCATCCGCCAGCCGATCCAGGTGGCCAGTTGCATCGCCTCGGGGCCGGGCAGCAGCATGCAGAATGACAGGGCTGACAGATATTCCTTTTCTGTCAGCCATTTGTGCGTATCCACCACCTCGCGGTGCATCATCGCAATCTGGCCGGCCGGGCCGCCAAAGGACAAACAGCCAATGCGCAGGAAAGCGCGTGTCAGATCAGGGATGGATACGGTCATGCGCTGCGCCCTGCAGGCCAGTCATGGCCTTCATCGTGGCCATCGCGCGCCGAGCGATACAGCGCATCATACATGGCGATCCCTGCTTCCATCTGCGCCAGATCATCACGGTACAGGCGCGACAGGCCCACTGACAGCGCAAGCAAGCCTGCGGCCTGCGGGGCCAGATCGTGGCGGTCGGTATCAGCGGCGCGCACGACCATTGCCAGACGGTCAAGTGCTGGGGTGGACAGGGCGAAATCGGCGATCAGCGCATCAAAGGTGCAGGTGTCGCCCCGGTGCGACCAGTGCACCCCTTCGATGTCAAAGGCGGTGGCGCCAAAGTTTTCGGCCACGTCGGGCACATCAACCGGGGCCACGAACAGGAACCGCGCATCGCGGTTGATAAAGCGGCGGATCAGCCAGGGGCAGGCGATCCGGTCAACCTTTGGGCGGTGGCGGGTGACCCAAAGGGCGGTTTGCGGCATCAGGGCCAGCGGAACCATGGGCAGGCCTGCGTCGGCCCATGCCAGCGTGCCGCCGTCCAGCACCTCGGCCAACACGCCTGATGTGCGCATCATGGCCGCCGCCCCTTCGGAAAGTTTCCGGCCGCGCTTGCAGATCACCACGGCGCGGGTGCCTGCCGGCAGGGTTGGCAGGGCCGTGTGGGGATACAGGCGTGATCCGGGGATCAGGCGGGGCAATTCATCGACGTTTTCGGGGATGCGTACATCAATCAGCACGGGGCAATCGGGGGTGCCGATCAAGCGCATCAGTTGGGTGGGGGTGATCTGGTTGGGGCCGGGCATGGGGCATCCTGACAAAAGGGGTCAACGGGATGCGATGCTTGGGCCTGACGCCTCACGGGGCGTTCGCAGACCCCATGACGTGGTGATAGGGCAGGGTTACCGGGCGGTCAAGCGGGGGAATGAAGTGCAGGTTTCTGTTGCCAGGTACCTGCGAACCCCGCCTTACGCGGCTAAGCGCAAGGGCTTAGTTTTCGATGTCCGAACTGCTTACGCAGCAAGGGCCATCGGAGCACGGTTGTCGTTTGCAACTGTACTTGTGGTCCGATAACGGTGGTTCCTACCGGGTAAAAGCTGGCCTCTTTAGACGTTCGTCGATCCTATTTCGACCCCATCCTGCCAAACGAAGGCGAGACTGGTGGAGTCGCCGGGTACCGCCCCCGGGTCCGAGCCGTTTATTACAGGTGCGTTTATCACCATAGTCTGGGTTACCCCGAGCACTGTCAGATATAGGACGCTGTGCCGCTATGCGCAAGCAGGACGGCGTGCGCGTGGAAGACAGAGTATTTGGGCAAATAAAAAACTGCTGAAATGACAAAGCGCCCGGTTTTGACACCGGGCGCCCGTGGCATTGAACGGGTTGGGGTCAGAAGCCTGACTTGATCAGTTCAAACTCTTCCAGCATGCGGTCGCGCATGGCGGTTTTGATCGGCACTTGCGGCAACAGAATGCCTTCCACCGGGTTTACATCGGCCGCGACCAATGCGTCAGTCGGAATGGTTGCCAGCGACGCGGTGTTTGCATGGGCGTAACCGAAGTTGTCGATCATGGCCTGTGCAGCGGTGGGTGACAGGAAGGCGTTGACGTAATCATACAGCTTGTCTTCGGAACCGGGGCCACCCTTGGCGTTGACCAGACCGCAGAACCATGTCGTCACACCTTCGGTTGGCGTGCGCTGAAATCCGACGGGAAAGCCTTCGGACCGCAGCAGGGCCACGGCATCATTCCACGCCCAGGACACTTGCACTTCGCCGGTGGCCATCAGCTGCGTCAGTTCGGACGGATCAGACCAGTAGGCGCGTACATTCGGGTGCACGGCGCGCAGCCAATCAGCGGCGGCGGTGAACTGTTCGTCTGTAACAGTGGTCCAGTCGGTGACGCCAGTGGCCAGCAGGGCCAGCGCCCAGACATCATCGGTGTTGTCGGGCAGTGAAATGCGCCCTGCATAAGTGGGGTTCTGGAACACCGACAGCGAGGTAACATCAGCCGCAGGTACGGTTTCGGTGTTGAAGGCGATGGCGGTGTAGGCGGCATCGGTGGGCAGGAACCACACGCCTTCGGCATCACTGAACACATCAGAGGCCAGCATGCCCGGCGCAATATTGGCAAATTCCGGAATGCGGCTGGTATCCCAGGGTTCGATCAGGCCCGCGGCGCGGTACTTGGGCACCATCTGCGAGCAGGGATGCACGACATCGGCTTTGAACCCGGACGACACCTTTTGGAACGCCTCATCATCATCGGCAAAGAACGCATAGGTGGGGCCGTCACCATGGGTTGCGGCAAAGCCTGCGAACAGTTCGGGAATTTCCCAACCGGCCCAGTCGAACACCAGCAGTTCGGGGTCACCGGCACGAG
This sequence comes from Rhodobacterales bacterium, assembly GCA_043751715.1. Lineage (GTDB taxonomy): Bacteria > Pseudomonadota > Alphaproteobacteria > Rhodobacterales > Rhodobacteraceae > JAAFHS01. The sequence goes on along the minus strand of JAYUZO010000180.1, from coordinate 10,477 downwards.
CGGGTGCGGCAAGGGCAAAGGCCAGTGCGGATGTGGCAATAAGAATGGTTCTGACGGACATGGACGCTCCTCGTCTGTTGTCGCAGGCGCACCCTCCCCCGAAGGCGGCCTGCTTTGTTATCAGGCGACGCTATGAAATTGTGCGCCGTCGCACAAGCGACGTATCAAAGGTGGACGCAAGATCACATGTCGGCAAGATGCTGTGCTGATAAATTTTGCATGACGAAGCGTGAGGGCCCTGTGAAGTGGCACAAGGCGGTGATTTAACACGGGCGAATATGTGCAAACACCGGCCGGCGGCGCGGTGGCAGACTGAACAAAGGAATGATGGGATGGCGATGTTGGACCTTGAATTCGTGCGGGCACAGTTTCCGGCGTTTGATGGGGCGCTGGCGGGGCAGGCGCATTTTGAAAACGCGGGCGGGTCTTACCCTTGCCGTCAGGTGGTAGACCGGCTGCACCGGTTTTATGTGGAACGCAAAGTGCAGCCCTATCATCCGTTTGCAGTATCCGAACTGGCCGGGGCGGAAATGGATGAGGCGCGCCTGCGCCTTGCCGCGATGATGGGGGTGGCGGGGGATCAGGTCAGTTTCGGGCCGTCCACCAGCACGAATACCTATGTGCTGGCGCAGGCCTTGCGGCAACACATGGCAGGCTCCCAAGGCACAGATCGGGGTGCCATCGTGGTGACAAATCAGGACCATGAGGCCAACAGCGGCCCATGGCGCAGGCTGGCCGACAGCGGGGTTGAGGTGCGCGAATGGCAGATTGACCCGCAGACGGGGCTGTTGAATCCGGATGATCTGGTGGCGCTGCTGGCGGACGGACAAGTGCGGCTGGTGGCGTTTCCGCACTGTTCGAACGTGGTGGCGGCGATCAATGATGTGGCGGCGATCTGTGTGATCTGCCGGGCGGCAGGGGCGTGGAGCGTGGTGGACGGCGTCAGCTATGCGCCGCACGGGTTGCCGGATGTGGCGGCGCTGGGTTGCGATGTGTACCTGTTTTCGGCCTACAAGACCTATGGACCGCATCAGGGGATCATGGTGATCGGGGCGGATATGGGCTGGGCGCTGCCGGCGCAGGGGCATCATTTCAACGCGGATGTGCTATACAAACGTTTTACGCCTTCGGGGCCGGATCATGCGCAGATCGCAGCTTGTGCGGGGATGGCGGATTACATTGATGCGCTGGCTGCACACCATGGGATCAGCGGCGATGCGGCGGCACGCAACCGGAGTGTGCATGATCTGATGCGCAGCGCCGAGGTGGCCGTGGTGACGCCGCTGCTGGATTATCTGGCCGCGCGCAATGACCTGCGCCTGATCGGGCCACGCGAAGCGGCAGCGCGGGCCCCGACGATTGCGGTGGAACTGGCGGGACCTGCGGAAGATATGGCGCGGGCACTGGGGGCACTGGGGGTGAACTGCGGCGGCAGTGATTTTTACGGCGTGCGGCCCTTGCAGGCAATGGGGGTGGACCCGGCCAAGGGCGTTTTGCGCCTGAGCCTGGTGCATTACACCAGTGCGGCCGAGGTGGCGCGGGCGATTACGGCACTGGACCGGGTGCTTTAGGGGCTACGATTTTTCTGCGAAAAATCAGGGGGGGCCTCGGCCCCCCTCGGCGCATGCGCGCCTCACCCCCCGAGGATATTTGCGGACAGATGAATGTGGAATGATCCGGTTTGCGCAGGATGGCGTAGGACTGTGGTGGGGAGTGTGACATGACCGATGCGCCTTTGATCTTGTGGTTCCGGCGGGACTTGCGGCTGGCCGATCTGCCGATGCTGACGGCTGCGGTGGCAACGGGGCGGCCATTGGTGCCCCTGTTCATTCTGGACCCGGAAACAGAGGCCATCGGGGCGGCGGCAAAGTGGCGGTTGGGGTTGTCGCTGGCGGATTTGCAGGCGCGGCTGCGGGGGCTTGGCAGCGGGCTGACCTTGCGCCGGGGGGCGGCACTGGACGTGCTGCGCGCGGTGATTGCGGAAACCGGCGCTGCGGGGGTGCATTGGTCACGCCTGTATGATCCGGTGGCCGTTGCGCGCGACACGGGCGTCAAGGCCGCGTTAAAGGGTGTGGTCGATGTGACCAGCCATGCAGGCCATCTGCTGCATGAGCCGCACACAGTTGAAACCGGGTCGGGTGGGTTTTACCGGGTGTACACGCCATTCTGGCGCACTGTGAAAGACCGCGATGTGGCGGCACCGGCACCGGCACCAAGGGCCCTGCACGCACCGGATGTCTGGCCGGTATCGGATAGGCTGGACGACTGGCAACTGGGGGCTGCAATGCGCCGGGGGGCTGCAATTGTGGCACCCCATCAGCGGGTGGGTGAGGTGGCGGCACTTGACCGGATGGCATGGTTTCTGGGCGGCCCGGTGGATGACTATGACAACGGACGCAATATGTGCGCTGTGGCGGGCACATCGGGGCTGTCACAGAACCTGGCCTTGGGTGAGATTGGCCCGCGAACGATCTGGCACGCGGGCATGCGCGCGCTGCATGAAGGGCGGCGGGGGGCTGAAACGTTCCTCAAGGAAATTGTCTGGCGTGAGTTCAGCTATCATCTGATTTTTCACACGCCGCATATTGTAACCGGCAACTGGAAACCGGAATGGGACAGCTTTGCCTGGCGGGGTGAAAACCCGGATGCGATGCGCTGGAAACAGGGCATGACGGGAGAGCCGTTCGTGGATGCCGCGATGCGCGAGATGTATGTGACAGGCACCATGCACAACCGGGGCCGGATGATTGTGGCCAGCTATCTGACCAAGCATCTGCTGACCGACTGGCGGGTGGGCCTGCAATGGTTTGCCGATTGCCTGACCGACTGGGACCCGGCGGCCAATGCCATGGGCTGGCAATGGGCGGCGGGGTCAGGCCCGGATGCGGCACCCTATTTCCGGATCTTCAACCCGGCCACGCAGGCGGAAAAGTTTGATCCGGGCAGCGTTTACCGCAAACGGTTTATAGCCGAACTTTCGCGCAATCCAGGGCCAGAGGCGCAGGCCTATTTTGACGCTGTGCCGCGAAAATGGGCGCTTGATCCAGCCAGACGCTATCCGATGCCCCTGATTGACCTTGCGGAAGGGCGGGCGCGTGCGTTGAAAGCCTATGGCGAAAGAAACTCTTGAGGCTAAGTCACGTAGGTATAAAAGTACAAACAAAAGCCCTCGGGGGAGGAACATGACGGTTTTGACGACAACCAAGGGCCAGACTGGCCTGCCGCGCTATTTTGCGACAGCTTACGCCGTGACCAAAGGGTTGCAACATGGGCGGCTGGATTTTGTGCTGCCCGATGGGCGGCGGTTCCGGGCCGAAGGGGCAAAACCCGGCCCGGTGGCAGAACTGACCATCCATAACCCCGATACCTTTGCCCGCCTGATCCGCGAGGGCGATCTGGGCTTTTGCGATGCGTATCTTGATGGCTGGTGGTCAACGCCCGATCTGATGGCGTTCATGGACCTGATCCACGAAGGCAATAATGATGTCTACGACGGCTATCCCGGCATGGTGCTGCTGCGCAATTATGAAAAACTGCGCTTCTGGTGGCAGTCGAATTCCAAGACGCAGGCCGTAAAGAACATCGCCTATCACTATGATCTGGGCAATGATTTCTACAGCCTGTGGCTGGATGACACGATGACTTATTCATCGGCGCTGTTTCATACGGGGCACGAAAGCCTGGAGGCGGCGCAACAGCAGAAATACGCCAGCATGGTTGACCAGATGGGGGTGAAACCCGGTGATCATGTGCTGGAAATCGGCTGCGGCTGGGGCGGTTTTGCCGAATATGCCGCAAGCGTGCGCGGCCTGCAGGTGACGGCGCTGACCATCAGTCAGGCGCAGCATGACTTTGCCGTGACGCGGATCGCACGGGCAGGGCTGGCAGACCGTGTGACCATAAAGTTGCAGGATTACCGTGATGAAGACGGCCTGTATGACGGCATCGCAAGCATCGAGATGTTTGAAGCCGTGGGCGAACGCTATTGGCCCGTGTATTTCAACACGCTGCGCGAAAGGCTGAAACCCGGCGCACATGCGACGCTGCAGATCATTACCGTGCAGGACAAACGCTGGGCGGTGTACAAGCGCGGCGTTGACTTCATTCAGAAATACATCTTTCCGGGCGGCATGTTGCCATCACCTTCGGTGCTGCGGGCCGAGATTGTGAAGGCGGGGCTGAAGGTGAAAGGGTCGATCGAATTTGGCCAAAGCTACAGCCAGACCCTGCGCCGCTGGCATGATGATTTCAACGCGCGTTGGCCCGAAGTGGCCAGCATGGGCTTTGATGACAGGTTCCGCCGGATGTGGAACTTTTATCTGACCTCTTGCGCGGGCACGTTTCGCGGCGGTAACTGTGATGTGACGCAAATCACGGTGACACGCCCCTGATTGCACCGGACGTAAAGGGTATCATGCCGACAGCCGCAAAACTCGTCTCCGCCGTTCTGTTTGCTTTGCTTGGGGTCTTTGTTGCAGACCTGTATGCCCAGGGCATTACCACCGGCGCGCGCACCACCTGGCTGCGTGAAGGTGCGGCGCTGATCAGCCTGATCTGCGGCTGGCGGGTCATGGGGGTGCTGGTGGGGCGTGGCATGTCGGCGGCGGTGGGATCAGGCATCCGCACGGTGCTGACAGCGGTGTTCTTTACGCTGCTGATTTTCGCGATCTACCAGATGGTCGTGATATCCACCAAGGGCCGCTATGACGGCCCGATGGAGGCAGTGCTGGCGGTGTTCGAGATTATTGTGGCACTGGGGCGCGGGTTGCTGACGCCCGAGATCATCGGCACGCTGCTGGTGGGCGGGGCATTGGGCGGTGTGGCCGCCGAGGCGACAAGCCGCCGCTGGCCGTGACGGTTTTCTTTTTTTACGGGACGCTGTGCCATGTGCCTTTGCTGGCAATGGTTCTGGGGCGTGATGTGGCAGTGCACCCGGCACAGCTGGCGGGGCACCGGGTGGTTTGGGCCAAGGGCGGCGTCTTTCCGGTGATCGTGCCGGATGCGGGGGCGGTGGCCACAGGCGTGCTGGTGCGCGGGATGACGGCGGCGGATGTGGCGCGGCTGGATTTCTACGAGGTGGGTTTTGCGTTTGATACGCGGGATGTGGTGGTAAATGCGGCGGGCCCGGTCACGGCGCGGGTGTATTTTCCGCATGCAGGCCAATGGGTTGCCGGTGCAGACTGGCATCTGGCGGATTGGCAGGCGCAATGGGGTGCCACGGTTACGGCCACGGCGCAGGATGTGATGGGGCTGTACGGGCAGGCCCCGGCTGCAGATGTTCTGGCCCGTTACCGGCTGATGCTGGTGCGGGGGGCGTCTCGGGTGCGGGCGGCGGCGGGCGGGCCGGTGACGCAACGCTTTGCGGCGGGGGCGGGCGATGTGACCGTGGCGCGGCGCGTAACCCCTTATGCACGGTTTTTTGCGGTTGAGGAATACGATCTGCAATTCCGCCGTTTTGATGGCTCGTTCAGCCCGCAGGTCAACCGCGCGGTGTTCATATCGGGCGATGCTGTCACCGTGCTGCCCTATGATCCGGTACGCGATGTGGTTCTTTTGATTGAACAATTCCGCCCCGGCCCATTTGCGCGCGGCGATACGCAGCCCTGGTCACTGGAAGCGATTGCCGGGCGGATTGATCCCGGCGAAACCCCCGAGCAGGCAGCGCGGCGCGAGGCGGTGGAAGAGGCGGGGCTGGTGCTGGGGGCGATGGAATATGTGGGGGGCTATTACCCGTCGCCTGCGGGCAAGGCGGAATATCTGTATTCTTATCTGGCGCTTACAGACCTGCCCGAAGGTATTGATGGCGTGTTTGGTCTGGCGGGCGAGGCCGAAGATATTCGCGGCCACCGGATGCCGTTTGCCGCGTTTGAGGCGCTGATGGCAAGTGGTGAGGTGAACAATGCGCCCTTGTTGCTGACCGGGTTATGGCTGCAACGGGAACGGGCGCGGTTGCGGGGTTGACTGTCGTACAGGCGCGCTGGGGCACAGGGGGCAGCTTAGGTCTGTCGGGACCAATGTTGCACCGTAAGTGGTTACGTACGCTGCATTAATTCGGGTTACTACCGAAAAGTTAAACGTATGGCTTTGGGCCATACTTTGCCCAGCTTTGGCCCATACGCCGGGGGTGCTTTTGGCGCGTTAACCATAACTGGCGAATCGGGCTGAGCGCTTTGGCGGGTGAGGGTCCGCGACCGGCCCGCGCCAGACAGGCGTGGCCCATCGCGTTGATCTACAGGTTCAGCCCGACCCACGCCCCGTTACGGCGCGATGACCGCACGCAGGCATCAACAAAGGCAACGCCCTCCAGCCCCTCTTTCAGCCCCGGAAACATCACCGCTGTGTCCAGCACAGCCCCGTTGCGCCGTGCAATGATGGCGCGCCCGGCCTCGGCATAGATATTCGCAAACCCCTCCAGATATCCCTCGGGGTGGCCCGCTGGTGTGCGTGTCATTCGTGCGGCGGCCGCATGCGCCCCGGCCCCCCCGCGCGTCAGCAGCTGTTTGGGTTCGCCCAACCGGGTGAACCACAGATAGTTCGGGTCTTCCTGCGCCCATTCGATGCCCGCCTTGCTGCCATAAATCCGCAGGCGCAGCGTATTTTCATTGCCCGGTGCCACCTGAGAACACCACAGCATGCCGCGCGCCCCACCAACAAAGCGCATCAGGACATGGGCGTTGTCATCCACCCTGCGCCCCGGCACAAAGGCCTGCAGATCGGCGGCAAGGCTTTCCAGCGTCAGCCCCGACACGAACGACGCAAGGTTAAACGCATGCGTGCCGATATCACCCGTGCTGCCCCCGGCACCTGATTGCGCAGGGTCGGTGCGCCAGCCCGCCTGTTTCTGGCCCGACGCCTCGAGATCCGTGCTTAGCCAATCCTGCGCATATTCCACCTGCACCACGCGGATATCGCCCAGATCACCCGCAGCTATCATGGCCTGCGCCTGCCGGATCATCGGGTAGCCTGTGTAGTTATGCGTCAGCGCAAAGATCGCACCCGATGCAGCGGCGGTTTTGGCCAGCTTTTTCGCCTCGGGCAGGGTCGCCGTCAGCGGTTTGTCGCAGATCACATGAATGCCACGGCGCAGGAATTCCACCGCCACAGGCGCGTGCATGTGGTTGGGGGTGACAATCGCCACCGCCTCGATCCCGTCTTTCTTGCGCGCCTCGCGTTGGGCCATGTCTGCAAAGCTGGTATAGGCGCGCGCAGGGTTCACACCCAGATCAGCGGCACTGGCAAGCGCGCGTTCGGCGTTGGATGAAAAACAGCCTGCAACCAGTTCAAACTGGTCATCAATCCGCGCAGCAATGCGGTGAACCGCGCCGATAAAGGCCCCTTGGCCACCCCCCACCATGCCAAGGCGGATACGGGGGCTGCGGGCGGTGTGTGCGGCATCAATCGGCATCAGGATATTCCCAGCATGCGGCGGTTGGCGGCCATGTCAGTGCCGGCATCCGCGAAATCATCAAAGGCCTTTTCGGTGACGCGGATGATGTGGCTTTTCACGAATTCAGCGCCTTCGCGTGCGCCGTCTTCGGGGTGTTTCAGGCAGCATTCCCATTCGACCACGGCCCAGCCATCAAACCCGTATTGCGTGAGTTTGGAAAAGATGCCGCCGAAATCTACCTGCCCATCGCCAAGCGAACGGAAGCGGCCCGCGCGGTTGACCCATGACTGGAACCCGCCATACACGCCTTGCCGCCCGGTGGGGTTCAGTTCGGCATCCTTGACGTGGAACATGCGGATACGGTCATGGTAGATGTCGATATGATCAAGGTAATCAAGGTGTTGCAGCACGTAGTGGCTGGGGTCATACAGCATGTTGCAACGCGTGTGCCCCTTCACACGGTCCAGAAACATTTCGAACGAAATGCCGTCATGCAGGTCTTCGCCGGGGTGGATTTCGTAACACACATCCACACCGCAATCATCAGCATGATCAAGAATGGGCAGCCAGCGCGCGGCCAGTTCATCAAACGCGGTTTCCACAAGGCCAGCGGGGCGCTGCGGCCAAGGGTAGATATAAGGCCATGCCAGCGCGCCGGAAAAGGTGGCATGCGCGGTCAGGCCCAGGTTCTGTGACGCCGACAGCGCCTTTTTCACCTGATCCACGGCCCATGCCTGCCGCGCCTTTGGGTTGCCGCGCACGGCAGGGGCGGCGAAACCATCAAACGCATCGTCATAGGCAGGGTGCACGGCGACAAGCTGACCTTGCAGGTGGGTGGACAGTTCGGTGATTTCGATCCCGTTGGCAGCGGCCACGCCTTTAAGATCATCGCAATAGGTTTTCGAACTCGCCGCCTTGTCCAGATCGAACAACCGCGCATCCCATGATGGCACCTGCACACCCTTATAGCCGCAATCCGCCGCCCAGGCGGTGATGCTGTCCCATGAATTGAAGGGGGCTGCGTCACCGGCAAACTGTGCAAGGAACAGGGCCGGGCCCTTGATGGTTTTCATGTCTGTCTCCCCCAGAATGGCCTGTTGCGGGCCGTCTTGTTCAATCGGATGATAATTCCTGTGGCCGGTCGAGCGCCTGTGCTACCGGCGCTGTCGGGTCTTCGATGGCCTGTATGATGGCGCGTGACAGGTGCGCGCCTGCGCGGTCTACGTCTTCGTGCAGCACGATCATGTCACGCCGGAACCGGTGCAGGAACGAAATCGCCTCTTTGGCGACCAGATCAAAGCCCACACCAATCTGCAGCCCGGCAAGTTCCGCGCCCATCACCGCGGCCATCGCTGCCGTGGTCGACCCGCAGATGATGCCATCGGGCGCGGGGTGGGTGTGCATGCGGCGGGTCACGGCGGCCTCGATCAGGGCAGCGCCGCTGTCGCTGGTCAGATCGGCCATCACCTCACAGTGCAGGCCAAGGCGGGCGGCCTCGGCCATGAAGCCTGCGATCATGTGCACGGCATAGCAGTGGGCGCGGGGCGGGGCGATCAGCAGCAGGCGTTTGCGCCCCCTGGCCGCCAAGGCCCCTACGCCGATACGACTGAACGCTTCGTTGTCATAATCAAAATAGGCGTGGGTGATGCCGGTATCGGTGCGGCCATGGGTGGCAAAGGGCATGTTCTGGGCGTGCAGATACTGCACGCGGGGGTCATCGGCCGTGGTCTGGTTCAGGATGATGCCATCGGCGGAGCCGGTTTCAACCAGATAGCGCACGGGGGTCATCGGGTCTTCGTCGGGGAAAAACGGCATCATCACCAGATGGTAATTGGTGCCACGCAGCCCTTGGGCCATTGACGATATCAGGCGCGAGGTGTGGTTCATCACATCGGCCTCGGTAGACAGAACAAGGGCGATCACGTTGGTTTTGCCGGTGCGCAGGCGCACGCCCGCGCGGTTGGGGCGATAGCCAAGCCGGGTGGCGGCAGCGCGGACGCGCAGCTTGGTCGCCTCGCCAATATCAGGCGCATCTTTCAGGGCGCGGCTGACCGTGGCAATGGCAAGGCCGGTTTCCTGTGCAATCGTCTTGAGGGTGGGGCGCAAGTCTGTTTCCGGGGACAGCGTCATTCTGCCACCTCTGCCTGACCCATGAAAACGAATCGATTCTGCACAACCAGCCACCCTAATCCGCCCTGCTTTTGCCCGCAAAGTGCGCCCGCAGAAAGCCCGGAAAACGCCGCCACATGCGGCACTTGCAGACAGATTTTCATGCGTTCTTGCTGCACGTGCAGTCGCCTTTCATGCCCCGGATCACACCCGTGATTCCCCCCAATGAAGGCGCGGAAGAATTGATCGGGCAAGCGAAAAGATTGCTTGATCGACAAAACTATAACGTTATAGGCTATTTCTACAACGTTACAGGAAGAGAACGTTTACCAGGGAGGACTGCATGAGGAAATTCAATCTGGCGGCGGCGCTGTGTGCGTCGGTTGCCCTGCCAAGCTTTGCTTTTGGCGAAGAACTGGAAGTAACGCATTGGTGGACATCGGGTGGCGAAGCGGCTGCCGTGGGTGAGTTGGCCAAGGCGTTTGATGCATCGGGTGACACGTGGGTGGACGGCGCCATTGCAGGCGGCGGCGGCACGGCGCGCCCGATCATGATCAGCCGCATCACGGGCGGCGATCCGATGGGTGCGACGCAATTCAACCACGGCCAGCAGGCGCTGGAACTGGTTGAGGCAGGCCTGATGCTGGACCTGACCGATGTGGCCGAGGCCAACAACTGGAAAGAAATCGTCAATCCGCCATCACTGCTGGATGCCTGCACGGTTGACGGGCGCATTTACTGCGCACCGGTGAACATCCATTCGCCAGAATGGCTGTGGCTGTCAAACAAGGTGTATACCGACCTTGGCATTCCGGTGCCAACCAACTGGAACGAATTCGTGGCAACCGCTGATCAGGTGCGCGCTGCGGGCAAGGTGCCGCTGGCACTGGGTGACCAGCCATGGCAATCAAACCTTGCGTTTGGCGCGCTGACCATTGGTGTGGGCGGGCTTGACCTGTGGAAAAAAGTCAACATCGACAA
>JAYUZO010000179.1:0-6139 GCA_043751715.1 Rhodobacterales bacterium | reverse complement strand
GCTGAACATCATTCTGGATCAGACCACCAGTGCCCCCGCCGACCCGGCCGAAATGGCCAGAATCGACGCTGGGTTGGACAAAGCCTATCGCACGTCAATGTACTGACGCGCCTACACCTTCATGTCAAAGCCCAGATGCTTGGCCACCGTAAAGATGTCCTTGTCCCCCCGCCCACACATGTTCATCACGATGATATGGTCGGCGGGCAAACCCGGTGCGATTTTCATCACATGCGCCAAAGCATGGCTTGGCTCCAGCGCCGGGATGATGCCTTCCAACTGGCACGACAGTTGAAACGCCTCCAGCGCCTCGGCATCCGTGATGCTCACATATTGCGCCCGCTTTGTATCATGCAGCCAGGCATGCTCCGGCCCGATGCCCGGATAATCAAGTCCCGCAGAAATGCTGAACCCTTCCAGAATCTGGCCATCAAGGTCTTGCAACAGATAGGTCCGGTTGCCATGCAGCACACCCGGCCGCCCGCCCGTCAGACTGGCGCAATGCTGCATGCGGTCGTCCACGCCCTTGCCGCCCGCCTCAACCCCGATGATGTTCACCGACGGATCATCCAGAAACGGATAGAACAGCCCCATCGCGTTCGACCCGCCCCCAATCGCCGCGATCAGCGTATCGGGCAGCCGCCCTTCGCCTTCCTGCTCGGCCAGCTGCCAGCGCACTTCCTTGCCGATGATGGATTGGAAATCCCGCACCATCGCTGGGTACGGATGCGGCCCAGCCACCGTGCCGATGCAATAAAACGTGTCGCGTACATTCGTCACCCAGTCGCGCAGCGCGTCGTTCATCGCATCCTTCAGCGTGCCCCGCCCTGATGTCACTGGCACCACCTCGGCCCCCAGCAGCCGCATGCGGAACACATTCGGTGCCTGCCGCTCCACATCATGCGCGCCCATGTAAACCACGCATTTCAACCCGAACTTTGCACAGACCGTGGCCGTCGCCACCCCGTGCTGGCCCGCGCCGGTTTCTGCAATGATCCGGGTCTTGCCCATGCGCCGCGCCAGAATGATCTGCCCCAGCACATTGTTGATCTTGTGTGCGCCCGTGTGGTTCAGCTCATCGCGCTTCATGTAGATTTTCGCACCGCCCAGATGCCGCGTCAGCCGTTCCGCATAGTATAGCGGGCTTGGCCGCCCCACATAATGCTTCCACAGCCAGTCCATTTCTGTCCAGAACGCCGGGTCCGTTTTGGCAAATTCATAACGCGCTTCCAGATCCAGGATCAGCGGCATCAGCGTTTCGCTTACAAACCGCCCGCCAAACATACCGAAACGGCCCTGCTCATCCGGCCCCGTCATAAAGCTGTTGATTCCGTCCTCGGCCATGGCCCGCCCTCTCACATTACCGGTTGGGTGTAGCGCGAAGGCCCCCCTTGGAAAAGGCCTCTTCACCATATTCATCTGTCCGCAAATATCCTCCGGGGGTTTGGGGGTGGAAAACCCCCATTCTTCAAGGCCGGTTGGCGCTTGCGCCAGAGGCCGCGGCAAAAAACAATGCGGCCGCCCCCTTCGGGCGGTCGCGCCATATGTCAGGCGTCAAACGTCCGCGCAACGGTCACATAACACAGCACGCAGCCCAAAACCCCAATGGCCAAGGGCAGATGAAAGCTGAACCCCGCCTGCAGCAGACCTGCCGCCGCAAGGCATGACAGGCAGGTGCCCATATCCCAGCCACCTTCCGCCACGATGTGAAACCGCAAGGCACAAGGTGACTGGCGCGCCAGCGTATAAACGCGCGCATTGAACGCCGTGGCATACAGCGGCCAGGCCAGCGCCGCCGCCACATTCGCAGCCAACGCCCAAACCGGCACCGGATAGCCCACCACCCGCGCCACCGCCGCCACACCAATCGCAGCAAAGCCGATGCGCACCGCACCCAATCCCTTGCCCAGATCAATCGCCCGGCCCAGAAACAGCGCCGCCAGCGCGCCCGCAAGGCCGGTCAGCGCCATCGCCCCGCCAAAGGCCGCATAGCTTGACCCCAATGTCAGAAACAGCGCGATCAGCCATGTGAAATGAAAACACCCCGTCCGCAGCCCATCGGCAAACAGGATCGCCCGTGCCGCCCATTTTGTCTCGCGCGGCATCTTTGCCACATCCGCCACCGCCGGATCAGGCCCCGCCAGCACTGGCAGCGTGGACGCCGCCATCGCCACCCCCACCACGCCAAACGCCACAATCGGGCTGAACATCGTCAACAGCAGGCCCGTCACCGCTGGGGCCACAATGCCCATCATCATCCCGATCATCTCCACAGCACTCGTCTGTGCCCCGCGCAGATGGTTGTCCCCCAGCATCGCCACATAGCTATGATAGGTCGTCCAATACAGGCTGCTGCTGAACGCCCACAGCGCCAGATAGCCCCATAACAGCGGCGCCGTGCCCGTGATCTGTGACAGGATGGGGTAGGTCGCTGCCTCGGCCAGTATCGCCACCACCAGCGCCCGCCGCATGCCCACCCGCCGCACCAGTGGCAGCACCAACTGGCGAAACAGCATCCGGCTGCCGAACATCGCCGCAATCGCCAGCAGCACCACCGGTGCCGGAATCCCCGCCTTCAGCAGATAGACAAAGGCAAACGCCTCACCCCCGTAGGATGCAAAGGCCTGCAAACCCGCATGCATATAGATCAGGTTGACCGACCGGTTGCCAAAATAACCCATGGTCAGGCCGCACCCGCCGCCGCCACGAACGCCGCAATCGCCGCATGGTCCTTCACGCCCGGCGCAGATTCCACCCCCGATGATACATCCACCTGACGCGCCCCCGTCAACCGCACCGCCTCCGCTACGTTATCAGGCGTCAGCCCCCCCGCCAGCATCCACGGCCGCAACCATTTGCGCCCCACCAGCAGCCGCCAGTCGAACGCCAGCCCATTGCCCCCCGGCACATCCGCGCCCCTTGGCGGCTTGGCGTCAATCAGCAGCTGATCGGCGGCAAGGCTCATCTCCATCAGCCCTGCCAGATCGCCCTCATCTGCCACGCCCACCGCTTTCATCACCGGCAGGCCATAGCGCGCCCGCACTGCGGCCACCCGCGCAGGCGTTTCATGCCCATGCAATTGCAACATGTCCAGCGGCACGCCCTCAACAATCGCATCAAGCGCCAAATCATCCGCGTCCACTACCAGCGCCACCTTGGCCAGCCCGGTGGGGGCCGCCAGCGCCAACAGCCGTGCCTGCGCAATCGTCACATTGCGCGGGCTGCGTGCAAAGAACACAAAGCCTGCATAGGCCGCGCCCGCAGCCGCCACAGCCTGCACATCTGCCGCCGTTCGCAGACCGCAAATCTTGACCCGGACATCAGACATCAGCGGCCCTTTGGCCCGTCCAGCAGCGCCAGAATATCATCCTGCTGCTCGCCCTTGGCACCCTTCAACAGCGCCAGTTCCCGCTCCAGCCGCACCACTTCGCGTGATTTCACCGTGGCCGTCGTGCGGTGCTGGCCTTCGCGCCACCATTCCCAGACAAAGCCAATCAGCAGCCCCATGATGATGCCCCCAAAGATCGGCAGGAACAGCGGCATCTCCATGCCCTGTGGCAGCCCAAGGAAAGCCGACATGTCATCCGGCAGCAGCCGCACCATTACCGGTGCGCGGTTGGCCAGCGCCACCGTCAACAGCCCAAGGCCGATCACCGCAATCACAATATATCGAAACGCTCGCAGCATGGCTTTGGCCACCGTTCATGGGGAATGGGCCTGCAGTATCCGCCGAACCGCCCGCCGCCGCAAGCCAGCGATCAGTCGCTGTTCAACCGGTCGCGCAGCGCCTTGCCGGTTTTGAAGAACGGCACCTTTTTGTCATCCACCTGCACCGCTGCACCCGTGCGCGGATTGCGCCCCACCCGTGCATCGCGCGCCTTTACCGAAAACGCCCCAAAGCCGCGCAGTTCAACCCGGTCACCCTTGGCAAGTGCGTCGATGATCTCTTCAAACACCGTGTTGACGATACGCTCCACATGGCGCTGCGTCAGATGCGGATTGTCGTCCGCAATTTTCTGGATCAGTTCTGACCGGATCATTCACGCCCCCCGTATGGTCACCCCGCCGTTTCAGGGACGCCACGCCATTGTTATGGCTTGACTATAGGCGCAATAAAACGCGCCGCACAAACGAAAACAAAGGACGACCACCCGAAAGCAAACGGGCCCCGCCATAAAGCGGGGCCCTTTGCCAGCGTTTTGTCGCCAATGCTTACTTGTCGCCGCCCTTGAGCGCTGCGCCAAGGATATCGCCCAGCGATGCACCCGAATCGGATGAACCATACTGTTCGACGGCCTCTTTCTCTTCGGCAATCTCGCGCGCCTTGATCGACAGACCCAGTTTGCGGGTTTTCGGATCAATGTTGGTCACCCGCACATCAATCTTGTCACCCACCTGGAACCGCTCTGGCCGCTGATCGGCACGGTCACGGCTCAGGTCGCTGCGGCGGATGAATGACTTGGCGCCATTGTATTCCACCTCGATGCCACCCTCTTCGATGGCGCTGATGGCCACCGTGATGATTGCACCGCGCTTGACGCCATCAACCGCGTCACTGAACGAATCCTCGCCCAATGCCTTGATCGACAGGCTGATGCGTTCCTTTTCAACATCCACGTCGGTGACCGAGGCCGTAACCGTGTCACCCTTGCGGAAGTTCTGAATCGCTTCTTCGCCGCGCTGATCCCAGCTGATGTCCGACAGATGCACCATACCGTCGATATCGTTGTCCAAGCCCACGAACAGACCGAATTCGGTAATGTTCTTGACTTCGCCTTCGATGGTCGCGCCCACCGGGTGCGTTTCAGCAAACACTTCCCACGGGTTGCGCTGCGTCTGCTTCAGGCCAAGGCTGACCCGACGCTTGGTGCTGTCAATCTCCAGCACCATGACATCCACCTCCTGAGAGGTCGACACGATCTTGCCGGGGTGAACGTTCTTTTTTGTCCAAGACATTTCCGAAACGTGAACAAGGCCTTCAACACCGGCTTCCAGCTCCACAAAGGCGCCGTAATCGGTGATGTTGGTGACACGGCCCTTGTGGATCGAACCATAGGGGTAGGCCTTTTCAACCGCATCCCATGGGTCGGACTGCAACTGCTTCATGCCAAGGGAAATCCGGTGGGTTTCCTTGTTGATCTTGATGACCTGCACTTTGACCGTTTCACCGATCGTCAGAATCTCCGACGGATGGTTCACACGACGCCATGCCATGTCAGTCACGTGCAGCAGGCCGTCAACGCCGCCCAGATCAACGAACGCACCATATTCGGTAATGTTCTTGACCACGCCATCAACCGTCTGACCTTCGGTCAGGTTGCCAATGACTTCGGCACGCTGTTCGGCACGCGATTCTTCAAGGATCGCACGACGCGACACAACGATGTTGCCACGGCGACGGTCCATTTTCAAAATCTGGAACGGCTGCTTCATGCCCATCAGCGGGCCTGCATCACGCACCGGACGCACGTCAACCTGGCTGCCCGGCAAGAACGCCACAGCGCCGCCCAGATCAACCGTAAAGCCGCCTTTGACACGACCAAAGATCGCACCGTCAACACGGGTTTCGCTTGCGTAGGCTTTTTCCAGACGGTCCCAGGCTTCTTCGCGGCGGGCCTTCTCGCGCGAGATCTGGGCTTCACCGCGGCTGTTTTCCACGCGGTCAAGGAACACCTCAACCTCGTCGCCCACGTTGATATTCGGGGCCTCACCGGGGTTTGCGAATTCTTTAATGTCGATGCGGCCTTCCATCTTGTAGCCGACATCGATAATGGCCTGACCCGCCTCGATGGCGATCACGCGGCCTTTTACGACAGTGCCCTCTTCGGGGGTGTCAATTTCAAAGCTTTCCTTCAGCAGGGCTTCGAAGTCTTCCATGGTTGCTTTAGCGCACATATAGATCAGTATCCTTTTCGTCGTCTTTTCACTGGCCTTGCGGTTGGCTCCGCCGGTCTTTGCACCCGTTGGCTGTGACAAAGCGCGGGAATCACCGGAAAACCGGGCCAATCGCGCGCCATTCACAGAATGGGCGGGCTATAGACGGTTTGGGCCAACAGGGCAAGGGAAAGCAATCTTGTGCTGGCAATGCATGTGCGCCGCCAGTCATGGCATGTCAGCCTCGCGATAACCCCAACCGCTC
>JAYUZO010000178.1:0-7353 GCA_043751715.1 Rhodobacterales bacterium | reverse complement strand
TCACCCACGCGCATCAGATCACTGTTGCCAAAGGCAACGAATGGCAGCGGCGTGTCACTTTCCACCTTCAGCAGCGCGATATCGGTGTTCGGGTCGGTGCCAACCAACTTGGCCTCCAACCGCTCACCACTGAAAAACTCAATCTCGATTTCATCCGCGCCCTCGATGACGTGGTTGTTCGTGACGATATAGCCGTCTTCCGAAATCACGAAACCTGACCCCAGTGCCTCGGACCGGCGCGGTTGGCCTTCGCCGTCCGGCCCGCCAAATTCATCAAAGAAATCCTCGAACGGTGATCCTTCGGGCACCTGCGGCATGCCTTCAACCGGGGATGCCACCACCGACGACGTGGTGATATTCACCACCGACGGGCTGATCTTGTCAGCCAGTTCAGCAAAGCTTTCCGGCGCACCAAAGGCTTGCGCCTGCATGGCCTGACCCAACGCCAAAGACATGCCCAGCGTCAGTGCCAAAAACACGCGCGGCACACGGCGCACCTGCGGGGCAAGCCCCATGGCAAGCGGGGGAAGCATCGGTTTCACTGTAGGATTCACTGCGCGAACTCCTCTGTCGGTCGCACCCCTGTTGGGGACTTTTGTCGATCATGCCCGAAACATCAGGCCGATGCATGATGAATTAAGCGCACCGGCGGGATTTGCAATCGGCGTTACAGCACTTCATCGCCTTGTGATGGTTCGCGCATGTTGCGTGAGCCGGGCTGTGCCGCCCGTCATGCCACGCCAAAGGACCGCGCCACCCAGATCAGCACCACACCCACCGCCAGCATGACCAACCCCAGCATGCGCCGCTGGTCTGCCGTCAATGCCGCCAGCGCCTGCAGCGCCTGTTCAATACGCGAAGGGGCCAGCGCGAACGCCAGCCCCTCTGCCGCGAGTACCAGCCCGAAGGCCAGCAAGACCCATGTCATTCCACAACCGGCGCAAGCGGTGCCACCGGCACATCATAGCTGCGCAGATATTCAAAAAACGCTGAATCCGGCTGCATCACGATGGATGAATTGCTGCCCTGCAATGCTGTTTCATACGATGTCAGTGACCGCGTGAAGGCAAAGAATTCAGGATCGCGGCCAAACGCCTCGGCATAAATCGCATTGCGTTCGGCATCCGCCTCACCGCGGATTACGTTCGACTGGCGCCGCGCATCCGATGTCAGTTCTACCACCGTGCGGTCTGCCGTGGCGCGTACACGCTGCGCCGCCTCATTCCCGCGCGCGATTTCATCGGCCGCCTCGCGTTCGCGTTCGGCGCGCATGCGGTTGAACGTCGCCTCAAGGTTTTGTTCCGGCTGATCAGTGCGCGTCAGACGCACGTCAATCACATCCACACCCAAGGATGCCGCCTCAACCTTGGCTGCATCGCGGATGCGGTTCATCAGCGCGGTGCGTTCTTCGGACAACACCACCGTCGATGGCACCGAACCCAGCGCCTCTTGCATGGCGTTGTTCACGATGCCGTCAAGCCGCCGCTGCGCCGTTTCCACTCCGCCCGCACCCGTCGCCGTCCGGAACACCCGCAAATCGGTGATCCGCCAGCGCACGAACGCATCGACCACCAGACGACGATCATCAATCATCGTCACCTCCAGCGGCTGCGTTGGCAGCGCCAGAATGCGGTCATCATAGCGCACCACCTCTTGGATGAATGGCACGCGGAACCCTATTCCCGGCGTTGATCGTTCCTGCACGATCTGCCCGAATTGCAGCACCAGCACACGTTCACGTTCATCGACGATGAACACCGATGACAGCGCCGACAGGCCGATGGCCCCAAGGATGGCCAATGTGATCATTGAACGGTTCATCAGTTGTTCCCCCCGGTTGTCGCCGCAGCACCCGGCGCCATGCGGCCCAGTTCATTCAACGGCAGGAACGGCACCACGCCCTGCCCGCCGCCATCACCGCTGGCGACCCCATCAAGGATCACCTTGTTCATGCCGCCAAACACCCGTTCCATCGTTTCCAGATACATCCGGCGGCGCGTTACCTCGGGCGCTTTGGTGTATTCGTCATACACACTGATAAACGCCGCAGCCTCACCGCGTGCATCGTTGACCACGCGCGCACGGTACGCCTCGGCCTCTTCCAGCAGGGCCGCTGCCTGACCACGCGCACCCGCCGTGGCCTGATTGGCATAGGCATCGGCCTGATTTTGCAGCGTATCGCGCTGTTGTTGCGCCGATTGCACCGCGCGGAACGCATCTGCCACCTCGGGCGGCGGGGCCGCGCGTTGCAGGTTTACCCGGATCACGCTGATGCCGGACACGTAACTGTCCAGCGTGGATTGAATCGCCGTGCGCAGGTCATTCACGATCAACCCGCGATCCCGGTTCAGGATCGGCGAAAGTTCGGACCGTGCAATGATATCGCGCATTGCACTTTCCGAAACCGCGCGGATCGTATCCTGCGGATCAGCCAGATTGAACAGATAGGCCGACGGGTCAGAGATGTTCCACACCACCTGAAACCCGATATCGACAATGTTCTGATCGCGCGTCAGCATCAGCCCGCCATCGGTGGCCTGCCCCGCCAACCCGATTTCCGTGGTCTGTTCCACGCCCACCGGCACGATATCCTTGGTCACCAGCGGCCAAGGCGCAAAGTTCAGGCCCGGCTCACCGATCTGCGAGAATTCACCCAAAAACAGCTCAACTGACCGCTCTTCCGGCCGCACCGAATAAAACGACATGAACGCCCAGATGCCCACGGCCGCCACCGCAGCAAGGCCGACGCCTTGCTTGGTCAGCAAAGGCCCGTCCGGACCACGACCGCCGCCTGACGGACCGCGCCCGTTGCCGCCACCATTGCCGCCCCGCCCGCCCATCAGCACGCGCAGACGTTCCTGACCGGATTTTACCAGATCATCAATCTGTGACAGCCCCGGCGGGTCATTCGGGCGACGCGGGCCGCCCCGGTTGTCATCACCACCATTGCCGCGCCCGCCATCCCGGTCATCACCGTTGCTGCCGCCACCACCATTGCCGCCACCGCCCCAAGGGCCCCCGCTGCCTGCCATTCCCGCAACTTCCTTCTGATCTGTTCTTGCCGCTTTAACTGGTTATGTTTCGTTGAATTTCAAGCGCGTCACGCGTCACGCTTGCCGCGTCACCTTGCGCATCGTCACAATTTCTTCGGCCATCGTCGGATGCACGGCGACCGTGCGGTCAAAGTCCTCCTTTGTGGCCCCCATCCTGATCGCAATGGCTGCCAGCTGGATCATCTCACCCGCATCCGGTGCCACGATATGGCAGCCCAGCACCCGGCGTGAGGCTTGACTGACCACCAGTTTGAACAGCACGCGGTCACTTTGCCCGATAAACGCCCTGCGCATTGGTCGGAATGCCGCCACATAAACCTCAATGGGTTCCAGTACGCGCGCCGCCTCTTCGGACAGGCCCACGGATGCCAGTTCCGGCTGGGTGAACACCGCCGATGCCACCAGATCGTGATCTGCCTTGGTGGGCTTGCCGCCAAACACCGTGTCCGCAAAGGCATGCCCTTCACGAATGGCCACCGGGGTCAGGTTCAACCGGTCTGTCACATCGCCCACCGCAAAGATCGACGGCACCGCTGTCTGGCTGTAGGCATCCACCACAATCTGCCCGCGCCGGCCAAATTGCACGCCCAACGCCTCCAGCCCCATCCCGCCGGAATTTGGGTTCCGCCCGGTGGCGAACAGCACAAGATCCACTTCCAAGTCTGCCCCCATGGTTGGCACAACGTGAATGCCACCCGGCTCTTGCGTCAGCTTTTTCACATCGGTGCCGCAGCGGATGGTGATGCCGCTGTCCTGCATGGCGCTGGATACATGGACCCGCGCCTCATCATCAAAGCCCCGCAGGATTTGCGCGCCGCGGTAAAACTGCGTCACCGCCACGCCAAGGCCGCGCAGGATGCAGGCAAATTCCGAAGCGATATACCCCCCGCCCACCACCAGTGCCCGGCGTGGCAGGCTGGGCAGATCAAACATCTCATTCGATGACACACCCAATTCCGCGCCTTCAACATCCGGCACAAAGGGCCGTCCGCCCGTGGCGATCAGAATATGCGCCGCCGTAAAGCGCCGCCCATCCGCCAGCCGCACGGTATGCGCATCTTCCAGCACCGCGCGGCCGTCATGGATGGTCACGCCCGCCCCGGTCAGCGTGTTGCGATAGGCGCCCTCCAGCCGCGACAGTTCTGCCGCCAGCCGGGCCTTGAAATCCGGCCAGCGAAAGGCGCCCGCTGTCACATCCCAGCCATAGGCCTGCGCTTCCGCCATCGCTGCCGGAAAGCCCGATGCAAACACCATCAGCTTTTTTGGCACACAGCCCCGGATCACACAGGTGCCGCCCATGCGGCTTTCCTCGGCCAGCGCCACCCGTGCGCCGTATTCCCCCGCCGCAATGCGCGCCGCGCGCACGCCGCCCGACCCGCCACCAATGACGTAAAGATCGTAATCGAAGGCCATCAGTCTTTCAGGTCCGCAAAGATGTTATCACCGGGGATCAGATCAATCCGGTCGTCGGTGCGCAGGCCCGAATTGATATCGCGCACGATCACCCGCCCGTCGCCATGGCCGATTACGACCATATCACAGATATCAATGAACAGGCCATTTTCCACCACGCCCGGTATCTGGTTCAGCACCAGTGCCAGCTGGCGCGCATTGCCGATACGTTTGAGATGCAGATCGACGATGTAATTCGCCTCATCCGTCACCAGCGGGCTTTGGCCGTTCATCCGCAGGCTGCAATCGCGCCCCAGCACATCAAGGCTGACCAGCGTTTCCTCGATCAGCGCCTTGGTGGTTTGCCAGCCAAACGGAATCACCTCAACCGGCAGGGCGAACGCGCCCAGTTGCGCCACTTCCTTCGCCGCATCCGCAATCACGATCATCTGATCCGATGCCGTGGCCACGATCTTTTCCTGCAACAGCGCCGCCCCGCCGCCCTTGATCAGGTTCAGGTTGGCGTCAAATTCATCGGCCCCGTCGATCGTCAGATCCAGCCATTTCGCATCATCCAGCGTGGTGATCGGCACGCCCACCTTTAACGCCAGTTCTGCCGTGCGCGCCGACGTGGGCACACCCACAACGCGCAGCCCTTCGTCGCGGATACGTTCGCCCAGACAGCGCACCATCCACGCGGCGGTTGAACCGGTGCCCAGCCCCACCTTCATGCCGCTTTCCACAAAATCCACCGCGCGGCGGGCGGCCACGAATTTGGCCGTGTCGATGGGGGAAAGCTCTGCAGCCATGGTCGGGCACCCGTTGTGATATTACCTGCCCGCTTATAGGCGGATGCACCTTTGGGGGCCATGGGCAATCGACAGGTGCTGCGCGCCCTAGCCCCCCGCTGCCATCAGTTGCCCGGCCTTGTCCACCTCGGCCAGCGTCAGCCGGCCGTCGCCGTCCAGATCCAGCCCCATCAGCGCCATGGCGCGTGCGGCGTCGCCCTCACTGACCCGCTCCATCGCAAAGGCCCCGGCCCGCGCCGCCGCCTCGGGTGCGCTAACCGCGCCATCACCATCCCCGTCGGCCAACGCATGGTTCTGCATGATCCGCCCGCGCAGGCCCGCCTCCGCCGCCCCCGCGATTACCGCGATTTCCACTGCTGACACCGTGCCATCAGCGTTCAGATCAGCCTCGATCATCCGCCGCATCACCTGTGCCCGCGCCACCGCGCGTTCGACCGCCAGCCACGTTGCAATACCGTCGCGGTCAATGGCCCCGCCCGTGCCATAGCCAAGGATCAGCGTCATCGCATCCTCGGTCACATCGCCCATATCGCGCTGCATGCGTTTGGCCAGTGCTGCGTCCACACCCGACAGCGCCACCGGCATGACCACCGCGACAGCCTCACCCTCTGCGGCGTCTTGCGCCTGCACCGATGTTGCCACACACAGCGCAAGCGCCACCACCAGAATCCATTGCATGACTGCCCCTTTCGCCAAACCGTCGCCCGCAGGCTAGACCATGCGTGGTTAAGGCAACCTTAATGCCGAACGAACCTGCGGAAGCCCAAGATGTATACCCTGCACTATGCCCCCGATAACGCCTCCCTTATCATCCGGCTGGTGCTGGACACGGCCGGTATCGCCTATCAGACCACCCTTGTGGACAGGGCCGTTCGCGCGCAGGACAGCGCGGCCTACCGCAGGCTGAACCCCGCAGGCCTGATCCCGACGCTGGAAACCCCGCATGGCGCCATTTCCGAAACCGGTGCCATCTTGTTGTGGCTGGGCGATACCCATCACCTTGCGCCGCCATCAGACCACCCCACGCACCTGCCTTTCCTCCAGTGGTTGTTCTTTCTGGCAAACACCGTCCATGCTGACCTGCGCCAATTGTTCTACCCGCAGCTTTATGTGCCAACGGATGCCACCCCCGGCCACCATGCCCTGCTAAGCGCCCGTATGATCCGGCATTTTACCCTGCTGGACAGTGCCGCTGCCGACCATCCCGGCCTTTTCACTGCGCAAGGCCTGCTTTTGCCCTATACTGCCGCCCTGATGCGGTGGTCAGCGCTGTATCCCGCCAATGCACCCCGCTGGTTCAGCTTGTCCACCTATCCCACCCTTGCCGTTTTGCTGGCGCATCTGGACGCTACCCCCGCCGCACGGACCGTGGCCATGGCCGAGGGGCTTGGCCCCCTGCCCTTCAGCGCGCCGATCCTGCCCCGGCCCCCCGAAGGCACAGCACTGTGACCCTGCCGCTGGCAAACAGGTCGGTTTGGGGTATGGTGCCGCCAACCCGTGTGGCAATACTGCCGCCAACCGAACCAAAGGCTCCGCCCATGTATACTCTGCATGCCATCCCGGATTTCGCATCGCTGATCGTGCATCTGGTATTGGCCGAACTTGATGTGCCGCACCAGTTGGCCTTGCACGACATGGACAAGGGCGATCTGCAGGCCCCCGCTTACCTTGCCATCCACCCGTTTGGCAAAATTCCAGCCCTTGAAACCCCCGATGGCCCGATGTTTGAAACCGGCGCGATCCTTTTGTATCTGGCTGAAAAGCACGGCGCACTGGCCCCGCAGGCCGGTGACCCCGCCCGTGCTGCGTTCCTGTCGTGGTTCGTGTTCACCAACCACAACCTGCACACCACAATGATGCAACTGATCCACCCCTACCGCCCCGGTGGAGATGCTGCGGCCAGCCTGATCTGCCCTGTCGCCCATGATACCCTGCGCGCCCAGCTTGCCACGCTTGATGCGATGGTGACGCGTGACCGCCCATCATGGCTATCTGCCGGTCAGCCCTCGATCCTGTCGCTGTATCTGGCGGTGATACTGCGCTGGACATCCGCCTTTGCCCATGACCCGGCCCTGAACATTCCCGTTGCTGATTACCCC
>JAYUZO010000177.1:0-13379 GCA_043751715.1 Rhodobacterales bacterium | reverse complement strand
GCCATCCTGCGTGAAACCAAGGCCAAGGTTGTGGTCACGCTGCGGGCCTTTCCGAAAACCGATGTGCCGCAAAAGGTGGCACAGGCGGTGGCGCTGGCCCCAAACGTGCAGACGGTGCTGGAGATTGATCTGCTGACCTATCTGGGCTTTCCGAAAAACCTGATTGTGCCACTGATCCGGCCCAAAAACCCCGTCACCCACCGCGCCCGCGTGCTGAACTTTGCCACCGAACTTGTCAAATACGCCGCTGACAAGCTGGCCTTTGCCGATGGCACGACTGACCGCGTTTCGGCCTATTTCCACACCGGCGGCACCACTGGCATGCCCAAGGTTGCCCAACACCGGATTTCGGGCATGGTTTATAACGGTTGGGTCGGGGCCACGATCCTGTTCCGCGCGGGCGACACGGTGCTGTGCCCGCTACCGCTGTTCCACGTCTTTGCCGCCTATCCTATCATGATGTCGATGATCGCATCGGGCGCGCATGTCGTATTCCCCACGCCTGCGGGATACCGGGGTGAAGGCGTGTTCGACAATTTCTGGAAGCTGGTTGAACGCTGGAAGGTGACTTACACCATCACCGTGCCCACGGCCCTTGCCGCTCTGATGCAGCGCCCGGTCAATGCCGATATCAGCAGCCTGCGCGGCACATTTTCAGGCTCGGCCCCGCTGCCGATTGAGCTGTATAACCGCTTCAAAGCGGCCACGGGCCTTGAGATCATCGAAGGGTATGGCCTGACCGAGGCGACGTGTCTGGTGTCCTGCAACCCGCCGGATGGCGAAAAACGCATTGGCAGCGTGGGCTTGCCCTTCCCGCATACATCGGTGCGCATTCTGATGCAGCGTGCAGACGGATTTCAGGATTGCAGCGTGGATGAGGTGGGCGAGATTTGCGTATCAAACCCCGGTGTGTTTGACGGGCATACCTATACCGAGGCTGAAAAGAACAAGGATCTGTATGCCGATGGCAAATGGCTGCGTACCGGTGATCTGGGGCGCATTGATGCGGAGGGGTATCTGTACATCACTGGGCGGGCGAAGGACCTGATCATCCGGGGCGGGCACAACATTGACCCGGCCACGATTGAAGAGGCGCTGATGGGCCACCCGGCGGTGGGCTTTGTCGGGGCCATCGGGCAGCCCGATGCGCATGCAGGTGAAATTCCGGCGGCCTATGTCGAACTGGTCAAGGGGGCCACGGTCACGGCGGATGATCTGATGGAATTTGCCAAGGGGGCGATCAGCGAACGCGCGGCGGTGCCAAAGCACATTGAAATCATGGCGGAACTGCCAAAGACGGCGGTGGGCAAGGTGTTCAAGCCCGATCTGCGGCGCATGGCGATGACGCGGATTTATGATGCGGAACTTGCGGCGGCAGGCATTCCGGCGCGCGTGTCGGGCGTGATCGAGGATAAAAAGCGCGGGCTGGTGGCGCAGCTTTCCAAATCCGGGCCGGTGGATGATGCCAAGGTGGTGGCGGTGTTGGGCCAGCATACCCGGCCATGGGAATGGACCGCCTGACAGGTGGCTAGATTGCGTGGCGCAAATCGCGGAATGTTAATTTGGCCTGTTGAAAGGTCATGTTGATGCTGCGGTTTGCTGTGCTTGGTTTTGTTGCAACCCTTGCCACCCCTGCCGTGGCGCAGGATTCCGAAATCATCTTTCAGCGCGGGGCATGGCTGGTGGAGGTGGTGCGGTTTGACGATGGCGATCTGGCCTGTTCGGCGCGGGTGACGCAACAGGAAGAAACCTTTGCAATTTGGGTGTTTCAGGACGGCTACACGCAGTTGCAGCTGTATTCACCCGACTGGCAGTTTGGCGAGTCGACAGCCAATCTGGTGGTGCAGGTTGACCGGCGGCCCCAGTGGAACCTGAACAATGCGGAACTGACGCAGAATTCGGTGCTGTTCAACCTGACCGATGAAAGTGACGCGGTTGACCTTTTGGTGGAAATCGCGCGGGGCAGCACGTTTTTTGTGCGCAACGAACAGGGCCAGCCGGTGATCAATTTCACGCTGTCCGGATCAAGTGCATCCATGCAGATGCTGGGCGATTGCGAAGTGGCCTTGGGTGGGGTGACGGCCAATCCGTTCACCAAGTAATGTGGCGGTGACGGGGGCGGCTACAGCGTCGCGCTGTCTATCCACACCGTTACCGGGCCATCATTCAGCAGGTTCACCGCCATGTCCGCGCCAAAGATTCCGTTGGCCACAGCGATACCTTCGGCCACCATGCGCGCGGTGAAATAATCATACAGGCGCTTGCCGTCATCCGGTCCGGCAGCGGTGGAAAACCCCGGCCGGTTGCCGCGCAATTCTGCGGCAAGGGTGAACTGGCTGATAATCAGGGCCGCCCCGCCCGTATCGCGCAGGGACAGGTTCATTTTACCCGCATCATCACGAAAAATCCTCAGCTTGGCGATTTTCGCAGCCAGCTGATCAGCCTGCACGTCGGTATCGCCCCGCATCGCACAGATCAGGATCACCAGACCCGGCCCGATGTTGCCCACAACCGCGCCATCAACCGCCACTGACGCATGCGATACCCGTTGCAGCAGTGCCCTCAAAGCTCGTGTGCCCAGGGCGGGTTGGCGCCAGGGCGTGAGACGGTGATCGCCGCCGTCCGCGTGCCCAATGACAGCGCCGCATCCAGTTGTGCATCGCTGAGCGCGCCGACCCCTGCCTTGGTCAGCGCCCCCGCCTGATGCAGCGCCGCAAGCGCGCCCGCGTTGAACGTATCGCCCGCGCCTACCGTATCGGCCACCGTTACCTTGGTGGCTGCCACAAAACGGTTCTGCGTGGCGGTGATCGCGCGTGCACCACTTGCCCCTTCGGTGATGAAGATCACCTTTGGCCCGGTCGCAATCATGCGCCGCGCCACCGCCTCCAGATCGCCATCACCCATCAGCCAGTGCAGGTCTTCGTCTGATACCTTGACCATATCCGCCATGGCCACCATCCGCCCGATGCGCGCGCGATACGCATCTTGGGTGCCGGGGATCAGGCTTTCCATCAGATCAAGGTATTTCACCCGGATATTTGGGTCGATCATCGTTACCCTGGTGCCTGCCGCCTGCGCCTGCAACGCCTCATAGGTGCTAGCGGCGGGGTCGTTCACCAGACTGATGCCGCCAAAGAACAGCGCTTGCACATGGTCTGGCAGCGCAGGCAGATCGGCGGTTGAAATCATCCGCCCGGCGGTGTTTTCATCATAAAACGCATAGGTCGCATTGCCGTTCACCAGTTTGACAAAGGCCAGCGTCGTGGGCCTGCCCGACCGCGCGGCAAGGCTGGTGTCCACATGGCTGGCTGCCAGCGTTTCCACCAGCACCTCGCCCATCAGGTCGGTCGACAGGCCCGAAAAGAACCCCGAAGGGATGCCAAGCCGCCCGAGTGCGATGGCTGTGTTCATCACCGCCCCCCCGGCATAGGGCGCAAAAGCTGCTTCACCGGCGGGCGTGGTGCGGGGCAGCATGTCAATCAAGGCTTCGCCACAGGACAGAATCATCGGATGGTCCTTTTGTTTCGCAATGGGTAGCCGGGTTTGTCAGGCCGTGAAATAGGGCTGCAGATTGGTGCGGACGCGGTCGAGCACGGTGTCGCCCGACATATCAGGTTCAAACGGCATGCCGGTGATGGCAGCATAGGCCTGCATATACACGCGCGACGTTTCCGTGATCATGTCATCGGGAATGTCGGGGATCGGATCGCTGTAGGGATCACAGCGCGCAACCACCCATGACCGGATCACATCCTTGTCAAAACTGGGTGGGCGGGTACCGGCGGCAAAGGCCGCGTCATACCCATTTGCCAGCCAATAGCGGCTGCTGTCTGGCGTGTGAATTTCATCGGCCAGCAGGATGTGTCCTGCGGCGTCCAGCCCGAATTCATACTTGGTATCCACAAGGATCAGGCCACGGGCAGCCGCCATGGCCTGCCCCCGCGCGAACAGGGCCAGGGCATAGCCCGATACCACATCCCACTGCGTGGCTGTCAGCAGGCCCTGGGCCACAATATCAGCGGCAGTCAGCGGCGCGTCATGGCCACCGTCAAATTCCTTGGACGTGGGCGTGATGATGGGCGCGGGCAGGGGGGCGTTGTCGCGCATCCCGTCGGGCAGGGTGTGGCCATACATGGCGCGCTGGCCCTGTTTGTACATGGTCAGGATAGACGTGCCGGTGGTGCCCGCCAGATACCCGCGCACCACGATTTCCACGGGCAGAATGGTCAGCCGCTGACCGATGACCACATTCGGGTCGGGGTAGGCCAGCACATGGTTGGGGCAGATATCAGTGGTGGCATCAAACCAGTAGCGCGCCAGTTGGGTCAGCACCTGCCCCTTGTGCGGGATGGCGGCCAGAATACGGTCAAACGCGGAAATCCGGTCGGATGAGATCAGAATACGGCGGCCATTCGGGTGGGCGGCATCGGCGGGCAGATCATAACAATCGCGCACCTTGCCGAAATACGGGTTCGGCAGTTCGGCAATGCGGGCATGGGGCAAGGTGCGCATCGGGGCCTCGGGCTGGCTGCAATCTGCGCGCCTTGTGACGGGTGGGGGCGGCGGGGTCAAGCGATGGCGGGTTGACGGCGGGGGGCAGGATCGTATCTTTCGCCGTGCAGTTACACCGGACAACCCATGCCCAAAGCCGGCCCCCCACCTGACAGTGCCCTGCCCGTGTCGGCAAGCGTGCCCGACTGGGGCCGCGAACGGCTGGGCCTGTTGCCGCTGCGCGGGCGGTTGCTGTTGCGGGCGGTGCGTGGCTATCAGGCGGCGCGCGGGCCATTGCGGCTGCCGCTGAAGGCGTTCTGGAAGGTGCTGCACTGGTGGTGCAGCCTGCTGTCGCAATGCGATATCCCGCTGAATTTGCAGGTGGCGGGCGGGCTGTTATTGCCGCACCCGCAGGGCATTGTGGTGCATAACGCAGCGGTGATCGGGCCGAATGCGATGATCTTTCATCAGGTGACGATCGGCAGCAATGGCAAGGGCGTGCCGGTGATTGGCGGCCATGTCGATATCGGTGCTGGCGCGCGCATCATCGGCCCGGTGCGGATTGGTGATCACGCACGGATCGGGGCGAATGCCGTGGTCACGCGCGATGTGCCCGCAGGTGCGGCGGTAGTGGGCAATCCGGCACGGCTGCTGGAGCCGGAAGAGCAATAGGTGGCGCCGCATCCGGCGCCGCATCCGGACCGTGCTGGCGGTGGATGGTCCCACGCACCTTTGGCTACTGACCCAGCCCGACAAACCCCTTTACCGACGCAATGAATGGCGCAAATGTAGCCGGGTCATGCAGGTAGAATGCTGTCAAAATCAGCGCCGCCACACCCAGCACGGCAAACGCAATCTTCCAGCGGGAATAAGGGCGTTCGCCCTGCACCTCGCCGGTTTGGCCATTGACCAGAAACCGGTAACTGCGCCCGTTGTATTTATAGGCCGCCATCCACACCGGTAGCAGCACGTGCTTGAATGTCTGATCCCGCCAGTCGGTGTCCACATTGTCTACGCGCTGCGCGTCACCGCCGATATCGCGCCTTGCATCGGATTCGATCACCCGGCTCATGTTGGCCTGCGCCTTTACATGCGCATCTGCAAGGCCAACCGTATACCCCTCGGCCCGGAATCCGGCCAGATAATCAGGTGAATAGGGGGTCAGCGCCGACAGATCCCACGGCGTCAGATCATTGCCCAGCCGTTCGGGCAATGATGCCGACCCCATCACCAGCACATCATCGAAACCGCGTGCCACATGGCCCGAAACCGGCGTCCAACTGGTGCGGGTGACCGTTTCAGACCGCTGTTCCGATTTGCCGTTCACCATCACCGACCGGGCGCGCGTTTCCGTATGATGCGTGCCGCGCGCGCCGGAATAGCTACTGCTGGTATCAGCATCAAATGTCCAGAATGGCACATAGATACCGTTCAGCGCCCGGCCCTTGCGGGCGTATTCCAACAGGGTGTTCGGCGCAAACCACAGCCCCCCCATCCACGCCACCATTGCCCCGCGCGCCTGATCTTCGGTCAGCGCAAAGGGCACCAGGGCCTGCGGTTTGATATGGTGCTGCGTGCCGGTATCCACCACCACGGGCGTGGCGCAAAACGGGCATTCAGTGGCAAAATCCGATCCCTGAAATTCCACCTGCGCGGCGCAGGACGGGCAGGTGGTGGTGCGGATGTCGGCGGACGCCTCTAATGGCAGATCGTCCGACAGGCCGCGTGACAGGTCCAACTCACCCAAGGCCTGCGCAAGGCTGTGGTCTGATGCCGCCGGAATAGCCTGTGCGTGGCCACAATGATCACAGCTCAGTTGGGTCTGCCCCGGCGCGTAACGCAGGTCAGACCCGCATTGCTCGCAGGGAAAATGGCGATCAACCGGCATTTGGGTTCAGCCAGCGGGCGGTGGCGGTGGCACAGATGCCAGAAGGCGGGCCAGATCGGTATCACCCGCCGCTTTCCAGCCATCCTGCCCGGCGGTCCAGACCAGTGATGCAGCGATCAGGTCTTGTGCGGCGGCCATCGTGGCCAGTTGCCCTTCGGTAAACGGCCCCTTGGTTTCACCGTTCACCGCCAGATGCCACAGCTTGGCCGAAGGGGGCGGTGGCGGGGCCACAGCCGCAGGGGCCGCCGCCGCCGCCGCAGTTGCACCACCCGCCAGCCCCATGTTCTGCGCCATGCCAAGGCCCATGGCCGCCCCTACACCGGCCGCCATCGCGCCACCGGCAGCACCATTGGGGTTATCCAACGCCTCGGCTGCCGAAAACTTGGTATAATCATCCAGATCACCGGCCAATGCCACAGAGGTGCGCTTGTCCAGCACCTTTTCCACTTCTTCTGGCAGGCTGATGTTTTCGATATAGAATTCCGGCAGTTCGATCCCGTATTCCGCAATTTGCGGCGCGATTCCGTCATTCACGGTTTTCGCCAGATCGCCGGTGTTCGCCGCCATATCCAGCACCGGGATATCCGATTTCGCCAGCGTCCTGCTCATTTCCTGCAAGATCACGTTGCGCAACTGAAAGGTGATCTCATCCGCCGTGAATTCACCATCGGTGCCGACAATCTCGGTCATAAACTTGCCCGGATCAGTCACCCGCATCGAATAGGTGCCAAAGGCCCGAATGCGCACGGGCCCAAATTCCGGATCACGCGTCATGATCGGGTTCTTGGTGCCCCATTTCTGATCGTTAAAGCGTGTGGTGTTGATGAAATACACCTCAGACTTGAACGGGCTGTCAAACAGATGGTCCCAGTGCTGAAGCGTGGTCATGATCGGCATGTTGTTGGTTTCCAGCATGTACAGGCCCGGCCCGAACACATCGGCCAACTGCCCTTCATGGATGAACACCGCCGACTGGCCTTCGCGCACTGTCAGCTTGGCGCCGTATTTGATGGCTTGTCCGCGCCGGTCAAACCGCCAGACCATGGTATCGCGCGTGTCATCCAGCCAGGAAATGACATCAATAAATTCGCCTTTAAGAAAATCGAAGACCATCAGGGCCACCTGCGTTGACGTATACCGGTCAACTGTCGCCGTTCAGAAGCCGTGCCGCAAGTGAATTGATGATCGGCTGTGCTTCGGATTCCGTCATTCCGGGGCGCAGGGCGGGGGTATAAAGCATGTGCAGCATCATTTCGTCTTGCGGTGTCAGCAAGGCGAATTCTTCATCGTCGTTGAATATGGATGGCCGCGCTGTCGGGCTGTCATTGGCAAGGCCAAGCCCTTGGGCGATTTCTTCGTGAAAACACGACAGGCGCAACAGATCGGGGTGTTCGGCGCGGATCACGGCATAGGCGCGTGAATAGGTGCTGCTGCCGCCTTCGGCAAAGGCATAGACAAGGCAGTAGGTTGACCGTGGCAAATCAGTGATGCCGCGCACATCTGCGGCAGACAGGCCGGGCAGGGCGGCGGCGACGGCAGGGCCAAGCGCGCGGCGTTCATCTTCGTTCACCACCTCGATGATGAAATTGGGGTTGGCATCATCCAGCCGGATCGGGTGGCCGGTCAGCATTTGCAGCCGCGACAGATACGATGCCACGCGGGCTGTATCAGTCGCTCGCCGGTCTGGTGCGACGGACGCGCCAAACCGCAGGCCGACGCGCACCGGCATGGCCCAACGGCGCAGGCGGCTGGCAGTTTCGCGCTGCACGGGGCCAGTGGGGCCATCGGTATATTCATCATACAGCGCCACACGGGTGAAATTGGCAGCCAGCATGCGGTCGGTAAAGGGTGCGTCGGTAATGCCGCCGTCACTGCGCAAAAGGCCTTGTGACAACAGGCGCGCCTGCACGGCGGCAAAGTAAACCCGCGCTGCTTCGCTGGCCGGGCTGGCGGCAATTGTGGCAGGCAAGGTGATGGGCGGTGGGGCAACGACCGGGGGTGGGGCCACCGGCGGTGCGGCAACCGGTGTCACGCACCCTGCCAGCAGGCTGGCCACCATCGCCACGGCAATTCCCCGAAACCTGAAGATCACGCCAAACGCCTTTCGAAAACATGACACCCCATGCTGATGCCATGACGGCAAGGCCAGCGGCAAGGGTAAGACGCGGGTCGGGCCCATTCTGTTCCATTCCGCGTGGGCCAGATCGCCCGACATTGCACTATTTCCTGCGCGGTGGCCGCTTTGGCGCAGTGCGGGCAGCTGGTGCGGGGCTTTTGCCTGCTGCCGCACCCGGCTTTTGTGCCGCACGCGGGCCGCGTCGGGGTGCGCCGCCATCGGTTGCGCGCGCGGTTGTGGGGGTGGTTGTGGGGGCGGCCCCACTGTCATCGGTCATGCCCAGCTGATCGCGCAGCACCTTTGGGCGCACTTCTTCGACCTGTCCCGGTTCCATCTCGCCCAGCCGAAACGGCCCATAGCTGACACGGATCAGGCGGTTCACCGTCAGGTTGATGGCGGTCATGGCGCGGCGGATTTCGCGGTTGCGCCCTTCGCGCAGGCCCACGGTCAGCCAGGCATTGGCCCCCTGATGGCGGTCCATGGACACGGTCATCGGTTGAAAGCGTTCGCCATCCACCGTGATCCCTTTGCGCAGGGGTTCCAGATCAACATCCGTCGGGTTGCCTTTGACCCGCACGCGGTATTTGCGCAGCCAGCCGGTGGAGGGCAGCTCCAACCGGCGCTTCAGCTCGCCATCATTGGTCAGCAGCAGCAACCCTTCAGAGTTCAGATCAAGCCGACCCACCGACATCACACGCGGCAAGTCTTCCGGCAGGTTGTCAAACACCGTCTCGCGGCCCTTTTCATCGGATGCCGATGTGACCAGCCCTTCGGGTTTGTAATACAGCCACAGGCGCGCAGCCTCGGCCGCGCCTACGGGTTGGCCTTCGACGGTGATCTTGTCAGACGGCAGCACGTTCAGCGCGGGGCTGCTGATGGGTTTGCCATTGACGGTGACAAGGCCCGCTTCAATCATCCGCTCAGCCTCACGGCGCGAGGCAACACCGGCGCGGGACAGGACTTTGGCGATGCGTTCGCCTGCCGGGGTGCCTGTGGCGGTGGATTTGGTGGATTTGGGGGTTTCGGCCATGGTGCGGGGTCCTTCACGGGGGCGCGGGGTGGCGATATCGGTAAAAGATGAGTATTTGCACAAACAGAAAACAGCAAGGGCGCGCATGGCCACCTTTCAATCATTCATGGACGTGGCACTGACCGAGGCGCGGGCAGCGGCGGCGCGTGGTGAGGTGCCGGTGGGGGCAGTGATCGTGCATGGCGGCGTCGTTGTGGCGCGGGCGGGCAACCGGACGCGTGAATTGAGCGATCCGACGGCGCATGCCGAAATGCTGGCGATCCGGGCGGCCTGTGCGGCCCTGGGGTCAGAGCGGCTGGTGGGGCATGATCTGTATGTGACGCTGGAACCTTGTGCGATGTGTGCAGGGGCCATAGCGGCGGCGCGGATTGCGCGGCTGTATTACGGGGCTGCGGATGCGAAATCGGGGGGGGTGGCAAGTGGCGCGCGGGTGTTCAGCCATCCGCAGTGTCACCATGTACCGCAGGTGTATGACGGTATCGGTGCAGATGAGGCAGGCGCGTTGCTGGCCGGATTTTTTGCCGGGCGGCGATCGTAATGGGCGGCGGTCTTGGCGGGCGGCGGGGGTGAAGTGATTTTCGCGTCAGCGGTCAGGCTGCGCAAAATGTTGCCCGCGTGATGGTTCCGCCGATCATGACCAAGGGATCAGCCCAGGGTTTTGCAAGAACCGGTGGTGACAAGAGCAGAGCCTGCGCCGCAGAGCCGTTCAGGAAAGCGTTCAGCCAATCGACAAATTCCGGAATGGCTTCACTGCGGTAGCGGTCCAGTGCCCACATGTCAAAATGCTCGTTGTGGCACAAGCTTTCGCCAAGGCGCGCAAGGAATGTCGTCAGCGGTATGGCCCCGTGTTCCGATGCAAAAAGTGCGTCCAATGCGCCTGTCACAATCGGCACGGGCCAGCCACCCACCAGCAACACCTCAACCAGATTGTGAACGCCGTAGGCTGTATCTTCATCCACAGCCTCGGCGGTACCGGTGTGCAGGATCATCAGATGCGCCCATTTATTCAGCAGCGCTTCGGTCTGGGCATCAAACAAGGGGGCATGCGTGCCGCGCCCATCGCCAAAGCGCAACAGATCAACCCCCACGCCAACAGTATCAAACCACTGGTCCTGCGCGATCATATCCAGATAGCGGGGCAGCATGGCGCGCAGATCATCGGGGTTGACGGGAACGCCGTGGGCCGAATTGCGGTATTCATCCAGATGATGCGCGGTCAGTGCGCGCACCGGGGTTGCGATGATATCGGCCAATGTTTCGGGCGTCATGCAGACCGGGCAAGTGCAAGTCTCCAGCGTGGCGGGGACGCGGTCCGGGGAACGGGCGTAGATTGCATCGACAACGGCCATCAGTGGCGCAAGGTGGGAGGTTTCGGGAATGGCGGGCCTGCCTGCATAAGGATCGGTGCGCGGACATTGACGGAAAGGGCCGATGTGGGCAACGGCCGGTTGCGTGCAACATGGTCGGCGCATTAAGGATGACGCGCCATGATGCGGTCCGTCACGCTTGCGGGCAGGCAGCCGCACGGCTAAACGGTGGGCCAAGATCAGGAGTGGCCGATGGCGATTGATATTGATACGGCGCGCAAGGTGGCAAAACTGGCACGCATCCGCGTGGAGGCGCAGGATTTGCCGGCGCTGGCGGAAAAGCTGTCGGGCATCCTTGGGTTCATGGAACAGCTGAATGAGGTTGACGTGACGGGGGTGGAGCCGATGACGAGCGTCACGCCGATGCGCCTGAAGCGACGGGCAGATGTGGTGACCGAGGGCGATCAGCAGGCATTGGTGCTGCGCAATGCGCCGGATGCGCGCGAGGGGTTCTTTGCGGTGCCAAAGGTGGTGGAATAATGGGCGGTGCGAATACCTGGACGATTGCTGCGGCGCGTGATGCGTTGCGCAAGGGCGAGATCACAGCGGTTGATCTGACGATGGCCTGCCTCACGGCCATTGACGCGGGCGACGGGTTGAACGCCTTCGTGCACAAGACGCCCGAGATTGCTCTGGATCAGGCGCGGGCGGCCGATGCGCGGCTGGCCGATTTCAGAAAGGCGGGGGGCGATGCACCCGATCTTTGCGGGATTCCTTTGGGCATCAAGGATCTGTTCTGCACCAAGGGGGTGCCGTCGCAGGCGGGATCAAACATCCTGAAAGGCTTCAAGCCGGAATACGAATCCACGGTCACGGCCAAGCTGTTTGATGCGGGCGCGGTCATGTTGGGCAAGCTGAACATGGACGAATTCGCCATGGGCAGCAGCAATGAAACCAGTTGCTACGGCAACGCGGTCAACCCGTGGAAGGTGGACGCGCGCCACCTGACGCCGGGGGGGTCCAGTGGTGGGTCTGCGGCAGCGGTGGCGGCGGACCTGTGTCTGGGCGCGACGGGCACGGATACGGGTGGTTCCATCCGCCAACCTGCGGCGTTCACCGGGATTACCGGGATCAAGCCAACCTATGGGCGGGTGTCGCGTTGGGGCGTGGTGGCCTTTGCAAGTTCGCTGGATCAGGCCGGGCCGATGACGAAATCGGTGCGGGATGCAGCGATTTTCCTGCAGGGCATGGCGGGGCATGACGCAAAAGACAGCACAAGTGCCGATATTGCAGTGCCGGACTTTGAAGCGGCTTTGACGGGGGATATTCGTGGGCAGGTGATTGGTATTCCGCGCGAATACCGCATGGACGGGATGCCGCAAGAGATTGAGGCGTTGTGGGCGCGTGGCATTGCGATAATGCAGGATGCGGGGGCCGTGATCCGCGATATCAGCCTGCCGCACACGAAATACGCGCTGCCCGCCTATTATGTGATCGCGCCGGCAGAGGCGTCATCCAACCTCGCGCGCTATGACGGGGTGCGATACGGCCACCGTGCTGCGCTGGGCGCGGGCGATGGCATTACCGAGATGTATGAGAAAACCCGTGCCGAAGGCTTTGGTGCAGAGGTGCAGCGGCGGGTGATGGTGGGCACCTATGTGCTGTCGGCCGGGTTCTATGATGCCTATTACAACCGCGCGCGGCGGGTGCGGGCGCTGATCAAGCGCGATTTTGATCAGGTGTTTGCCGATGGCGTGGATGCGATTTTGACCCCGGCCACGCCGTCTGCGGCGTTTGGTCTGGGCGAGATGGCCAGTGCAGACCCGGTGCAAATGTATCTGAACGATGTGTTCACCGTGACAGTCAACCTGGCCGGGCTGCCCGGTGTGGCGGTTCCGGTGGGGCTGGATGCCAAGGGGTTGCCGCTGGGGCTGCAGCTGATCGGGCGGCCCTGGGAAGAGGCTGCACTTCTTAATCATGCCTATGTTCTGGAACGCAGCGCTGCCTTTGTGGCCAAACCCAATAAATGGTGGTAATGGCGGCCAGTCATAACGCAGGCTTTTGAGAATCCATGCCCATGTTCAACTTTCGCGCCCCGCTTTGTCTGGCTATTTTGGTTGCCCTTGCGGCCTGCACGCCGTCCGTTCCCGACAGTGGTGCGGGCGTGGGGTTTACAGATTACAACAGCTATCTGCGCCAGCGTGAGGCGGCGTTGCGCACAGGCGCACCGGCACCGACACCACCCGGTGGCCCGGTGGCCGTGGCACCAGCGGCAGCGCCTGTCGGCACGCCAGGGTTTTCAACCGACCGGATCAACGCGACGCTGAATGCGGGCAACGGCACACAGACGACCACACCCACTGGTGCGCCCATAAGCGGGACGACGGCGTTTGATCCGGGTCTGGCACGGGCTGATGATCCCAACCGCCCGCGCGGCATTACACCTGCGGGCATTCAGGAACAATCGGGCGAAGTGTTGGCCGCCAATGCTGCTGCGGGCATTTCGGATGAACAGGATTTCAGCGCCGTATCGGCGCGCGAAACCAT
>JAYUZO010000176.1:0-8919 GCA_043751715.1 Rhodobacterales bacterium | reverse complement strand
CGCATTCCCTTTCATGTTGGCGTCTAACCCACCCATCATCTTGCCCCGCATCTCCGCGTCCACCAGCCCCGCCACCATCGGATGTATCCGCAGATCGCCCTCCTTCACCACCTGCCGGAAATTCGCGATCACCTGCCCGGTCGCCTTGGCATCGGGGGCGATCACATCCAGCAGCCAGTTCACCTCGCCCGATTGCCAATCTTCAGCCTTCAGGCGGATCGGGAAGGTGCCGGTCTTGATCTGTTCACGGATTTTCAGGTCCACCTCCGGCGACACTGAGGCCCAGATGGCAAAGCCCGCAATATCGACCAAAGCGGTGCGATCGGTGCCCTTTGGGTGCGCAATGGCGATGCGGTCGCGAATCAGTGGCTCCAGCTCGCTGCCTACCGCTCGGCCTCTTGCGCCAGCCGTAACCGCGCGATGGATTCGTGGCGTTCGGATTTGATCTGATCTGTCAGCGCGACCTCGACATAGTTCAGATGCGCCTGCACGGCGGCCCTTGCGGCGGCGGGGTCGCGCGCCTGCAGGGCGGCGTTGATGGCGCGGTGCTGATCGAGCAGGGCCTCACGCGTGGTGCGCTGTTTGAACATGACCTGACGGTTGTAGAACACGCCTTCGCGCAGCAGATCAAACATCGACCGCATCATGTGCAGCATGACAATGTTATGCGAAGCCTCGATGATGGCCATGTGGAACTGGGCGTCCAAAGCGGCCTCGTCGGTGGGGTCGCGCTTTTGGTGGGCGGCTTCCATTTTGGTAAAGATGGCATTGACCACCTTGAGGTCGGTATCAGACCCAAGCCGCGCGGCGCGGTCGGCGGCCAGGCCCTCCATATCGCGGCGGAAATCGAGGTAATCAAACACGGCGTCATCATGGGTGGCAAACAGTTGCACAAGGGCGGGCGAGAAGGCGGAGCCGAGCACATCGGCGACGTAAATGCCGGCGTTGGGGCGGCTGGTCAACAACCCGCGGGTTTGCAGATCGGCGATGGCATCACGGAGTGAGGGGCGCGAGACGCCAAGGCGTTCGGACAGTTCACGTTCGGCGGGCAGGCGTTCCGCGGGGCGCAGGATGCCTTGCAGGATCAGCGCCTCAATCTGGCGCACGACGGTCTGCGACAGTTTTTCGGCCTGAACCTTGTGAAATGGCATGGAACCCTCTCGCTTTGGGCGTTGTTTAGCCGAGGCTTGGGTGGGTGGCCAATGAAAAAGCGGCCCGTATCAAAAACGGGCCGCCTTTCTGAAGGGTGCTTTTTACGCCCGTCCGGTCGTTCTTTGCTGCGGACCGGGCAAAGCGCGACTGAACAGGCGCAATGAGCTGGCCCTTTTACCGGGTCGGGCGGATGATGATTTCCACGCGGCGGTTCTGGGCGCGGCCTTCGGCGCTCAGGTTCGATGCGACGGGCTGATCCTCACCCCGGCCAAAGGTCGAAATGCGCGATGATGGCACACCGGCGGACCGCAGCACGGCAGCGACGGAATTGGCGCGGTCTTGCGACAGTTGCTGGTTATAGGCGGCCTCGGCGGTGCTGTCAGTGTGGCCGATCACCTCGATCCGGCTGTTGGGGTATTGCAGCAGGTTCTGGCCAACGGCGCGCAGATCACCTTGCAGATCGCCGCGCAGGGCGGAGCTGTCGGTGGCAAACAGCAGGTCCTGGGGCATGTTCACAACAAGATAATCACCATAGTTGGTGACCGATACGTTGGGGTTGCCGATGTTGCGGTTCAGATCGGCGGCCTGCTGATCAAGCGTGGCACCGATGGCCCCACCTGCGGCTGCGCCGATGATACCGCCGGCGATGGCACCGGTCAGCTCTTCATCGCTTTGGGTGGCACCGATGACGGCACCGGTCAGGCCGCCGATGATCGCACCGTTGCGGGTGCGGGCATTGGGATCAGCGGCGTTGTAGGCCGGGGCGACGCAGGCGGTAAGGGCCAGTGCGGCGACGGTTGAGAGGATAACGGGGGATCTGAAAATCATTTGGGCTGCCTCGGGTTTTATGGGGCCCATATCGGGCCATGCCATGCGGTTATATCAACTGTTGAGACGGCAAAACAGTTCCATCACACGATTGGCATTTTATTGCGCATCGGCTGTGGCCGCAGATTTGACCCCGGCGGTGGCATCTGCATCGGCGCGCGCACATTCCCAGGCAAGCATGGCGCGTTTGACAGGCAAGCCCCAGTGATAGCCGCCAAGCGCGCCTGATTTGCGCAGGACGCGGTGGCAGGGGATAAGGAAGGCGAGGGGGTTGCGCCCGACGGCGGTGCCGACGGCGCGGTTGGCGGAGGCATGGCCGATGGCGGTGGCGATGTCGCCATACGTGGTGACCTGCCCGGTGGGGATGTTCAACAGCGCTTCCCAGACCTTGATCTGAAAGGGGGCACCGATCAGGTGCAGGGGTGGATTGCCCGGCCCGAAGGCGGCATCGGCAAGGGGGCGCAGGGGGGCGGGGTCTTCGCACAGGGTGGCGTTGGGCCAGCGGGTGGCAAGATCGGCAAAGGTGGCGTCACGGCCGGTCTCGGCGGCAAAGCCGATGGCGCACAGGCCGCGATCGGTTGCCATGACAAGGGCGGGGCCAAAGGGGCTGTCAAACCAGCCCCACCGGATGATGAGACCGGCGCCGCCACGGGCGTAATCACCGGGGGTCATGCCCTCCCAGGTGGTGAACAGGTCATGCAGGCGGCCGGTGCCGGACAGGCCGGTGGCAAGGGCGGTGTGCAGGACGGGCGTTTGGCGGGCGAGCATGTGGCGGGCATGATCCATGGTGAGGTATTGCTGATAGCGTTTGGGTGACACGCCGACCCATTGGGAAAAGGTCCGCTGGAAATGATGGGGGGACATCTGCATGCGCTGGGCAAGGTCTTCCAAGGACAGTGCGGTGCCTGCGTCATCAATCACGCGCAAGGCGCGGGCGATAACGGTGTAATGGTAGGCGGGGGATTGGTCGGTCATGGCGGCTCTCCTTGGGGTGGGTTGTAGCGGGGGCGGTGCTGGCGCGCGACCCGGATGTTGCGGGATGTGATTTTTCTGCGAAAAATCGGGGTGCAGTCTGGGGAGGGCTGTGCAGTCTGGGGAGGGCTGTGCAAGTTGGGGATGACGGAGCCTTCGGCGAGGATATTTGTGCAACATTGAAAGGGATGGACTAAGTGAGTTGCAGGGCTTCGGACAAGGATGGATTGCGATGGCGAAACTGACCCCTCAACTGCCCTATGCGGCGATGCGCGCGGTGTTCACGCGGTTTCAGGCGGTGGAGCCGGAACCGAAGGGCGAATTGCATCATGTGAATGATTTCACGCTGGTGGTGGCGGTGGCCTTGTCGGCGCAATCAACGGATGTGGGGGTGAACAAGGCGACGGGGCCGTTGTTTGCCATTGCCGATACACCGGAGAAGATGCTCGCCCTGGGGGAAGAGGGGTTGATCCAGCATATCAAGACGATCGGGCTGTACCGCAACAAGGCGAAGAATGTGATCAAGCTGTGCCGTATTCTGCTGGATGACTACGGGGGCCTTGTGCCGACATCACGGGCGGCGTTGCAGAGCTTGCCGGGGGTGGGGCGCAAGACGGCGAATGTGGTTTTGAACATGTGGCACGGCTTTCCGGCGCAGGCGGTGGATACGCATATTCTGCGGGTGGGCAACCGGACCGGCATTTGTCCGGGGCGCGACGAGGTGGCGGTGGAGCGGGCGATTGAGGATAACGTGCCGGTGGAATTTCAGCAGCACGCGCACCACTGGCTGATTTTGCACGGGCGGTATATCTGCGTGGCGCGTAAACCCAAATGCGCCGTCTGCCCTATTGCAGACTGGTGCCAGTATCCGGAGAAAACCGAGTGAGCAGATATCAGGTTGTGGGCATCGGGAATGCCATTGTGGATGTGCTGGCCGAGGGGCAGGACACGTTTCTGGACCTGATGGGCATCACAAAGGGCATCATGCAACTGATTGAGCGTGAGCGGGCGGAAACGCTGTATGGCGCGATGAAGGACCGGACGGAAGCGCCGGGGGGATCGGTGGGCAATACGGTGGCGGGGGTAGGCTCGCTCGGCCTGAAGACGGCGTTTATCGGGCGGGTGCGGGATGATGCGCTGGGGCGGTTCTTTCAGCGCAGTCTGACGGCAGAGGGGACGGATTTCCCGAATGCGCCGGTGGCGGGGGCGGAATTGCCGACATCGCGTTCGATGATATTCGTATCGCCCGATGGGGAGCGGTCGATGAACACCTATCTGGGGATTTCAGCGGAACTGGGGCCGGATGACGTAAGCGCAGATGTGGCGGGGAACACGGATTGGCTGTTCCTTGAGGGCTATCTGTTTGACAAGAATCAGGGCAAGGCGGCGTTTCTGAAGGCGGCGAAAGCGTGCCATGCGGGGGGTGGGCGCGCGGGGATTGCGCTGTCAGACCCGTTCTGTGTGAACCGGCACCGGGATGATTTCCGGGCATTGGTGCGCGATCAGATGGATTACGTGATCGGCAATGTGCATGAATGGGAGGCGCTGTATCAGTGCGACATTGATGCGGCACTGGCGCAGGCGCGCAGCGAATGCCGGGTGGTGGTGTGCACGCGGTCGGGCGACCCGGTGCTGCTGTTCCGCGGGGATGAGGTGGCAGAGGCGGCGGTGAACCGCGTGGTGCCGGTGGATGCGACGGGGGCGGGCGATCAGTTCGCGGCGGGGTTCCTGTATGGCATGGCAACGGGGCAGCCTTTGGCTGTGGCGGGGCGGATGGGGTGCATTGCGGCGACGGAAGTGATCGGGCATTTCGGGGCGCGGCCGCATGTGGATGTGAAGGCGTTGTTCCTGGCAGAGGGGCTGGTTTGAGGGGTGCGCGAATTTTCTGCGAAAATTCGGATTTTTCGCAGAAAAATCGTGGCTAGAGCAATGACCAGCCGCAGCGTTCGGCCAGTGTTTCGACGGGGGTATCGGTGCCCACGGCCATGTCTTTGCGGAAGGCTTCGGATTTTCTGGCGACGCGCAGGTCACGCCACAGGTGCAAGCCAGAGCGGCTGATCTTGGTGATGGGTGTGCGCAACGGCAGGGCGTTTGCCCATTTGCGCTGCATGTAGCGGTAGCACGCCTTGTAATCGTCGCCCAAGGCGGCGTGGTAGCAGTCATTGTGGATACAGGGCAAGGAGCCTGCATAGGCAGTGCGGCCTGCGGCACGGGCGATCTGCACGATATCGGTGCCATACATGTGCCAGCCGGGCAGGGCTTCGTCCCACCTGATCCCGGCATCGCGGCGCATGATGATGAGGAGTTCATCAAAGGATTGCACGGCTACCGGGGCGACCGGCACGCGGCCAACGATCTGGCCCAGCGAAGATGACCAGACCGGGCCGATATGTGCGGCGTTCAGGCCGACGCCAAAGCTGCCGAACAGGGCCCAGTTGGGGTCCAGAACATTCAGTTCGGCGATGCGGCGGTGCAGCAGGGCGTCCCAGCCGGGGGGCAGGTAGACATCGTGGTGGGCAAAGACGATATAGGGCGCGGTGGTGGCATCCAGGCCGCGATTGTAGGCGATGCTGGCCGACGGCGCCCCCTTTTCCACATGCAGGGGGATGGTGGCAAGCAGAGGGGAGCGGCGCAGGTTGGCGTTCAGGATAGCGTCATCATGGCTGGCGCAGATGATTGAAAAGGCGGCAGTCATGCGCGGCCCCGGCTGGTAAAAAGGGTTGTCAGCTTTTCAGCCTCGGTATTGATGTCATGCCGCGCCAGCACGCGGGTGCGGGCGGCGTGGCCCATTTGGGTCAGGGTTTCGGGCGGGGTTTGCGCAAGGGTGGTGATTGCGGTGGCCAAGGCTGCGGCATCACCTGCGGGCACCAGCCAGCCGGTATCAGGGGTGACGAGTTCGGGCACGCCTGCGATGGATGTGGCGATGATCGGGCGGCCTGCGGCCATGCCCTCCATCACCACAACGGGCAGGCCTTCGGCAAAGGAGGGCAGGATCAGGGCTGTGGCGGCGGCAAGGGCGGCGCGCACGCCAGCCTCATCCTGCCAGCCGGCGAAGGTGATGTGACTTTGCAGGCCAAGGGCGGCAGTGCGGGATTGCAGTTCGGCGCGCAGCGGGCCGTCACCGACAAGGGTCAGGTGCAGATGGGGGCAGGTGGTGCGGGCAATGGCCACGGCCTCGATCAGCAGGGGAAAGCCCTTTTGTTCGGCCAGCCTGCCGATGGCGACCAGATGCGGGCCGCCCATTGGCAGGGGGGTAGGGTCGGGAAAGCGCCAGGGTTCGATGCCGCAATGCACGACATGGATGCGTGGCCAATCAGGCAGGGCGGCCCAGCGGGACAGCTGGCTGCGGCCATAGCTGGAGATGGCCACGGCAAAGGCGGCGCGGTGGAGCTTTTCGGGTAGGGACAAGGCAAGCGGGGCGTCGAATTCTTCGGGGCCGTGGGTTGTAAAACTGTAAGACGGGCCGCCCAAAGCCTGCGCGAGCATGGCAACTGTGGTTGAATTTGTGCCAAAATGCGCGTGCAGATGCGGGATGCGCAGGGTGTAGCAGCGCTGCGCCACCACTGCACCCTCGGCCAGATAAATCAGATGGCGCAACCGGTCATTCGCGGCCACACCACAGCGCCACGCAAGCCGCAGGGCACCAAGGCTGCGGCGGGGGCGGCGGGCCATCCAGGCCACGGCCACCTTGGCCACGGTCCATGCGCCCGCCTTGAGCACATGTTCGGTGCGGGCGTCTTCGGCGATATCGGCGGGGTCAATCAGTTCGGCGTGCGCGGACCGCATGGCAAAGCGGTGAATATCCCAGCCCAACCGCTCCAACGCCTGAATTTCGCGGCGGATAAAGCTGTGACTGGCACGCGGATAAGTGTTCACAAGGTATGCGAGTTTCACGGGGTGCAGCATCCGGGTTGCAGGGGTGCAGGCATAGGGCGCAAAAGCCTGTGTTGCAAAGGCTTTGCGCGGCGGGCTGATTGACGGGGCGTGGGGCGTGACCTAAGGGTCGCGCTATGGCGGCAAATATCACCTCTGAGGGGCTTTTCGGGCGTGCCTTGCGCGGGGGGGCACTGACGGCGGGGGCGTATGGTGTGGCGCAGGCTGCGCGGCTGGCGGCCAACCTGATTCTGGCGCGGCTGCTGTTCCCGGAGGCGTTCGGGGTGATGGCGCTGGTGACGGTGTTTCTGGTGGGGCTGGCGATGTTTTCGGACGTCGGGATCGGCCCTGCGATCAGCCAGAATGCGCGGGGCGATGACCCGGCGTTTCTGAACACGGCCTGGACGATCAATGTGGTGCGCGGCGGGCTGCTGTGGGGGCTGTCATGTGCTGTGGCCTGGCCGCTGGCGCAGTTTTACGCGGCACCGGAACTGGCGCAGCTGTTGCCGGTCGCGGGGCTGAGCCTGCTGATTGCCGGGTTCAACCCGACGCGGATTGATACGGCAAACCGGCATCTGGCACTGGGGCGGGTGGTGGCGCTGGATCTGGTGGCGCAGATTGTTGGCATTGTGGCGATGGTGGGTCTGGCGTGGCTGTTGCAATCGGTCTGGGCGCTGGTG
This sequence comes from Rhodobacterales bacterium, assembly GCA_043751715.1. Classification (GTDB taxonomy): domain Bacteria; phylum Pseudomonadota; class Alphaproteobacteria; order Rhodobacterales; family Rhodobacteraceae; genus JAAFHS01. The sequence goes on along the minus strand of JAYUZO010000176.1, from coordinate 1,414 downwards.
ATTGGCGCGGTGACCGGGGCTGTGGCCAAGCTGGCGCTGACATGGGCGCTGCTGCCGGGGCCGCCAAACCGCTGGCAATGGGAGCCTGCTGCGGCGTGGGCGCTGATCCATTTCGGCAAGTGGATATTTCTGTCAACGGCCTGCGGGTTTTTGCTGGCGCAGGGCGACAAGGCGATTTTCGGGGCCTATCTGAGCCTGCAGGAATTGGGCCTGTATAACATCGGCTATTTCCTTGGGTCGTTTCCGATTTTGATGGGCGGGGCGGTGACGGGGCGTGTTCTGTTGCCGCTGTACCGCGAGCATCCGCCTGCCGCGTCGCACATAAATGCACAAAAGATGGCGCGGCTGCGGTACGGGATATCGGCAGGGTTGCTGGGGTTGCTGGCGCTGTTGGCGTTTGGCGGTGTGGCCTTGGTGCAGCTGATGTATGATGACCGCTACACTGCGGCGGGGGCGGTGGTGGTGGCAGTGGCCTTGGTGCAGATGGTGGTGGTGGCGGGGATGACCTATGACCAGTCGGCACTGGCTGCGGGCAATGCGCGCGGGTATTTCGCGGTGATTGCGGCCAAGGCGGCGTTGCAAACGGTGGCGCTGATTGGTGGCATGCACTGGAGCGGGCTGGGCGGTGCGCTGCTGGCGCAGGGGGTGGCACTGGTGGTGTCACACGCGCTGATCGTGGGGCTGGCGCGCAGGCACGGGGCGTGGGACGGGGTGCATGATCTGGTGATGGGTGCGTGCGTGGCGGTGGTGATGCTGACGGCAATCTGGTGGCATGGCGGGGTGTTGGCGGCGCTGTTTGTCTGACCCGGATTCCGTCTGTTTTTGGCCATGATCCTGCGCTATGCGCGGGGCAAGGAAATGGGTGCGGTATGCAGGTTGAACCTACGGCTTTGGACGGTGTGATGATCCTGACGCCGCAACGCTTTGGCGATGCGCGCGGGTGGTTTTGTGAAACCTGGAATGCGGGGCGGATGGCGGCTGCGGGCTTGGCGCTGGATGTCGTGCAGGACAATCATTCGCTGTCAGCCGAGGTGGGCACGTTGCGCGGGCTGCACTACCAACGCCCGCCACATGCGCAGGATAAACTTGTGCGCTGCACGCGGGGTGCGATCTTTGATGTGGCGGTGGATTTCCGCAGCGGGTCTGCGACGTTTGGCAAATGGGTGGGGGTGGACCTGACAGCTGAAAACGGGCGGCAATTGCTGGTGCCCAAGGGGTTTTTGCACGGGTTTGTCACGCGGATGGCGGAGACCGAGGTGCAGTACAAATGCTCCGATGTTTACGCGCCTGATTGCGATGGCGCGGTGCGGTGGGATGATCCGGATATCGGCATTGACTGGGGGGTGACGGAGCCTGTGCTTTCGGCCAAGGATGCGGCGGCCCCCTTGCTGCGTGATGTGGTCAGCCCGTTTGG
>JAYUZO010000175.1:0-5857 GCA_043751715.1 Rhodobacterales bacterium | reverse complement strand
TATGTCACGACGGACCGGGCTGATGATGCGGATATGGTGCTGATCAACACCTGCCACATCCGGGAAAAGGCGTCGGAAAAGCTGTTTTCCGATCTGGGGCGGTTGCGGCCCCTGAAAGCGGCAAAGCCGGGCATGAAGATCACGGTGGCGGGCTGTGTGGCGCAGGCGGAGGGTGCAGAAATTCTGCGCCGGGCACCGCAGGTGGACGTGGTGGTGGGGCCGCAAAGCTACCACCGTTTGCCAGAGATGCTGCGGGCAAAGGGCCAAGTGGTGGACACGGATTTCCCGGTGGAGGATAAATTTGACCATCTGCCGCAGGGGCGCGGGGCCAGTGGGCCGACGGCGTTTCTGACGGTGCAGGAGGGCTGCGACAAGTTTTGCGCGTTTTGTGTGGTGCCGTATACGCGGGGGTCCGAGGTGAGCCGCCCACCAGAGCGTTTGCTGGCCGAGGCACGCGCGCTGGTGGCGCGGGGGGCGCGGGATATCACGCTGCTGGGGCAGAACGTGAACGCCTATCACGGCGATGGCTGGACGCTGGCGCGGCTGATCCGGGCGCTGGCCGATGTGCCGGATGTGCTGCGCATTCGCTATATGACCAGCCACCCCAATGACATGGCCGATGATCTGATTGCCGCCCATGGCGATGTGCCGCAACTGATGCCGTATCTGCATCTGCCGGTGCAATCGGGGTCTGACCGCATTTTGCGCGCGATGAACCGCAAGCATACGCGGGATGATTACATGCGCCTGATTGACCGGTTCCGGGCGGTGCGGCCGGATATCCTGCTGACATCGGATTTCATCGTGGGCTTTCCGGGCGAGACGGACGCGGATTTTGCGCAAACGGTCGATCTGGTGGAGCGGGTGGGTTACGGGATGGCCTACAGTTTCAAATATTCGGCGCGGCCTGGCACGCCTGCGGCGGAAAAGGCCCCGGTGCCGGATGATGTGGCGGACACACGGTTGCAGCAGTTGCAGGCGCTGCTGAGCGGGCAGCAATACGCAGCACAGGCGGCGATGGTAGGGCGCGAGGTGGGTGTGCTGTACGAAAAGGCCGGGCGCAAGGCGGGCCAGATGGTGGGCAAGTCTGACCATCTGCACGCGGTGCATGTGGATGACGCGGCGGGGCGCGTGGGCGAACTGGTGCGTGTGCGGATTACGGCGACGGTGACCAACTCTTTGGCGGGCGTCCGAATCCGGTGATGGCTGGCTGTTGACGCGGCGGAAACACTGGCCATGGTTTTGCCGCAATTAGCTGTGGATAACGCAACAGATAGTAAGAAGCGCTGCGCAAACCCATAGATTTTGCTTTACATCACTGGGGCGTGACGGCAAAACTCTGCCGCAATTGAATTAATTTCAGGGGAGCGGCGGCTGTGCAAAGTGTAAGCAAAGCGGTCCGGATATTGGCGTGCGGCGTTGCCGTTGCAGTGGGTTTGGGTTCGGTTACCTCCGCTGTGGCGCAAAGCGCACCCGAGGTGACGGGCCAGATCGAATGGGGTCTGTGGATTGACGATGACGGTTGCCAGCATTGGTGGGCGGACGGCGGTTTGGAAGGCTACATGCTGGACCGGGTAAACCCCGAAACGGGGCGGCCTGTGTGTTTGCGCAAGAACACCTGCCTGTCCGAGAACACGGATACGATGTTCCACACCGACAGTGCGCGCCTGACAGCCAGCGGGCAAGCACGGCTGCAACAGTTCTTTCAAGGTGCAGGCGCGTTCGGTTATGCGATTTACGGCCACACCGACAGCCGGGCATCTGACGAATACAATATCCGCCTGTCGGACCGGCGTGCGGCGGCGGTGGCGGGTGTAGCCCGGTCGGTTGGCGCAGTGGTGCAGCGCGAAATCGGGTACGGCGAACGGCAACCAATCGCGTCCAACAATTCGGCAGACGGCATGGCGCGCAACCGCCGCGTCGAAGTCGTTTGTTACTCGTATTAGGGGTGGGATGATGAACATGATGAAAATCACCGCCTTGCTGGCAACCGGATTTGCGCTGTCTGGCTGCATTACGGAAACATTTGAGGGTGCCGAGCGCTATCGCGGTGCGGAATCGATCATTGCGACGGGGCAGGATCAGGGCGGGGACACCGGGGTGCTGACCAATGGTGGCGCCGCAATTGCCTATGATCCGGATGGGTGTCAGGGCTGGATTCTGGATGATGGTCTGGAGGGGTATTCGGGCCGGCGGTTTGACCCGGTGTCGGGGCTGCCGGTCTGCAACAGCGCCTATCCGCCGGGCACGGTGCTGCGCAACTATCAAACCGGGTCAGAAGGTATTCGGGACCGGGTGTCCGGACCGGGCATCCGGACGGTGGTCAACCAGTGACAATCGTCACCCGCAATCAAGAAGGGGCCGCGCCGGATGGTGCGGCCCTTTTTGTTTGTGCTGACCTGATGGGCATTTGTCACGCAACTGGCACAAATCTGCGCGATCCTGTCTGGAATCCGGTGCAAAATACTTGCCAGACCGCGATGGCAGCCACACCTTATCATAACGTAACCCTGTACTAAAAAGGAGCCTCCTTTGGGCATCAGCGCGCTGACCCCCCCGAAAGCCGAAGACATCGTGGAAACATTGCTGGAATTCCCGGACAACAGATTGCTGATTGATCTGTGCGGTGAATTTGACCGCAACCTGGCACAGGTGGAACACCAGATGGGTGTGCATATCCTGCGACGGGGCAACCGGCTGGCGGTGATCGGGGACAAACATGCGCGCGATCAGGCGGCGGCGGTGCTGCGGGGCCTGTATGCGCGGCTGGAAAGTGGGCGTTCGGTGGTGGCAGGTGATATTGACGGGGCCATCAGGTTGGGGCGGCCGATGCCGGATGTGATGCGGGCGGACGGCGAACAGATCGAGATGTTCCACGGCGGGCCGACCGAACTGCGCACCCGCAAAAAGGCGATTGAGCCGCGGACCGAGGCGCAAAAGGCCTATGTGGCGAACCTGTTCAGCCATGAGCTGGGCTTTGGCATCGGGCCTGCGGGCACGGGGAAAACCTACCTTGCGGTGGCGGTGGGGGTGACGTTGCTGATCACAGGGGCGGTGGAAAAGATCATCCTGTCGCGCCCGGCGGTTGAGGCGGGTGAACGCCTGGGGTTTCTGCCGGGTGACCTGAAGGAGAAGGTCGATCCGTACATGCAGCCGCTGTATGACGCGCTGAATGATTTTCTGCCGGCAAAACAGGTAGAAAAACTGCTGGCGGAAAAGCGGATCGAGATTGCGCCGCTGGCCTTTATGCGGGGCCGGACGCTTTCAAACGCGTTTGTGGTGCTGGATGAGGCGCAGAATGCCACGACGATGCAGATGAAAATGTTCCTGACGCGCCTTGGCGAAGGGTCACGCATGGTGATTACGGGGGATCGCACGCAGGTGGATTTGCCGCGCGGCACGCCAAGCGGGCTGGCGGATGCCGAACGCATCATCAAGGGGGTGAAGGGGGTGTCGTTCAACTATTTCACCTCACGCGATGTGGTGCGTCACCCGCTGGTAGGGCGGATCATCGAGGCCTACGAGGCAGACGAGGCATAACGTTGACGCCGGGACCAAGAGTTTTCAGAAAACTCTTGGCAAAAATCTTTATAAGATTTTTGGGGCCGCCGGTGGCGGCCCTGATCTTTTCCGGTTAGGTCGCAGGGATGGCACTGGTTGATTGCATTATCGAGGACGTCCGCTGGGCTGGCTTTGGGCTGGAGCCTGTGGCGGAAGCGGCGGGGCGGGCGGCACTTGTGGCGCTGGACATGGCCCCCGATCATTTCGCCATTGCGCTGATGGCCTGCGATGATGCGCGCATTGCGACGTTGAACGCGGATTTCCGGGGCAAGTCTGTGCCAACCAACGTGTTGTCATGGCCATCAGAGGAACGCGGTGTTGGCGGCGGTGACATCCCGGATCTGCCCAAAGGTGATGCCAACGATCCCGAAGAGTTGGGCGATATTGCCATTGCGTGGGAAACCTGTGCGCACGAAGCGGCGGATCAGGGCAAGGCGATGGGCGATCATGTGACGCATCTTGTGGTGCATGCCACACTGCATTTGCTGGGCTTTGACCATATTGATGACGCCGATGCCACGCTGATGGAGCAAACCGAGGTGCGGATACTTGCAACCTTGGGGGTTCGTGATCCATACTAGGGTGGCACGCGGTGTGACCGTGGGTTTGTCGGACAAAGGACCAATGGGCAGTAGTAACGACGGGTTACCCGCAACTGCGGATGCAAACCCAGATGACGGATCCGAACCTCCGCAACGGGGGTTCATCGGGCGTATTCTGTCCGCCTTTTCACCCTCTGCGGCCAGTGATGTGATGGACGTGGCCCCGGCCCCGGCGCTGGCGGCCACATCCGAGGCCCCGCATATCCTGAACCTGCGGCGGTTGCGGGTGGATGATGTGGCCACCCCCAAGGCCGAGATTGTGGCGGTGCCGATGACCATCGGGCTGGATGATCTGGTGGCGGTGTTCAAGGACAGCGGCTATTCGCGGCTGCCGGTTTACAAGGATACGATGGACCATCCGCAGGGGTTTTTGCTGTTCAAGGATCTGGCGATTCAGCAGGGCTTTGGGGCAACCACGCGGTTTTCGCTGCGCAAACTGCTGCGGCCGATCATGTTTGCGGCACCGTCAATGCCGGTGGGGGCGCTGCTGCAGAAGATGCAGAAAGAACGCATCCACATGGCGCTGGTGATTGATGAATATGGCGGTGTGGACGGCGTGGTGACGATTGAAGACCTGATCGAAACGGTGATCGGTGAGATTGAGGACGAACACGACGAAGACGAAGGTGTGCTGTGGAAAGAGGAAAAGCCCGGGGTATACCTTGTGCAATCCATGGCGCCCTTGGCAACGTTCGAGGCGGCCATCGGCATGGATCTGCACGATGAGGATGAGGATGATGATATCGACACGCTGGGGGGGCTGGTGTTTTTGCGCACGGGCCGGGTGCCAGCGATTGGCGAGGTGATCATCCACGAATCGGGTGTGGAGTTTGAGATTGTGGATGCCGATCCGCGCCGGTTGAAACGGTTGCGGGTGCGGTTGCCGCAGGCGGCATCTGTCGCTGCGAAATGACACTGGGCTTTCCGGGCTGGCGGCGTGCGGGGCTGGCCTGTGCGCTGGGTTTTGGCGTGGCGTTGGGGCAGGCCCCGTTCGGCCTGTGGCCGGTGGCAATGGTGGCCTTGGTCGGGGTGGTGGTGCAGGTGCACAGGGCCGCTGATGCGCGGGCGGCAGCGTGGCTGGCATGGGCGGCGGGGCTGGGGCATTTCGGCCTGTCGCTGAGCTGGATCATCTCGCCGTTTCTGGTGGAGCCTGAGGTGTATGGCTGGTTGGCGCCGTTTGCGCTGGTGCTGATGGCGGCGGGGATGGCGCTGTTCTGGGCACTTGCGGGGGCCTTGTCGGGGTTGGCGGGTCACCGGGCGTTGGGGTTTGCGGTAGGGCTGGCGGGGGCGGAGGCGCTGCGGGGGCTTGTTTTCACCGGGTTTCCCTGGGCGATGGTGGCGCATATGTGGGTGGACACACCGTTTGCGCAGCTGTCGGCGCTGATCGGGGTGAATGGGCTGAACCTTTTGACCGTGTTGGTGGCGGCAGTGCCGGTGGTGACATATCGCTGGGCGGGGCCGGTGGTGGGGGTGGTGGCAATGGCGGCCTTTGCGGTGGCGCATGTCCGGTTGGACATGCCAACCGGGCCGCCGCGCGATGTGACGGTGCGCCTTGTGCAGCCGGCCATTCCGCAGAACCTGAAGTGGGATGCGGCGGCGGCGCGCCTGAACTTTGACCGGCTGCTGGACCTGACGGCGCGCGAACCGGTGGCGGACCTGACGATCTGGCCGGAAACGGCGGTGCCATACCTGAT
>JAYUZO010000174.1:0-4791 GCA_043751715.1 Rhodobacterales bacterium | reverse complement strand
GACCGGGCGTTGACCATGAACTCACCGGCACTACCCCAAAGCGGCACGCGGTCATCACGCCCGCCGCCCGCACCAAAGACCATGCCGCCATTGGCAAACTTAAGGCCACCACCAGCGCCCACGCCTGCCGCAAGTTTGGTTTTGCCGCCGCCACCGAAAAGCGCTGCAACGCCACCCAGCAGGCCACTCAGCAGGCCACCGCCCCCGCCCTTGCCACCGCCACCACCCTGAAAGATATTGCCGCTGATCCCCAGCAGATCGGCCAGTGGCCCCTTGCCCAGGATCAGCGCCTGCATCGCCGCATCCAGAATGCTGTTGGCAAATTTCTTCATGGATGCCGCCGCCGCATCACCGCCGCGCGTGATGCCTTTCAGCAGGTCCAGCGTGTTGGTCGCAAGGTAGTCAGTCAGGACTTCCATGCTCTTTTCCTGCTCGCGCACCTTGATCAGCGCTTCAACCTCGGCCCGCTCGGCGGCGGTGGCGGTGGACAGTTGCTCGCGGTACCGCAACATCTGCTGGGCCACCGGGTCCAACTCGGCCCGGATCGCCCCCTCCTCACGCAGCTTTGCAATCAGCTCGGCCACCGCATCCCGCTCAACTCGTGCAGCGCCGCCGCCGCCGCCGCCACCTGAAGAGCCGCCAGTGTCTGCATTTGCCGCATCGGCAGCAAGTTGCTCCCGAAAGCCATATGGGTCCAGATCAGGCCCCTGTGGCCCCAAACCACGGCCCCCACCCACTGCGGCGGCTTGTTGTGCCATCCGCATCATCCGGCCCAGCACATCTCCCACGCGGGCATACAGCCGGTTCGCAGCAACTTCGGCGCGCGCAAAAGGGCCATTGATGTTGACGGCTGCGATTTGCAGCAGAACGCCCAGAGTGCCGCTTGCGCTTCCACGCACACGCTCACTGGCTTCGATCTGTTGCTCGATCTTGCCGACGATCAGATCACTCAGTCCCAGCTCTTCTGACACGGTTGCCAGATAGGCCTGCACTTCGGCTGTCAGCACGCCCCGCAGATACAGCTTCTCTGCCGTCGCCTCGACCGATGCGAGGATTTCTTCCTTGGTCTCGCCCTCGATCTCGCGGATCGCCTGCATCACGAACTTGGCTTCGTTCAGCGAATCGAGACCGATGAATTCAAACTGCGGTGCGTCCGCCCCGATCTGCGCCAGCAGACTGCTTTCCTTCTGGAAATCTGCAATCTTCTCGGCCAGCCCCAGCTGATCGCGCATGTCCTGCAGCGCACCGTCCAGGCGGGTCTGCTGCACCTGCTGAATGACTGACAGAATATCGTCGAACTGCCCCTTGATCTCTTCGGCGTCGATCCGCATCCCGCCGAGCATGGTGTTGAAGTTGAATGCGTCGATATCATCCAGCGACTCAACAACAGCGCGCGTGACGTCAGCGACAGTGCGCAGCTTGTCCTCTGCCGCTTCACCGCCGGATACCATTGACATGAACGCCTGCACACCAGCAGCGCCCAGTGCGATCACGCCGATGGTCACGATGTTGACCGGGCTCAGCATCTGCAGGAACCCGTCCTTCAGCAGCTTCACAGCCCCAGCCGCACCTTGGCCACCAAAGCCCTGCGTGATCTGCGTGCCTTGCTGGATGGCCAGCTGCAGCGGGTTCTGCCCCGCCGCCAGCATCACGGTGAGGTCGTTGAACTGGGCCGCCATGTTGCCCACGGATTGCGCGCCGCCATTGAACGCTTGAGGCATCGCCTTTGCCTTGGCCGCAGCCTCGGTCTGCGCCGCTATCAGCTGGCGTAGCTGGGCCTCAAGGGCGTTCACCCGCAATTCATAGGCCGTCAGCACCGTGGCCGTCGTGCGTGCATCCACACCGGCAGCACGGGTCTGTGTGCCGAACACCTTGGTCCGGTCGGCAACCGAGGCAAGCTCCGCCTTCGCCTGCGCCGCATTGGCCTTGATCAGGATGCCGACATTGAAATCTGTCATGCTGGCCGCGCGCGGTTCAGGGCACCCAAGGCTCCCGCCTCGACGATCTGCAGATCAGACCAGTCTGCGGGCGTCAGCCGCAGCCCGGCCTGCCGCAGCCCTGCGCGCACACCTGCATAATCCATCCCGACGTAACGCAGGCTGCCATCCGCCTGCGCCAGAACCCGCCACTGCGTGCTGACGCTCAGGAACGCGGTCACCACCGGCAGGTTCTGGGCCCAGATCCCGTCACCATCATCATCCAGCGCAAACAGGGCGGGGTCGAGGCCCATCAACAGGGCATCGGCGCGGGCGTCATCGATGTTATCGCTGCTTTGCAATCCGCCCTCCACCGCTGCTCGCCCCGCCCATGTCAGTTTTTTGCGCGCGCCTCGGCATAGGCCGTGTAGTAGGCCTCAAAAAGCCCCAGCCGCATCTCCGGCATCACCAGCAGGGTTGAGCGGATATCGGCAAAGGCCAATGCATTGCCCGCCTCATCGACCAAGTCGAAAAGTTCCAGAACTGCGCAGTCAAGCAACTTATCAACAGAAAGTTTGTCGCCATCTTCAACCCACTGAAATTTCACCTGCACATGCTGCACCACCGGTTCAGCCTCGGTTGGTGTCACGATTTTGGCCGTCGTGATGAAAACCGGTGTTTTGATAACCTTGAAACTCATGGTGTTCCTTTCGGGGGGCAAAGGGTGGGGCAGGCGTGTGCGCGTCAGGTCAGAACCAGTGTCAGCTGGTCGTTGCCTGCGTTCGGGATCGGCATGCCCGACAGCGGCCATTCGACCACCCCCTGGCTTTCGCCCAGCGATGTGGGCCGCGCCAGTTGCAACAGCGGCACGTTCAGCGTGGCGCGCCGCCCGGCAACCGTGCCGTGGATGAACTGCAGTGGCACCTTTGTCTGATCCATGGCCAGCTGGAACGGGTTGATCAGGCTCAGCGCCTCGGCCTCGATCGTCAGGTCCAGCTTTTCGCGGCCGTCGGTGATCAGGATTTCCTCAGCGTTGATCAGCAGGCGCGGCTCTACCACCTTGCCCATGTCCAGCGACAGCGCTGCCAGCTTCAGGGTGGACACGCCATTCAGGGTAAAGGTTGGCACATGGCGTGCGGCGGCGATCTTGGGGTCGCGGAAACCCGTCAGCGTCACAGGCATCGGGCGCGCAACTTCCGTGGGCAGCGTAAACAGGCCGGTGAAGGTGAATTCCAGATAGGGGATGCCCTGCTTGGAATACATCAGCTTTACCGTGCCGCGTGACCCCGGCATGGTGTAGCGCGTATTACCGACCCAGAAATAGATCGTCGCGGACTGTGGGTTATCAGTGACCGCAGCGTAGGTCACTGACGTCAGCGCAACACTGGTTTCCGACATGCCACAGGCGCGCAGGGCAGCCCCCCATGCGGGTGCGGTACCTGCGGTGCCCGACGGCTCCAGCTCTACCTTGAAACTGATCTTGCGGTGCAGATCGGCAGGGATGCTGCCGGTATTGCCAAAGTAAGGCAGGTCAAGGTCGCGCTCGACATCCTGCCCTTCCATCGTGCTGATCGTCACATCCTTGGCCAGCACCGCGTTCAGCGATCCCGTCGGCACGGAATCGGTGCCATAGACGGTTTCGGTCTTGATCAGCAGGATCCTTGATCGAATGAAAATCGCCATGGTCAGGCCCCCTTCAAGAGCTGTTCAAGGGCCGCTTTAACAGCCCCTTCGGGTGCAGCGTCCGCTTCAGGTTCTGCCTCTGGCGCAGGTTCTGGTTCGGGCACCAGCTCTGGCGTGCGGCTGCCGGGCTGCAGCGTATAGCTGCCACCCTGTTGGGGCAGATCGAACGGGCAGGCGATCTGTGTCACCGGCTGGCGGTCAGCGGGTGCAGCGGGTGCAACGGGCGCATCAGGGGCAGCAGCTTTGGGCGATTTGGTCATTGGATGATCCTCAATTGGTCGCCGATGGCGAATTCGATAATGGTGACCAGCGCGCCGGCGCGCAGGCTGGCGATAAACGCGCGTGTCATGCGCACTTGGCCCGGCGCATCATCCGGCCCCCAGCCGCACAGCGCCCCTGCAACCTCCAGCTGCAGGCCCAGCACATCGGCGCTGACCCGCGCGCCTTTGGCATCATTGCGGGTGGGAATGGTCAGGATCACCGCAAAGGTCACCTCCACGCCCTGGATGAAACCGCCGGTCTGATATTGCACCTCGCCGCCGCGCAGACCCATGGTCATCACATGCGCCAGGGGCTTGCCCTGCGGCTGCACCTTGGCTGTCATCAGCGTGTCCAGATCGGCCACGGGTTCGGCTGGGGCCAATGATGGGGCCAGATCGGCCAGCCGCGCGATGATATGGGCGATGGCGATCATCAGATGAACCCTTTCAGGTTATCCGGCGTGAACGGGCGCTCGCGGTCATTGGTCATAACGCCATTGCCCGTCTGGGTGGCAGGTTCCAGCCCGGCGGCATCGGGCAGGCGGATCATGCCGCTGGCCACATCGCGCAGCTGGCGCATGGCTGCGTCATAATCCGCCTTGACCTTGGCCTCGGGGTCGGACGTGTGCAGCTTGTACAGCGTGACGGTGATCGCCAGATCGCGGATCAGCCCCGGCACAGCCGTCAGCGGCAAGGTGTATTTGGCCGCCAGATAGCCGTTGATCACCGCATCGGCATCGGCCAGCGCGCGCGCCATGATGGCCGCGTCGATCTGCTCGGCAGGCTGCGCACCGCGATCCGTCAGCATCAGGATCACGGCAAGGCCCGCGCGGTCGATCAGGTCCTGCTGGCTGGCATAGGGCATGTCAGATCACCGCCGCCGCCGCGCGCACGGCGCAATCCTTGGCCTCCAGCAGCTTGCGCAGGCAGAC
>JAYUZO010000173.1:0-2051 GCA_043751715.1 Rhodobacterales bacterium | reverse complement strand
GCCACGGCCGCCCGCAACTGCGGCAAATCCGGGTTCAGAAACCAGTCATTCGCGGCCGTGCTGATCACAAGGCTGGCATAGCCCAGATCAAGCGCCGTTCGCACCGGCAGCATCTGCGGAAACCCCGCACGATCCGGCCTGAAATGATCAAAACTGACAAACAGCCCATTCGGCCCATCGCCATACAGATTGGCCCGCAGAAACGTGCCGTCGAATACCCGTTGTTCACCCATCTGGTCCCCACCATGCTGGTTATCCAAGGGATTGTGCCAGACAGGCCTTAACAGCAGGTAAGCGCGCCTCAGTCCATATGCATGCCACCATTGACGTGCAACGTGGCCCCCGTCACATAAGCAGCCTCCGGGCTGGCCAGATACAGCACCGCCGCTGCAATATCAGCCGCCGTTCCCATTTGCCCGGTCGGAATATCGGCCAGAATGCGCGCCTTTTGGTCGTCATTCAGCTTGTCCGTCATCGGTGTCGCAATGAAACCCGGCGATACGGCGTTGACCGTGATGCCCCGGCTTGCCACCTCGGCTGCAATGCTTTTCGACATCGCAATCATGCCCGCCTTGCTTGCCGCATAATTGGCCTGCCCCGCATTGCCCGTAGCCCCCACCACGGATGAGATGTTGATGATCCGCCCCCACCGCGCCTTCATCATGCCGCGCATCGCACCCCGGCACAGCCGGAACGTTGCGGTCAGGTTCACATCAATCACCGCCTGCCAGTCATCATCCGACATGCGCATCGCCAACCCGTCACGCGTGATGCCTGCGTTGTTCACAAGCACATCGACCGCACCCATGGCGGCAATCGCCTCTTTCATCAGCGCGTCCACTGCAACCGGATCAGACAAATCACAAGGCAGCACATGCACCCGCCCGCCCAGACCCGCTGCCAACACCTGCAACGGTTCCAGCCGCGTGCCCGATATGCCAACCACGGCGCCCGCCCCGTGCAAGGCGCGCGCAATCGCAGCCCCAATGCCGCCCGAAGCCCCAGTGACCAGTGCCGCTTTCCCTGTCAGATCAAACATACCCGCTGTCCCCCGATTTTTCGGCGAAAAATCAATTCCGCCCTGTTCCTGATGTTTCTCCGTAAAATCGTCCTTGGCCCGTTACACGCCTTTGGCCCGCTCCATGATTTTTCGTCGAAAAACCGTCACCCCTTGGCCGCCACCACATCATCCGGCGTGCCAATCGCCCGTGTTCCCGCCCCCTCGACAATGCGCCGCACCATGCCTGACAGCGCCTTGCCTGCACCGACCTCCCAAAAGTCCGTCACACCCGCGCCCGCCATCCACAGCACGGATTCGCGCCAGCGCACCGATCCCGTCACCTGCGCCACCAGCAATGCACGAATCCGGTCCGGTTCGGTTACCGCCTCGGCCCGAACGTTCACCACCACAGGTACCTTGGGTGCCGCAATCACCACAGCCGCCAATGCATCGGCCATCACCGCCGCCGCAGGCCCCATCAACGCGCAATGAAACGGCGCGCTGACCGGCAGCAGGATGGCGCGTTTCGCGCCGCGCGCCTTGGCAATGTCCAATGCACGTTCCACCGCCGCCTTGTGGCCTGATACAACCACCTGCGCAGGGTCATTATCATTGGCCGCCTGACACACCTCACCCTGTGCCGCCTCTGCCGCAACCTCGGTCGCCGTTGCGAAATCAAGCCCCAGCAGGGCCGCCATCGCCCCCACCCCCACGGGCACCGCCTCTTGCATGGCGCGGCCCCGCGTGCGCAGCAACCGCGCCGTATCCGACAGATCCAACGCGCCCACAGCACACAGTGCTGAATATTCCCCCAGCGAATGCCCCGCCACAAAGGCCGCATCCGAAATCATGATCCCTTCGGATTCCATCGCCCGCATTGCCGCAATCGACGTGGCCATCAGGGCCGGTTGCGCGTTCTGCGTCAGCGTCAGCGCGGCAATGTCACCATCCCAGATCAGCGCGGACAGATGTTCGCCCAGTGCCGCATCCACCTCATCAAACACCGCTTTTGCCGCAGGATAGGCCTCGGCCAGTGCCCGGCCCATGCCAA
>JAYUZO010000172.1:0-12533 GCA_043751715.1 Rhodobacterales bacterium | reverse complement strand
GTGGTGATATAGCGGTTCATGCCCTTGGTCAGCGCTTCCAGCCGTTCCAGCGCGTATTGCGGTTTGATCACGGTGGCCGAGTTCTTGTAGGTCAGGCATATCACGCTGCGCCATTCGTTGATTTTGGCCCACCACTGCCGCACGTCCGCCGTTTTCGACCCCCGCGCCTTCCATTGGCGCAGCACCTCGCGCAAAACTTCGGTCACATCGCCCACGATCGGCACATCCACATGGATGACTTTGTTAATGGATGACGGGTCGATATCGATATGCGCCTTGCGCGAACCGGGGCTGAAATCCTTGATCCGCCCGGTGATGCGGTCATCAAACCGTGCGCCGACGTTGATCATCAGATCGCAGCCGTGCATCGCCAGATTGGCTTCATACAGCCCGTGCATGCCCAGCATGCCCAGCCAGTTCTTGCCCGATGCCGGATATGACCCCAGCCCCATCAGCGTGCTGGTGATTGGAAAATCCGTGGCCGCCACCAGTTCACGCAACAGGCGGCTGGCCTCTGGCCCTGAATTCACCACGCCGCCGCCGGTGTAAAACAGCGGGCGTTCGGCGGTTTCCATCATGTCGACCAGACGTGCAATCTGATCGGCATCACCAACGGTTTTGGGCTGGTAATGCGCCGTGCGCGCAGCCTCACGCGTGACATAATCTGCCGTGGCAAATTGCACGTCCTTGGGGATATCCACCAGCACCGGGCCGGGGCGGCCTTTGGTGGCCACATGAAACGCCTGATGCAGGGTTTCGGCCAGCTTGGCGGTATCCTTGACCAGCCAGTTATGCTTGGTACAGGGCCGCGTGATGCCCACGGTATCGGCCTCTTGAAAACCATCCGTGCCGATCATGAAGGTGGGCACCTGACCCGAGATCACCAGAATTGGGATACTGTCCAGCAGTGCATCGGTCAGCCCGGTGACCGCATTGGTCGCACCGGGGCCCGAGGTGACCAAAGCCACGCCCACCTTGCCCGTGGACCGTGCATAGCCTTCGGCCATATGCACGGCACCCTGTTCGTGGCGCACAAGGATATGCCGGATATCGTTCTGCTGGAAAATCGCGTCATAAATCGGCAGCACGGCACCGCCCGGATAACCGAACACCACGTCCACGCCCTGATCGCGCAGAACCTGAACCACCATCTCTGCGCCGGTCATCGCCTTTGTCATCTTTCGCCTTCTCCATTTACGCAGCACAACAAAAAGCCCCCGGAGTTTACTCGGGGGCGCATGGGAACCTGGTATGGTCAACCGTTACCGGCCCATGCGCGTGTCTCCTACGAGGTCTAGAATAAGGGGCATCACCCGCTCCATCTTGTCACCGCAGACAGTAGGGGCGGGTATGCGGCGCGTCAATGGGAATTGCAACGCCGAAAATGTCGCAGAAGCCAACATTTCTTTGCGATCATTGCGCGCAGGGGTGGCCTGCGCGCAACTAAGCGTTCACATCAGCCTGCAACCACCGCTGCGGGCGTCATCAGCAGCCAGACATAGGCCGCATATGCCGCCAACAGAACCACGCCAACAACGCGTGGCACACCCTTGAACACAAAGGCCAGGATGGCCAGCCCAATCGCAGTGCCCACCACCCACGGCATATCGGCCGATAAAAAGCGTGCATCCATTTCAGCGCCGGCAATCGGGTGGACAATGCTGGTGACGCCCAAAATGCCAAGGATATTATAGATGTTTGACCCCACCACATTGCCCACCGCAATTTCGCGCTGACCCCGGATGGCGGCGATCACCGATGTGGCCATTTCCGGCAGTGATGTGCCGACAGCCACGATGGTCAGCCCGATGATGGCTTCGGAAATGCCATAGGATGATGCGATGGTCACCGCACTGTCTACCAGCAGGCGCGCGCCAAACATCAGGACCACCAACCCGCCCACGATCATCAGCCATGATTGCCACTGTGGCGGCATCGGGCTGTTGTCTTCATCCTCATGCCCGCTGCCCGAAAAGATCGCAAAGGCGATGTAGGCGATCATCGCCACCAGCATGCCGATGCCTTCAATGCGCGACAGTCCGCCATCCCACATCAGCCCGCCCAGCAGCACCGATGCGCCGACCATCACGAACAGATCGTTGCGCAGCCGGTCAAACGGAATGACCAGCGGGGCAATCAGCGCCGAAATGCCCAGAATCAGCAGGATGTTGGCAATGTTCGACCCAAGGATATTGCCAATGGCAATGCCCGGCTGTTCATTGATCGCCGCTTGCAAGGACACCAGAAGTTCCGGCGTTGATGTGCCAAAGCCCACAATGGTCAGGCCGATCAGCATGGGCGACAGGTTGAACCGCCGCGCCACGGCCGATGCCCCTTTCACCAGATACTCACCCCCGAAAAACAGGGCCACAAGCCCCACTGCGAATAGAATATAGGTCAACTTTGCATCCCCGTTTTTATGTATTGCCCCTCACATCGGGGTGATCGGCGCGTTTGCAAGGGGGCGCGCCGGTTTTTCCCGGCGGATTGTTGCAGGCCGGGCGCGCCTGTCATGCAGGCGTTACAGAACCGTCAACGGATTGAGACATCGGCGCCTTATACGCGCCACATGCCCGGCGGCATTCCCCGCCGTGGTCTGCCAGCCATGGAGCACGCGATGAAAGATACGCCCACCCACGCCCTGTCCTTTGATGAATTTGACGAGCTGAAAAACCCGCGCCCGCTGGTGCAGGATTTTGACCGCGTGGTTGCGCGCGCCATGTCACGCCGTGGTTTTCTGGGCGTGCTGGCGATGGGGTCGGCGGCAGCCGTGATGGGCAGCCTGCCGGGCACGGCGCGCGCCATGACCAGCACATCGCGCTTTGCGTTCACGCCGATCGGTATTGCCACCGACAGCACGGTGCATGTGCCCGAAGGCTATACCTGGCAGCCCGTGGTGCAATGGGGCCAGCCGCTGTTTTCCGATGCACCGGCCTTTGATCCGGCCACGGGTGTGACGGCTGCAGGCCAGATGCGCGCCTTCGGTGAAAACACCGACGGGATGGAGATGTTCAACATCGGCGGGCGGCAGGTGATTGCGGTCAACCATGAATATGCCAATCTTGACGTAAACCTGCCGGGCCGCCCGGATGAAGGCATGCCGCAGAACGCCGATGACGTGATGCTGGTGCAGAACGCGCAGGGCGTGTCGGTGATGGAAGTCGCGCAGGGCACTGCGGGCTGGGAGGTGGTGATCGACAGCCCCTTCAACCGCCGCATCACGCACAACACGCCGATGGCATTCACGGGGCCTGCTGCCGGGCATGACCTGCTGAAAACGGCGGCCGATCCTGCGGGCACCACGGTGCTGGGCACGATGAACAACTGCGGGGCAGGGCGCACGCCATGGGGCACTTACCTTACCTGCGAGGAAAACTTTAACGGCTATTTCGGGTCAACCAATGCCGATCTGGCCGTTGATCCGGCGTTTGAACGCTATGGCGTGGGTGTTGAAGGCCGCTATGCCTATGAAAAGTTTGACGCGCGTTTTGATATTGCGACCACGCCGCATGAGCCGAACCGCCATGGCTATGTCGTGGAAATCAACCCGGCCGATCCGGCATCCGTGCCTGTGAAACACACCGCTTTGGGCCGCTTCAAGCACGAAAACGCGGCTTTGGTTGTGGCGCGTGACGGGCGTGTTGTGGTGTATCTGGGCGATGATGAACGCGGCGAATTCCTGTATCGCTGGGTCAGCCGTGATGCCTATGTGGTGGGTGGTGATACGTCGACCCTGCTGGTCGAAGGCCAGCTGTATGTGGCCAAATTCGCCGATGACATGACGGGCCAGTGGCTGGCCCTGACACCTGAGGCGACGGGCATGGACGCTGCCATGATTGCCATCCACACGCGCCAAGCTGGCAGCGCCGTTGGGGCCACCACAATGGACCGCCCGGAATGGGTGGCGGTGAACCCGGTGGCGATTGAGGCCTATGTGGCGCTGACCAACAACTCCAACCGCGGGGTCAAGCCCAATGCAGGCGGGGATGAAACCCCGGTCGGCGGGCCAAACCCACGGGCAGAAAACGAATACGGTCAGATCGTGCGCTGGTATCCGGCGAATGAAGATCACGCGTCAGACACGTTCGGTTGGGATATTTATGTGATGGCGGGCAACCCGTCGGTGCATAGCGATGCCTATGCGGGGTCATCCAACGTGACGGCAGGCAACATGTTCAACTCACCCGACGGGATGATGTTTGATCAGAACGGCCTGCTGTGGATCCAGACCGATGGTGATGACAGCAACGAGGGTGATTTCGCAGGTCAGGGCAACAACCAGATGCTGGTGGGTGACCCGGTCACAGGTGAAATCGCGCGGTTCCTGACGGGGCCAAACGGGGCCGAGGTGACGGGATTTACCGTATCATCCGACCGCCGCACGATCTTTGTCGGCATCCAGCACCCCGGCGCGGGGTTCCCTGCGGAAGGGCTGCCACGGTCTGCGGTGATCGCGGTGACGCGCGATGATGGCGCGGTGATCGCCTGATACTGCGGACAGGAGCGGGGGTTTCACACCCCCGCACCCCCGTAGGATATTTGAGGACAGATGAAAGGGTCTAGAGATGTGCAAAGCGGTTTGCGCAGGCCTGTGCGTACAGCGGCTCTGCCGTCCAGCCACTGATGATTTCACCCGCCAGATGGGCGCGGATTTCGGCTGGGTTGCGGGGTTTTATGGCGATGAGGTCAAGGAAGGCCAGATCGCAGCGCGCCTCATCCCAGTCGATCAGCGCGGGGCCTTTGGTGGTGTGGATCAGGTTTGACGCGGTGATATCACCGTGGATGGGATGAGTGGGTTGATCGGCTGTATATCACCAATCCCCGACAGGTCTGGTGTCATCGCGCGTACTGAATCAGATCCCAGCGATTGCCGAACGGATCGCGCCAGATGGCTACGGTGCCATACGGTTCGTGCCGGGGCACCTCTTCGAACGTCACACCCGCTTCCAGCATCCGAGCATGATCAGCGGCGAAATCATCGGTTTCCAGAAACAGCCAGACGCGTCCGCCGCCTTGCGTGCCAATCGCCGCCACCTGCGCCGCATCATCCGCCCGTGCCAGCACGATCTGTGCCCCACCCCCCGGTGGCTGCACCGTGACCCAGCGTTTGCGGCCTTGATCGACATCAGCGGTCACCGCAAAGCCCATGACACCCAGATAAAATGCGAGGCCCGCCTCATAGCTGGGCACAATCACCGAAAGCGTCGCAATCCGCATCATTCGTGAACAGCGGGCATTTCGCCAGCGCGGATTTCGGGCGCGCGGGTGTCGGGCAGGTTGATCCGCGCCACCTGTTCGGCAATCGGGTCGACCGAAAGAGGGTGCAGTTCCGCCCGGTGGTCTGCCGGATCGCCCAAGGCCTGCCACTGCCCGCCCTTGTAAATTTCTAGCGCCGGAAAGCCCGCCTTGTAGCCCATCTTGCGGCTGCCCGGCACCCAGTAGCCAAGGTAGACATAAGGCAGCCCCGCATCGCGCGCGATGGCCACATGATCCAGAATGATATGTGTGCCAAGGCTGCGCAGCGCCATATCCGGATCGTAAAACGAGTACACAAGGCTAAGGCCGTCATCAAACACATCCGTCAGGCACACGGCGGCCAGCGGCCCGCCTTCGCCCTGCAGATATTCGATCACCCGGCTTTTCACTGGCGTTTCCTCGATCATCGCGGCAAATTCAAAGATATCCATATCCGCCATGCCACCATCCGCATGGCGTGCATCCAGATACCGCCGGAACAGCGCGAACTGATCTTCGGTGGCCCAGGGGCTGCTGGCGTTGCGGATCAGGTCTGCGTTGCGGCGCGACAGTTTGCGATGCGTGCGTGATGGCGCGAAATCCGCCACCCTGATCCGCGCCGACAAACACGCTGAACATTCCGCGCATGACGGGCGGTACAGCACATTCTGGCTGCGCCGGAACCCCTGTTTGGACAGCGTATCATTCAGGCGCTGCGCATGATCACCCTGCAGGGCCGTGAAAAGTTTACGCTCCAGCCGCCCGTCCAGATAGGGGCAGGGTTGCGGGGCCGTCACATAGAATTGGGGCGCAATCGGAAGGGTGTGGCGCATGAACCGTCAGATGTTTGGGTACATGGGCAGGTTAGCGCGCGATTGCGGTTCCGCCAAGGGCCGACTTTCACGGGGGCCTATGAAAAAGGCACCCGTGGAAAAGGCACCGCTGTAAAAGGCCCCGCTGTAAAAGGCCCCGCCGTTGCCAGCAGGGCCCCCATGAAACGCATGAAACGGGCGCGCGGTCAGTATGCGCCGGGCTTTGGCTGATCTGCCGTGACGTCACCCGCTGCGGCATCGCGGGTGCTGCGGGCGCGGTCATCCATGAAGGCGTCAAATTCGCGCGCATCCTTGGCATCGCGCAGGCGGCCCAGAAACCCATCGAACGAGACCTGTTCATCCTGCATCCGCCGCAAAACATCTGCGCGGTAGGTATCAAAACTGGTGTTGCTGCTGCGCGGCGCTGTGGTCATTGCCGGGCCAAGGTCAGCCCCCAGCGTTGGCCCCTGCCGCTGGCCCATAAGGGGGCGGAACCCGAACCAGATAAACGCCAGCGTCAGCACCACGCCCGCCGCCCAGAACATGACAAAGGCCATGACGGTTGTGATGATGGCAAATCCGGTGAAGGCCAGCAGGCCCAGGATCTGCACGGCCAGATGCGGCCTGCGGTCATTGGAATTGGTATGGGCATTTTGTGGCGCAAGGTTTGTGGAAATTGTGGTCACGACACGTCCCTTCTGTTGCAAAGAAAAGGGGGGCGCCGCACCCGGCACCCCCATCATCAGGTCAGTATTCGCCCTTTGGCGTATCGCCTTCGGTCGGTTGTGCCGCACTGCGCGCGCGGTCTTCCATGAAGGCATCGAATTCCGATTTGTCCTTGGCATCGCGCAAACGCTGCAGAAATGCATCAAACGCGGTTTGTTCTTCTTCCAGACGGCGCAGCATATCGGCCTTATAGGTATCAAACGCCGCATTGCCGCTGGAACCGAAGGCCATCCGGTATTCACCCCGGCGGCTGGCCATGGCAAATTTGCGGTCAATCTTGGCGGCCCAGCGGGCGTGCCGGTCGCCGTGGCGGTCTTCCGAACGGCAAGATGATGTGAACATGCGTTTTCCCCAGATCATATAGGCCAGCAGAGCCAGGCCAACCGGCCAGAAAAAGATAAAGCCAAGCACCATGGCAATGACCCAGGCCTTGCGGCCGCGATCATCAAGCCAGTCTTCGGTGCGCTGAAAGATAGTGCCGCCACGGGTGTAGGCGGGTGGTGAAGGATCGGCTTGGTACATGGCGAACTCCCGGTTGCGGATAGGATGTGAATGCGTTTCACATGATGCAAGATGCGCGTTGGCCGGCCCGCTTTCAAGCGCCATGTTAAAAGAATTTACATAAGGTGGCGCACGCCATGCCAAGTCCTTGAAACCACGCGCCATATTCCTGCTTATGCCCGCCATGTGCGGCGCAGGCCCCTGCGTGTGTTGGCACACCTTGCCAATCTTGCACACCCGCGTCACCTTGGACGCATGCAGTTCACGCCCATCACCACCGGCCCGCTGATCCATGATCCGGCCATTGCCGCCGACACCGCGCGCGCATTTGCCGATTTGCCCGCCGATCAGCGTGGCCTGCTGGCGGCCACGGCCAGTTGCAGCCCCTATCTGTCGGGGCTGATGGCGCGTGAAGGCGCATGGCTGCGCAATGCGCTGACCATGGACATGGCCAGCGTCATGCCCGGCCTGCTGCAGGTGCCCGATCCCACCAGCCTTGGCCCGGCCCTGCGCCAGATCAAACGCCGCGCCGCACTGTATATTGCCCTTGCCGATCTGGCGGGCCTTTGGAGCCTTGAACAGGTGACGGGCGCGCTGACCGATGTGGCCGATTTTGCCACCCACACCGCCATCACCACGCTGGTCGCCGATGAAATCCGCCGGGGCAAGCTGCCGGGGGCCAGCCCTGATGATGCCGCCACCGGGGCTGGCATGGTGGCGCTGGCCATGGGCAAGATGGGTGCCGCCGAGCTGAACTATTCATCCGACATTGACCTGATCTGCCTGTTTGACGAAACCCGTTACCCCGGCGCCACTGATGACGCCCGCGCCGCGTTCATCCGTGTGGTGCGCAAGATGACGGCGCTGCTGTCAGATATCACCGATCAGGGCTATGTGTTCCGCACCGACCTGCGCCTGCGCCCGGATGCCAGCGTTACACCTGTTTGCCTGTCAATGGCCGCCGCCGAAAGCTATTACGAAAGCGTTGGCCGCACATGGGAACGCGCCGCCTATATCAAGGCGCGGCCCTGTGCGGGTGATCTGGCCGCCGGTCAGGCCTTTCTGAAAACCCTTGTCCCGTTTGTCTGGCGCAAACACCTTGATTTTGCGGCAATTCAAGATGCCCATGACATGCGCCTGCGCATCCGTGATCACCGCGGGCTGCACAGCATTGCGGTAGAAGGGCATGATCTGAAGCTGGGTCTTGGCGGCATCCGCGAGATTGAGTTTTTCACGCAAACTCGCCAGCTGATTGCCGGTGGGCGCGATCCTGATCTGCGTGACCGCACAACAACGGGCGGCCTTGCGCGGCTGGCCGAAAAAGGCTGGGTGCCACCGGATGTGGCTGAAACGCTGACACAGGCCTACCGCTGCCACCGCACGTTGGAACACCGCCTGCAAATGGTGAATGATGCGCAAACCCATGCCATGCCGGGCGGGGCCGACAATATCAGCCGCATCGCAGCCTTCATGGGGCAGGATGAGGCGGCCTTTCGCGCAGGGCTGCTGGACAGGCTGCGCCGCGTTGATGCCCTGACCGAAGGGTTCTTTGCCCCTGCAGATGCCGCTCCCGCCCCCGCGCCCATCCTGTCCGATTCCGCCAAGGCCATTGTGGCAGGCTGGTCCAGCTATCCCGCCTTGCGGTCTGACCGTGCGCAATCCATCTTTCAGCGCCTGCGCCCCATGCTGCTGGGCCGTCTGCAACAGGCCACCAACCCTGATGAGGCGTTGGTGGCGCTTGATGGCTTTCTGGCAGGGCTGCCGGCCGGTGTGCAATTGTTCGCGCTGTTTGAGGCGAACCCCAGTCTGGTCGACCTGATCATTGATATCGCAGCCACCGCCCCCGAACTTGCACGCTATCTGGCGCGCAATGCGCGCGTGTTGGATGGCGTGATTGGTGGCAGCTTCTTTTCCGACTGGCCGGGTGAGGCGGCGCTGTTCATCCAATCTGCAAAGATCATCGCAGATGCCGCTGATTATGAAGCACAATTGGTGGCCCTGCGGCTGTGGCAAAAGGAATGGCATTTCCGTATCGGTGTGCATCATCTGCGCGGCCTGATTGATGCCCACAAGGCAGCGCATGAATATGCCGATCTGGCCCGCGCCACCTTGCGCGCGCTTTGGCCCGCCGTTCTGGCCGATTTCGCGCGCAAACACGGGCCCGTGCCGGGGCGCGGGGCCGTGGTGCTGGGCATGGGCAGCCTGGGGGCTGGCACGCTGAACGCAGGGTCGGATCTGGACCTGATCGTGATCTATGATGCCACCGGGGTAGAGATGTCTGATGGCCCCCGCCCGCTTGCTACACGGCCCTATTATGCGCGGCTGACCCAGGGGTTTGTCACAGCACTGACCGCCGCCATGGCCCAAGGGCGGCTGTATGAGGTGGACATGCGCCTGCGCCCGTCGGGGCGGCAGGGCCCGGTGGCCACAGGGTGGGACGGATTCCAAAGCTATCAGCGCGACGAGGCCTGGACATGGGAACATCTGGCGCTGACCCGCGCGCGGGTGGTGGCGGGTGACGGCGCGCTGGCTGCGGATTTTGAGGTGTTTCGCGCGGGGCTTCTGGCGGCCAAAGGGCAGGCTGCACGGGTGCGCCCCGATGTGGCGGCAATGCGCGCGCGGCTGGCAGCCGCACGGCCCGCCAGCCATGATCTGGACGCAAAATCCGGCCCCGGTCGGCTGCTTGATATTGATCTGACGGCACAGATGCTGGCGCTGATGTCGGGTTCCACCCACAGGGCGACGGCAGCGCAGCTTGATGATGCGCGGGCGCGTGGCATGGTGCCGCCGCAGGATATAATGGCGCTGACAGTGGCGCACCATCTGCTATGGCAGACGCAAGCGGCCTTGCGGCTGCTATCAGCGGCACCGGAGCGGTTGGGGCAGGGGGCAACAACCTTTGTGCTGCGCCAAACGGGGCAAGCGGATGCGGCAGGGCTGGTGCAGGCCTTGCGCGAAGCAACGGCTGCGGCGGCAAGGATCATCGACCGGTTGGTCGGAACAGGGGAAGATGCGGATGGAACTGAGTAAGGCCGACCCAAAGGGGCTGATCCGCGAAAGCTATGCAATCGACGGCATCACGCTGGGCGAATGCCGGTCAATCTTTGTGGACTGGGCGCTAAGCCTGCCCGTGGGCGCGGATATCCCTGCCGCGGCCACCCTGCTGATGGCACATTACGCCGTGCCAGACCATCCGATGACCGCCACATTGCGCGAAGGGTTGGTGCCCGCAGCCCCGCCATCGCGCAAAGGCGGACGCGCAGGTCGTCTGGGCTGACCCCGCCCACCCCAGCCCTCCCCCACAAAGGGGGGAGGGAGGCGTTTGTGCATTCAGCGCAAGCCCGCCGCCTCGCGCGCAAGGGTGGTGATGGCGGCCCAGTCGCCGCGCGCCATGGCATCTTTCGGGGCAACCCAACTGCCCCCCACACACAGGATATTGGACAGGCCCAGATAATCACGTGCGTTTTTCAGGCTGATCCCGCCGGTCGGGCAGAATTTCACCTGCGGAATCGGTGATCCGATAGATTTCAGATAAGCCGCCCCGCCCGCCTGTTCGGCCGGAAAGAACTTTTGCACCGTATAGCCCTTTTCCAACAGCGCCATGATCTCGCTCGCAGTGGCCGCCCCCGGCAACAAGGGCAGGCCGTATTCCGCGCAGGCGTCCAGAATCCGCTCTGTCGCCCCCGGAGACACCCCGAATGTCGCCCCCGCCGCCTTGGCCGCCTTCACATCGGCAGGCGTCAGCAGCGTGCCTGCACCCACAGCCCCCCCCGGCACCTCGGCCATCATGCGGATCGCATCGAGTGCGACCGGCGTGCGCAACGTCACTTCCAGTGCGGGCAGACCACCCGCCACAAGCGCCTGTGCCAACGCCTTGGCATGGGTCAGATCGTCAATCACGAGGACGGGGACAACAGGGGCCAGTCGGCAGATCGCCTCGGCGGCGCGGGATTGTTCGGATGGGGTCATGGTCGGCTCCTATGCATGCGGGCTGTGCGCCCTTTGGCAGATGTGGAAGCCTTCGGCGAGGATATTTTTACAAAGATGAATACGCAGGTGGAGGGTAAGGCTGACGCCCCGCCTCGGGCCATATGCATGGGGGAGACAGGGCGCCTTTCACCTTAGACGGTCATCGGCGTCCCCGCCTGTACCGTGCTGTTGTTGTCACCCGGCAATCCTTTCATCTTTGTTAAAATATCCTCGCCGAAGGCATAAAAGTTTTCTTGTCACAAGCGCGCGTCCTTACAGGCTCATCGCGCCACTGGTCGCAGGTCCGGCATTGCGGCGGAACACCTCGAACAGTTCGCGCCCGATGCCAAAGCTGTTGGCCGACAGGTCCACCGTCACTGGCGTGCGCGCCTCAAAACCCTCGGTCAGCACTGTCAGCGTGCCGGTGGTTGCATCCAGCCGGATCACATCACCGTCCCGCAGGCGCGCAAGCGGGCCGCCACAGGCCGCCTCGGGTGAGACGTGGATCGCAGCGGGCACCTTGCCCGATGCACCCGACATGCGGCCATCGGTGACAAGCGCCACGCGCAGGCCCCTGTCCTGCAGCACGGTCAGCGTGGGCGTCAGCGAATGCAGTTCGGGCATGCCATTGGCCTGCGGGCCCTGAAACCGCACCACGACCACGCAATCGGTGGTAAATTCGCCCCGCTTGAACGCCTCTTTTACCGAAGCCTGATCGTGGAATATCCGACACGGTGCCTCAATCACGTGCCGTTCGGGTGCGACGGCTGACACCTTGATCACCCCGCGCCCAAGGTTGCCTGACAGCTGCGTCAGGCCGCCTGTGATGGCAAAGGGATCAGCGGCCGGGCGCAGGATTTTTTCGTTCAGGCTGTGCGCCGTGCCCGGCTCCCATATCAGTTTGCCGCCCTTCAGTTTGGGTTCCTGCGCATAAAGCGCCAGCCCGTCACCGGCGATGGTTTTCACGTCCGGGTGCAGCAGCCCCGCCGCCAGCAATTCACCGATCATATAGCCAAGCCCGCCTGCCGCGTGAAAATGGTTCACATCGGCCAGCCCGTTGGGATAGACCTTGGCCATCAGCGGCACCACGCCCGAGATATCGGCGAAATCCTGCAAGTCCAGCATGATGCCCGCAGCATGCGCCATGGCGGGCAGGTGCAGCACCAGGTTGGTTGACCCGCCCGTCGCCATCAGCCCCACCAGCCCGTTGACAAAGGCGCGTTCATCCAGAATTTCACCCGCCGGGCGGAAATCATTGCCCAGGGCCGTGATCGCCGCCGCGCGTTCCAC
>JAYUZO010000171.1:0-5284 GCA_043751715.1 Rhodobacterales bacterium | reverse complement strand
ACTGGGCGATGGCGCCGGTGACGAAAGTGGCCGACATGATCGACAGCTTTCAAAGCTATGGGCGCATCTATGAACAAAATCAGGAACTGCGCCGTGAATTGCAGCAGGTGCGGGCCTGGCGTGAGGCGGCCCTGCGGCTGGAGCAGGAAAACGCACGCCTTCTGGACCTGAATCAGGTGCGGCTGGACCCACGGCTGACGCATGTGACAGGCGTGGTGATGGCCGACAGCGGCAGCCCCTTTCGCCAATCGGTGCTGTTGAACGTGGGCAAGCGTGACGGGATCATTGATGGCTGGGCGGCCATGGACGGGATCGGGCTGGTGGGGCGCATCTCGGGCGTGGGGGAACGCACGGCACGGGTGATCATGCTGACCGATACCAGCAGCCGCATTCCGGTGACGGTGCAGCCATCGGGGCAAAAGGCCCTGCTGTCGGGTGATAATACCGGCCTGCCGGTGCTGGAATTTCTGGATGATGTCGATGAGGTGCGCCCCGGCGACCGGGTGGTGACATCGGGTGATGGCGCGGTGTTCCCGGCCGATCTGCTGGTGGGCGAGGTGGTGCTGGCCACGGACCGGCGGCTGCGCGTGCGGCTGTCGGCTGATTATGGCCGGCTGGAGTTTCTGCGCGTATTGCGCAGCCACGCGATTGAACCGATCACCGATGCAGGCGCATTGGTGGCCCCGCCGGTGGTGTTTGCGCTGCCGGAACCGGTGCTGGGCACCGTGGAAACCATCCCGGCCCCCGATGATGGCACCCCCGCCCCCGGCGCTGCCGAAACCCCCACGGACTGACGGTGATGTGGGAGAACTTTCGCACATCGGTCTGGTATTACCGTGGGCTGTTCGTGCTGCTTGCGGCCCTGCTGTTGTTCTTTCGCCTGCTGCCGTTGGGTGCGCCATCTGACAACTGGCCATGGTCCACGCTGCCCAATTGGGTGCTGGGCCTGTTCGGGCGGGAACCGCGGTTCTGGCCGGGGCCTGATCTGTTGATGTGCCTGACGCTGGCCTGGGTCATGCGCAGGCCCGATTACCTGCCAGCAGTGCTGATTGCCGTGGTGTTCCTGATCGAAGACATGATCCTGATGCGCCCGCCGGGGCTGTGGGCGGCGCTGATGCTGATGGCGACAGAATTTCTGCGGGGGCGTGCGGCGCTGACGCGCGAGTTAAGCTTTGCCGTGGAATGGCTGCTGGCAGCGGGGCTGATGCTGGCGATGATGGTGGTGTACCGGCTGATCTTTGCCATATCGCTGATGCCGCAACCGGGCTTTGCGTTTGCGCTGTTGCAGACAATCTGGTCAAGCCTGTGTTATCCGTTGGTTGTGATCTTGTTTTCAGCGGTGCTGGATATCAGAAAGCCTGCAACCGGCGAAGTTGACAGCTATGGGAGGCGCCTGTGAGGCGGACCGCACGCGACAGCGAAGACAGCGCCCGCACCATCACGCGGCGGGGCCTGTTCATGGGCGGGTCGATGGCCGCGTTCATGGCGGTGCTGGGCGCGCGCATGCGGTATATGCAGGTGGATCAGGCCGATGAATTCCGTCTGCTGGCCGAAGAAAACCGCGTCAACATCCGGCTGATCCCACCGGCACGCGGGCTGATCCTGGATCGAAAGGGCAGGGTGATTGCGGGCAACGAACAGAACTACCGCGTGGTCATCACGCGCGAAGATGCAGGCGATGTGCCGGCGGTGCTGGCACGTCTGGCCCATGTGATCCCGCTGCTGCCCGATGAGATGGCCAAGGTCGAGGCCGAGGCTGACAGGTCCAGCCCGTTTGTGCCGATTATCGTCAAGGACCGGATGCCGTGGGAAGATTTTGCCCGCGTTGCGGTGAACGCGCCGTCCCTGCCCGGCGTTCAGCCCGAGGTGGGCCTGTCGCGCGTCTATCCGCTGCTGGGCGATTTTTCGCATGTGGTGGGGTATGTTGGCCCGGTCAGCGAAAAAGATCTGGAAGGGATCGAAAACCCTGATCCGATCCTGACCATCCCGAAATTCCAGATTGGCAAGATCGGCGTGGAACGCTGGCAGGAAGATGTGCTGCGCGGGGCGGCGGGCACCAAGCGGATCGAGGTGAACGCGGTGGGCCGCGTGATGCGCGAGCTGGAGCGTGTGGACGGTGTGCCGGGTGCTGACCTGATGCTGACGATTGACGCCGATGTGCAGAACTTTGCCCAAGCCCGGCTGGGTGCGGAATCGGCGGCGGCCGTGGTGATGGATGTGAACACCGGTGATGTGCTGGCCATTGCATCATCGCCGTCGTTTGATCCGAACCTGTTCGTGCGGGGCATTTCGCAGCGCGATTATTCAACGCTGCTGGACAATGACCACCGCCCGCTGGCCAACAAGACCGTGCAAGGCGTGTATCCGCCGGGGTCAACCTTCAAGATGGTCACAGCATTGGCGGCGCTGGAGGCGGGGGTGGCCACGCCGGATACCACGCATTATTGCCCCGGATACATTGAATACGGCGGACGGCGCTTTCACTGCTGGAAAAGCGGCGGCCATGGGTCGGTGGCACTGGACCGCGCGCTTGCCGAAAGCTGCGATGTGTATTTCTATGAAATCGCGCAAAAAGTCGGCATCGACAAGATTGCCGAAATGGGCCGGCAACTGGGCCTTGGCATGCGGCATGATCTGCCGATGTCGGCCATTGTCGAAGGCACGATGCCCGACAAGGCATGGAAACAGGCCAGCTATCAACAGGACTGGCGCATTGGCGATACGATCAACGCATCCATCGGGCAGGGCTATGTGCTGACCTCGCCCTTGCAGCTGGCGGTGATGACGGCGCGGATTGCCACGGGGCGGGCGGTGGCACCCCGGCTGGTGCGGGCCATTGACGGTGAATTGCAGCCGGTGCCGGATTATCCGGCCCTGGCCATTGAACGGGCCTGGCTTGGGGCGGTGCAGAACGGCATGCGCGAGGTGACGATGGGCGCACGTGGCACGGCGAAATCATCGCGCATCGTGGATGAGACCATGATGATGGCGGGCAAGACCGGCACCAGTCAGGTGCGCAACATCAGCGCGGCCGAACGGGCGCGGGGCGTGGTATCAAACGAACAGTTGCCATGGGAACGGCGCGACCATGCGCTGTTTGTGGGCTACGCGCCCTATGATGCGCCCAAATATGCGGTGTCGGTGGTGGTAGAGCATGGCGGGGGCGGTTCACTTGCCGCCGCACCCATTGCGCGCGATATCATTCTGCGGGCCATGTCGGACGGCATGCCACCCTTGGAGGCCTATCCCAAGGATCAGCGCGGACGGATGGAAAGCCTGCTGAACGCGCTGCCCCTGCGTGATCTTGGGGCGGCCCCCACCCCTTCGCGTGCATGAAGACAAGGGCGTGACATGAGTTTTCTGGAATACCGCGTCAAATCAGCGCCCACCGGGTTTTCCAAGGTGTTCCATGTGAATTGGGCGCTTGTGCTGGTGGTGTTTGCCGTGGCCGCCGTGGGCTTTTTGATGCTGTATTCGGTGGCAGGTGGCAACCTTGACCCCTGGGCGCGCGACCAGATGAACCGCTTTGCCCTTGGCGTGGTGCTGATGTTCTTTGTGGCCTTTGTGCCGATCTGGTTCTGGCGCAACGTGGCGGGGGTGGCCTATCTTGTGTCGATTGCACTGCTTTTGGTGGTCGAATTCTTTGGCGATATCGGCATGGGCGCGCAGCGGTGGATTGATCTTGGCTTCATCCGCCTGCAACCGTCCGAGATGATGAAATTCACCCTCGTGATGATGCTGGCCGCCTATTACGACTGGCTGGATGCCAAGCGCACATCGCGGCCCCTGTGGGTGGCCATTCCGGTGGTGATGATCCTGATCCCGACAGCATTGGTGCTGATGCAACCCAACCTTGGCACGGCCTTGATGCTGCTGATGGTGGGGGCGGTGGTGTGTTTTCTGGCGGGCGTCAGCCTGTGGTATTTCGCCGCCGTGGGGCTGATGGCGGTGGGGGCGATCTTTGCGGTGTTTTCATTGCGCGGCACGCCATGGCAGTTTCTGCATGATTATCAGTACCGGCGGATCGACACGTTTCTTGACCCGACGGCTGATCCGCTGGGGGCGGGTTACAACATTATTCAGGCCAAGATTGCGCTTGGGTCGGGGGGGTGGACAGGCAAGGGGTTCATGCAGGGCACGCAGTCGCGGCTGAATTTCCTGCCTGAAAAGCATACCGATTTCATCTTTACGACACTGGCCGAAGAGTTCGGCTTTATCGGGGCGTTTTCGCTGCTGGTGCTGTACGGCCTGATCATTCTGTTCTGCGTCGCCTCGGCGCTGCAAAACAAGGACCGCTTTTCCAGCCTGCTGGTGCTGGGGGTGGCGGCGAATTTCTTTTTCTATCTGGCGGTGAACCTGTCAATGGTCATGGGAATGGCGCCCGTCGTGGGCATTCCCCTGCCGTTGTTGTCTTATGGCGGGTCGGCCATGCTGGTGATCATGGTGGCCTTTGGATTGGTGCAATCAGCGCATATTCACAGGCTGCGCTAAGGGTGGCGGATGTGGAATTGAGTATTTTCGCAAAGAGAAAACGACAGGCAGCATGGTGGTGAGGGTTTACTTTGCGGCGGGGGCGGCGCTGTGGGCTGAATACCAGGGCGCGCTTTGGCAGGCATTTCAGGATGCGGGGCTGGCGGTTGCGCTGAGCGATACCTGCGATGATCCGGCGGGGGTGGATTACATCATCTATGCACCATCAAGCCCGTTGCAGGATTTCACGCCCTATACGCGCTGCAAGGCGGTGCTGTCGCTTTGGGCGGGGGTGGAGCGGGTTGTGGGCAATGCGACGCTGACCCAACCGCTGTGCCGCATGGTGGACCCGGCCTTGACGGAAGGGATGGTGGAATGGGTAGTGGGGCATGTGCTGCGCCACCATCTGGGCATGGACCGCCATATCGTGAACCCGGATCATCTGTGGGATCAGACCTGCCCGCCACTGGCGCGTGAACGCCCGGTTGCAGTGCTGGGCACGGGTGCCCTGGGGGCGGCCTGCGGGGCGGCACTGCGCGCGCTGAACTTTCCCGTCATCCTGTGGGGTCGCACGGCCAAGGACGGCTGTTTGCACGGCCAAACGGGGTTGGCACAGGCGCTGCGCACCGCGCAGATCGTGGTGATCCTGCTGCCCAAAACCCCCGAAACCGAAGACCTGCTGAATGCCGAAACGCTGGCGCTGCTGCCACGGGGGGCTGTCATCCTGAACCCCGGACGCGGGGCGATCATTGATGATGCGGCACTGCTGACAGCACTTGACAGTGGGCAGGTGGGCCATGCCACGCTGGATGTG
>JAYUZO010000170.1:0-4255 GCA_043751715.1 Rhodobacterales bacterium | reverse complement strand
ACCGCCGCCACATCATTGATAAGATGAATGATTTCCTTGGCTACGGCATAGCCCGGCGCGGACTTGCCGCCAAAAATCTTGACGCGTGGCACCCAGTTTCCGTTCGGATTTGCCCGGATTGCGCGCCAGTGGGCGATGGTTTCCAGAATGTTCAGCAGCTGGCGCTTGTATTCGTGGATGCGTTTGATCTGCACGTCAAACAGCGCGTCGGGCGATACGACAACGCCTTGGGTCTGGGCAATCCATTGTGCAAGTGCCACCTTGTTTTCACGCTTTTTGGCATGAAAATCAGCGCGAAAGCCCTTGTCTTCAACGTGCTTTTCCAGCCCCTTGAGCCGATCAAGATCAGCCTCCCACCCGGCACCGATCGTATCGGTGATCAGGCCCGCCAGCGGTTTGTTGCACATCTTGAGCCAGCGGCGCGGGGTGACGCCATTGGTCTGGTTGATGATGCGGCCGGGATGCAGCTTATCCAGTTCGGGGAACAGGTTCTTTTTGACCAGTTCGGAATGCAGGGCCGACACGCCATTCACCTTGTGTGCCATGATGAAGGCCAACTCGCCCATGCGTACTTCGTGATGCTTGACGATGCCCACATAATGCGGGCGCGAGGCATAGACCCGGCGATGCCAGCTATCAATGCGTTCAACGATCTGCATGTGGCGCGGCAGCACGTTGCCGAAGGTAAAGGTGGCCCACCGCTCTAGCGCTTCGGGCAGCAGGGTGTGGTTGGTATAGCCAAGGCAGGCGCGCGCGGTTTCCAACGCGTCATCAAACGTCAGCCCGTGTTCATCTGACAGCAGGCGCACCAGTTCTGGCCCGGCAATGGCGGGGTGCGTATCATTCATCTGGATCGCGACGTGTTTGGGCAACGCGCGCAGATCGGTGTGGTTTGACAGGAAGCGGCGCAAAATATCTTGCAGCGCGGCAGAGGTCAGGAAAAATTCCTGCTTCAGGCGCAATTCCTTGCCTTGATAGGTGGTATCATCGGGATACAGCACGCGCGACAGCGTGCGCGCCAGTGTTTCAGGTTCCGCCGCTGCTGCGTAATCACCCCGGTTAAAGCGGGCAAGATCAAACATCGTGGTCGGCTTGGCCCCCCACAGGCGCAGGGTATTGGCCCATTTGCCCTGCCAGCCCACAACGGGCGTATCATAGGCCGATGCCAGCACGGTTTCACCCGGTGCCCACACATCACGCCCATCACGGGTAACAACTTCGCCTTTGAAACCGATTGTATAGGCGGATTCGGGGCGCTCAAATTCCCACGGGTGCTGCTGGTTCAGCCAGTCTTCGGGCGCTTCGGCCTGCTGGCCGCCTTCGAACCGCTGGCGGAACAGGCCATGTTCATAGCGGATGCCATAGCCATAGGACGGACAGCCCAGCGTGGCCATGCTTTCCATGAAACAGGCGGCAAGCCGCCCCAGACCACCGTTGCCAAGGGCGGCATCGGGTTCATCGCCCACAATGGCGCGGAAATCCTGCCCGAAGTCGGCCATCACCTTTTCGGCCATGTCGCGCAGGCCCAGATTGACCGTCGCATCCTCAAGAATACGGCCGATCAGGAATTCCATCGACAGGTAATAGACCCGCTTGTGATCATCCACCCAGGTCTTGCGTGTGCTGGCAAACCATGGCCCCACGATTCGGTCTCTGATCGCAAATGACAGCGCCATCCGCCAGTCATAGGTGTTGGCGTGGTCAGCGTCCTTGCCCAACGTAAAGGTCAGGTGACGCAGCACATCATTTTGCAACAGGTTCGGGGTCATGCTTTGATCAGTCAATGCGAGGGTCCGTTCGTTGTGGCGTTTGGCTTTGGTCAGTAAGGCCCGCCCGGTGCGGGTGGTCAAGCGCAAATGCTGCAGGGCAGCGTCGCACCCAAACTGTCAAAGCGCTTTCTGGTATCGCAAACATTCGCCTGAATGACTACGGGTTTTCGGCGCAGATTTGCAAATAGTCTAGTCCAAAGCGCTTTCAAATCGCAGTGGAGGTTGGTCGTATTGGTCAGGTCAGTGTCCAGCCGCCATCAATGACATGTGCCACGCCCGTTGTATAACTGGACTCGTCGCTTGCCAGATAAACGATCAAAGCTGCAATTTCCTCGGGCTGGCCGATGCGGCCTATGGGCTGGCGCGCAATGAAAGCGCGGCGGGCGGCATCATAATCACCCGTGGCGCGCAAACGCTGATCAAGGCTGGGGCTTTCGACGGTACCGGGGCAAATGGCGTTGCAGCGAATGCCCTTGGTGATGAAATCGGCGGCAATCGCCTTGGTCAGGCCAATGACGCCCGCCTTTGTCACACCATACACATAGCGATTCGGTGCAGCGATCAGTGACCCCACAGCCGAGGCCATGTTGATGATCGACCCCTGCCCCTGGGCAAGCATACCGGGCAGAAACGCGCGGCACATGCGGTGCATGGCGGTCAGGTTCAGGCCGATGCTGAAATCCCACTGGTCTTCATCGCACTCCAGAATCGTGCCTGCGGCGACAAAGCCTGCGCAGTTGAACAGGATGTCCACGGGTTGCACGGCGGCGGCCACCGACATCGGGTCAAGCACATCGAGCAGGCGCGTTTCCAACCCTGCGGCGGCAAGGTCGGCCAGTGCCGCGCGGTTCACATCGGTTGCAATCACCCTTGCGCCTTCGCGGTGCATGGCAAGGGCTGATGCGCGCCCGATGCCCTGCCCTGCTGCCGTGACCAGTGCCGTCTTCCCTGCCAGCCGCGCCATTGCCGTTCCCCCTGTTCAATCACCAAAATGGTGACGGAACGCCTGCGCCAAGGCAAGGGCGAAGGCGGGCATGCCGCCCGGCGCGTAATGAATGCCATCCACCGGTGATACAGTCAGATGCGGACCAGCGTCGAAAAACGCGGTGCCTGTGCGGGCCGCTGCAGCGGCGATTTCAGCAGGCAGGCGGGCGGATTTTGCGGTACCGCCACCGAACATGTCCGCCAGACAGCCGGATTCGGTGATCGGGGGCGGGGCAACCAGCATAGCTTGCGTCGATGGGCTGAAGGTGCGGATGGTGGCGACCAGCCGTTCAAGGCCAAGCGCGATATCCACCACGGGCACGGCAAAACGCGGTTTCAGATCATTGGTGCCAAGCATGATGACGACCACGTCAAGCGGCGCGTGCGATTCCAGCAGGGCGGGCAAGATGGTCAGGCCGTTGCGGTGCGCGCCTTCAATGGGGTCATCATGCACGGTGGTCCGGCCCGGCTGACCTTCGGCAATCACCTGCCACCCCGGCAGGTGGGCGGCAAAATGCGTGGTCCAGCGGGCGGCGAGGTCCATGCGGCTGCCCTGCCCCAAGGCGGGCACGGGCAGGGTGCCGTGGGTGTTACTGTCACCAAAAAGCATGACGCTGCGCATGGTTGATCCCCTTTGCTGCTGGCCCTAGTTTGGGCTTGTGGCGGGGTGGCTGCAAGGGGGGCTTTGATGGTGATTGAATGGTTGCAGTTCCGGGTGCCGGTGGCGGATCAGCTGCGGTATCTGGCGCAGGACGCGGCCATCTGGACGGCAGCGCTGGCACAGAACGCGGGGTATCTGGGCAAAGAGGTATGGGTGCGGGCGGATGATCCTGAATGCGTCAATCTGGTGATCCGCTGGGAAAGCAGGGCCACGTGGAAGGCCGTGCCAGCGGGGCTGCTGGCAGAGACGGACGCGGCGTTCCGGGCGGCGATGGGGGCTGAATATCCGGTGCTGGAGTGTGTGGACTATGAGGTGGTGTGAGGGGGCGTCAGTTGAAGGGTCGTTTTGCGATGTGAAGGATGCCCGTGGGTTATGCCTTTTGATCAAGGTTCTGCCTACCCGAGAGACTTGGGCACAGAGTCGGGGTGAACCCCGACCTACGGGTGTGGGTAAGCCGCCGGGAGCGCGCTTGGCTGATCGGGGCCTGCGGCGCGGATATTTGGGCAAAGATGAAATTGCAAAAGGCGGCGCGTTGAACCCGCGCCGCCTTTGCAGGTTGCCTTTCGGCTGAACGCAGGTGTCAGCTACACCCGCTCGTGCCGCCACAAGTGTTGCACTTCATGCAGGTGCCGTTGCGGACCAGAGTGTAGTTGCCGCATTCGCGGCAGGCGTCGCCTTCATAGCCTTGCAGTTTGGCCTTGGTGCGCGCGTCCATCGCCGTGTTGCCCATCACATAGGTGCTGGCGCTGTCACTAAAGCCTGGGGCGCGGGCGGTTTCGGGGATCAGCATGTTCAGCGCGGTGCTGGCATCGCCTGAAAACGCCGTGGCCCCCATGCCGCC
>JAYUZO010000169.1:0-7925 GCA_043751715.1 Rhodobacterales bacterium | reverse complement strand
AGGATCGCAAGGATCTGCGCTTCCGTGTATCTGCTTGTCTTCATTCAAAATCTCCTCGTTCATCTTGCCGAGAAAATTCTACTTTTGCAGCCCCTTACTTTCGGGGGGGATTACCGGTCACCGTCAGACATAAAAGGCCTCTGATTGCAGGCGGCGGCCCAGCGCCATGGCCTCAGCAACATGCACCATGGGCGACAGATCAACACTTGAGTGCCGGTTGCCAGCACAGTGCCACCGGGAGGCAGGGCCACCTGGCCTGCGGGCGTACCAAAGGTGTTAGCGAAGATTTCTGGCCTGGTTGGCGCCAATCAAAATCGGTGGCGTTGTTCGAAAAGTGTAATTATCCGGCGATTTGCGGCGCGCAATTCACCGAAAATGCCAGGACGGGCGGCGCGCACGGTGGCAATTTTGCTAGTAGTTGCGGTTTCTGGCATGGACGTTCGGGGGGGTTCACACCCCCCCGCCCCGCCATGGGATATTTGTGGACCGATGAATGCGCAGGTGAAGCCGCGTGATCAAGCCAGAAACGGCATGATCCTGGCCGGGTCATAGTTGGCACCACAGATAATGACGGCGACCGATTTGCCACGCAACGTATGGGCCACCTGCAAAAAGCCTGCCAGTGCAAGTGCAGCAGCACCTTCAACGATCTGGTTCTCCTCATGGGCCATGGCGCGCAGGGCCGTTGCGATTTCAGGTTCAGAGCAATCAATCAGGTGGTCAATCACGGCGGTTGCGATGGGCAGGGTAATGGCATCATGGTCCATGCCGCCAGCACAGCCATCGGCAAGGGTATCATGGTGGGCAATGTCGTGCACAGCACCGGTGCGGATGGCGGCGGCAAGGGCGGCAGAGGCCGTGGCCGAAACGCCATAGACCGTGATGGCAAGGTGGGCCGCCCTCAGCACGGACGCAATGCCGCTGACCAGCCCGCCCCCGCCAAGGCTGATAAAAACAGCATCAAGGCGCGGGTGCTGGGCCAGCATTTCAACGCCAGCGGTGCCTTGGCCAGCAATGATATCGGGATCGTTGTAAGGTGAGATATAGGGGATGCCGCGGTCATGGGCGAGGGTTTGCGCATGCGCCTCGGCCAGACCGGAATCTGCACCATGGATGACCACATCAGTGCCATAGGCCCGGATACGCGCCAGTTTGGCGGGCGAAACCGTTTCAGGCAACACCACCGTCAGGCGCGCGCCGGTGCGTGTGGCCGCATGGCTGCAGGCAATGCCGTGGTTGCCGGATGACGCGGTGATGGCCGCAGCACCCTGCCCCATCAGCGCCAGTTTGTTGGTGGCCCCGCGCAGTTTGAACGATCCGGTGTGTTGAAAATTCTCGGCCTTGAAATGCAGATCAACGCCCGTGCGCGCGCCAATGTTGCGCGACGGCAGCAAGGGTGTTTCATAGACTAGCCCCTTGATGCGCGCGTGGGCGGCATGGGCGGCGGTGGCGATGTCAGCCGGGTATAGGGGCATAGCCATCCAATCGAAGATCACGCAAATCCTGCAATAGGCCGATCATTCCGGCGCTGCAATGATGCAGCAGCGCGCGGCCCTTTTCGGGCGTGGCCAGATGTGCCTCACCTACCACGCCTGCCGGGTTCAGGTCGCGGCTGACCCAGCCCAGGCTGACCGGGCCGGTGGGCGGGATGGCGGCAGTTTCAGCGGTTGAGCGGAAATCCTGGGCCAGGGTCATATCCACCAGATCAGGCCGGTGCGCCAGCATGACGCTGGTTTCGGCATCGCCACCATGAATGCCGAACCGGTTTTCCTGCGCGGAAAACAAACCATCCGGGGCGCCAAAGCTGCCCCATTGCGCCTTGACCGCAATCATTCCCGCCTGCACGCGCAATTCGCGCGACAGGATCGAGATCAGGTCGAGGTTGCCGCCATGGCTGTTGATGATCACAATCTTGCGCACGCCTGCGCGTGCCACCGATTTGCCGATCTCGATCCACGATTGCAGTGCGGCCTCCCACCCCAGTGTCAACGTGCCTGCCGCCCACAGATGTTCGTTCGATTTGCCCACCGCCTGTATGGGCAGGATGCGGATATCCAGATTGTCCGGGCAATCGGCGCGCAGCTGCGCCAGCATCGCCTCGGCAATCATCAGATCAACGCCCACAGGTAAATGCGGTCCATGCTGTTCCACCGCCGCTGTCGGCAGAATGGCAATCGTGCGCGCGGGGTCGATGGTTGCAAATTCAGGCGCGCGGTATTCGGCCCAGTCAAAGCGGCGTGTCATTCGGCGGCCTCGGCCTGCAAACTGTCAGGCAATGCCACTGGCACCGCCCGCCCCATCAGCTTGTCCATTTTCGCGGCCACCCGCACCAGATGCACCCTTCGGCTGGCCTCGGTGGAACTGTCCATCAGGTAATGCGCGGCGAAAACCTTGCGCTTGCCGGGCTTGCACAGATACCCCACGCCGCGCATCAGCGTGCGTTTGCCGGGTGCACCAATCACCGCCGTCAGCCACCGGCTGGCACCGCAGGTGGTAAACACGCCCAGCCGCGTGATGTGGCGCAGACCGGGGCGGATGTTGCGGTGCGTGTCATCAGGCATAAGAAACGCCACATCGGGCAGCATCACCCGGTCAAGCCAGCCCTTCAGCATGGCGGGCAGGCCGTACCACCATGTGGGATAGACAAAGATCAGCGTGTCGCACCATTTCAGATCATCGACCGGGCGTTGCACCGGCGCCGCGTTATCCGGGCAGGTCAGATAGCCTTCCCATTCCTGCGTGGTCAGAATGGGTTGAAAGCCATCACGGTACAGATCATGCAGGCGCACCTCTGCCCCCGCTGCCTGCAGTTTCTGCATGACAAGCGTTTTGATCGCGGCATTAAAACTGTCGGGTTTCGGGTGACAATACACCACAAGAGCGCGCATTTACAAATGCTCCATCTCACGTTGCACCTGTGCAAGATAGCGCAGGCGCCCGGCCTCGGTCACACGGTTCATGTCATGCAGGGCCAGATAGCGCATCTTATCAGGTCGGGCGACAAACCAAAGGGCACGTTTGACAACACGCGCCGGAGGGTTGCCCGCAAGCCACGCCCGCCAGCGTGTCGCGCCATAGGTCGTGATCGCCGCCATCTTGCGGATATGGGTCAGCGCCGGGGCCACAAGCCCCGCGTCCAGCGTAAAGCTGACACCGGGCAGGAACACGCGGTCGAAATAGCCCTTCAGAATAGCGGGAAAGCCAAAGTTCCAGACCGGGAACACCAGCACCAGCGCATCAGCGGCGCGCAGCCGGTCCACATAGCCCTGCACCGGCGCGCAGTTGGCGGGGATGGATTGGTAATCGCGGCGTTCCTGTGCTGTCAGCACCGGATCAAAGCCTTCGGCATACAGATCGCACAGGTCCACCTCCCATCCGCGTTTGGTCAGGGTGTCTACCACCACCGTCTTAAGCGCCGATGAAAAGCTTTCCTCACAGGGATGGGCAAACAGCACCATAACGCGCGTCATGGCAACGGCCTTGTCATTCCGCCGCCTGCAGTTTCGGATAGGCATACATCTGGGTGTAAGCCCAGTTCGGATCATCCCATGCGATCATCTTGCCGGGGTTCAAAAGGCCCTTCGGATCAGCCTCACGTTTGAATTTCAGCTGGCGGTCATCCACCGATTGCCGCCCGCCTTCCTCCAGCGTGTAGCGGTGCGGGTTGAACACCATGCAGCCCATATCTTCGTGCGCGCGGATGATGTCGTTCAACCGTGCTTCGGTGGAAAACCGCACCAGCGTTAACCCTGCAAACATGATGCGGCCATTCTCGCGCATGCATTCCAGATGTTGCATCAATTCGCCCGGAAATGCCGCGCGGATGGCGGCGATCTTGGCGGGGTAATCCACCGGCGGGTAGCGCACCTGCAGATAGGTGATCGACGCATCCACCTTCAGCGCGCGCAGGGTGGTATGGTTCCAGCCGTATTCGAACACCGGGCCCGGTTCGCGCGGCCAATGGGTTTCATCGCTGCGGTAAATCACCGTTGCCCCGGCAAAGCGGGCGGTAAAGGTCAGGAACCCATCCATCGCATGCGGTGCAATCATCAGGCCGATCAGGTTGTCACCGGGCTGCACATGCGGGGCGACGCGTTGAAAATAGTCCTGCGCGATGGGGGCTTCATAGACCGAGATCAGCTTTTTCAGGATGCCGTCTTCGTTGCCCAATGCGCCCGCATAGGCCACGGCGGCGTCGAAATCCGGCAGGGTGACAAAAATTTCCACCCAGTCATAGGCCGGGGCCAGCGGCATTTCCAATTCGGAAATGATGCCGTTGGTGCCATAGGCGTGGCTGACGCGGTGCAATTCTTCACCGGTGAATTCCAGCACGCGGGGGTCTGCCTCCATCGTCACCACACGCAGGCGGATGATATTGCCAAGGTCACGCAGCACGCCCCAAGTGCAAGACCCCACACCGCCCGACCCGCCCGAGATGAAACCGCCGATGGTAGCGGTGGCATAGGTGCTGGAGAACATGCGCAATTCCTGCCCCGATGCCCGCGTCACCGCATCCACGTCTTTCAGCAAACAGCCCGGTTCCACCACCACGCGCCCCGGATGCACCGCTTTGACCGCCGCCATATGGCGCATATGCAGAATGATACCCCCCGCCAATGGCATGGCTTGGCCATAATTCCCCGTGCCCGCCCCCCGCACGGTGACTGGCACATCATGCGCACAGGCTGCGCGCAGCACCTCAATCACCTCGGCCTCAGACCTTGGCGCCACAACAAAGGCCGCTGTCACATGATCCAGCCGCGCCTTCAGCACCGGCGAATACCAGAAGAAATCGCGCGATTTCGCCTTTACCGACACCGGGTTTTCGTCAATGTCCAGATGCGAAAGGGCAGCTTTGCAGGCGTCAAGATTCATGGCGTTCCCATCAGATGGTCAAGTTCGGCATAGTCGGGCAGGGTCGTATCAATCTGCACCCCGTCGCGCAGTACAATGCGGTCTGACTGGGGCCGCGACAGCGCCTCGGACCAATCCCGCGCTTTCAGGATCACCAGATCGGCAACAGCGCCGATGGCAAGGCTTGGCGCGTCAAACCCGCAGGCGCGGGCGGGGTTCCCCAGCACCGATTGCACCCAATCTGGCCCGGTATGATCCAGATGGCCAATGCGCGTGGCCTCGCGCAGCACCTCCAGCATATCCATATCGCCATAGGCATAAAACGGATCGCGCGTGTTGTCAGAGGCAAAGCTGACGTTGATCCCGCGCGCCTTGGCCTCATGCACCAGCGTGATGCCGCGCATGCGGGGGGTGCGGAAGGGTTCGCGGTCCTGCAGATACAGGTTGCACATCGGCAGGCTGACCATGTGCAGCCCGGCGCGCGCCACCAGATCAAGCGTTGTTCTGGCCTGATCTTCGGCCATGGCGGACACCGAACAGCAATGCCCCACCACCACGGGCGCGTCAAACCCGGTGTCCAGCACCGCATTCGCAATTTCGCGCAGGGTGTTGGAATGGGTATCCAGCGTTTCATCTACATGGAAATCGGCAGAAAGCCCCAGCTTGGCCGCCATGTTCAGAAAATCACGCAGGCGCGCCGGGATATCGGGCACGGGATAGGTGACCATGCCCAACACGCCGCCATACTGCGCCACCAGCTTGGCCGTGCGGGCAAAGGGGCCGTCGGTATCAAACCCCTCACACCCGATCAGGCAGGCGGCTTGCAGGTCAATCCGGCCCTCCCATGCGGCGCGCATGGCATCAAACACCGGCCAGCTGATGGCATCTTGCGGGGCGGCACTGTCAAGATGGGTGCGCACCGCGCGGGTGCCATGGGCATAGGCCGTGCGCAGT
The DNA here is from genome assembly GCA_043751715.1 of Rhodobacterales bacterium. Lineage (GTDB taxonomy): Bacteria > Pseudomonadota > Alphaproteobacteria > Rhodobacterales > Rhodobacteraceae > JAAFHS01. Next base: position 2,117 of record JAYUZO010000169.1, on the reverse strand, counting down.
GAAAATTCGGCGCGGGTGCGCACATCGGCCGCCGTCCACCGCGCGGCGCTGTCACTGCGCACCGCTGTCAGCGCGCCCATGAAGGTGCCATCGGGGTTGGGGCTGCGTGGCCAGATATGGCCTTTGTCGATATGGGTGTGCATGTCGACAAAACAGGGCAGCACCATGGCCCCCTTCATATCAATGCCAATCGCCTGTTCGCCCGCAATCCGCCCCCCCGCGATAGAGATGTTGGTGCGCGTCAACAAGGCAGGATCGCCGATCAGGCACCCCGGCACGGTGACATTTTCCAGCGTCACGGCCCCTTTGGGCAGGTTCAGGAACCCGCTCATGTTTCGCGGCTCAGGGCGGATTCATGCCATTTGCGCAGGAAGAACCAGCTGATGAACGTGGTCGCGGCAAAGATGATGACACCAACCACGGCGATCATGATCAGGGCGGCAAACATGCGCGGATAGTTCAGGCGATAGCTGGCCTCCAATATCCGGAACGCAAGGCCCGACCCTGATCCGCTGATCCCCGCCACATATTCGGCCACGATGGCCCCGATCAGCGCAAGGCCCCCGGCAATGCGCAGCCCGCCAAGGAAATAGGGCATGGCGGATGGCAGTTGCAAAAACAGCAGGTTCTGCCACCAGCTGGCCCCGTAAATGGCATACAGATCACGCAGGTTGCTGTCAGTGGATTTCAGGCCCAGCGTGGTGTTCGACAGGATCGGAAAGAACGCCACGATCCATGCGCAGATCAGCACGCGGGCCAGCGGATCCTGCACATAGATAAAGATCAGGGGCGCGATGGATACGATCGGTGTGACCTGCAGCACCACGGCATAGGGAAAAAAGATCAGTTCGGCAAAGCGGCTTTGGGTGAACAGCACCGCAAGCGCCACGCCGCCGATGATGGCAATCGCCAGCGCCATGAAGGTGATTTTCAATGTGACCAGCAATGATCCGAACAGCATCTGATAATCTGCCAGAAACCGCGCCCAAACCCGTGGCGGGGCGGGAAAGATCATGCCGCGCGTTTGTGTGCTGTTGGAAAACCAGTTCCACGCAAACAGCGTCAGGATCACCACCGCCAGCGGCAGCGCCCAGCGGGCCACAGCCTCTATCCGGCGGTTGCGGGCGCGGCGGGCCTCATCTGCATCATAAGTGGGATCATCGGGGCGCGTTTCAGAGATGGTCATCGGCATGCTCTCCAATGGCGCGGCGCAGGGCATCTGACACGACATGCGTGTGGGCGGCGTAATCAGGCGAGGTGCGAAAGGCCATGTCGCGCGGGTATGGCGCATCCACATTCAATTCCTGCACCACGCGGCCCGGACGCGCAGCCATGATAATAATCCGGTCTGACAGGAACACGGATTCAAACACCGAATGCGTGACGAATATCACCGTGCAGCCGATTTTCGACTTTAACGCCAGCAGATCATCATTCAGCTTTTGCCGCGTGATTTCATCCAATGCGGCAAAGGGTTCATCCATCAAAATCAGCCGCGGGTTGGTCACAAACGCCCGCGCGATGCTGACGCGCATTTTCATGCCGCCCGACAATTCACGCGGGTAAGCATCATGGAAATTCTCCAGCCCCACCAGTTTCAGCGCAGTGGCGATCCGGTCCTGCACGCTGGCAAAACTTTTCCCGCGCAAACGAAACGGCAGCCATACATTTTTGGCCACCGTCGCCCAAGGCATCAGCGTGGGTTCCTGAAACACCACGCCGATATCGCCCCGGTCATGCTGACCATTCCAAATGATCCGCCCCGTGGTGGGCCGCATCAGCCCGGCAATCAGCCGCAGGGCGGTAGATTTGCCACAGCCCGACGGGCCAAGCAATGACAGGAAATCCCCCTCATTCAGGGTCAGGTTCATGCCATTCAGGGCGGTGACAGTGCCGTTGAATACCTTGGAAATGCCCGCCATCTGCAGCAGCTGCGGGCGGTTTCCCAAGGCAAGGGCTGGCATGTGTGACTGATCGGTCATGGCGCTCCCAAGGAAACGGGGGCCTGTTGCGGCCCCCGTGTTGATCTTGCAGGCAACGGCCTATTCGGCAGGCTTGAGGTCAAGCCCGACCCCCTTGTTCACGAACTGCGTGGTGTAGGATGCCTTCCAGTCCAG
>JAYUZO010000168.1:0-7415 GCA_043751715.1 Rhodobacterales bacterium | reverse complement strand
AGGAGAAAGCCGCGATGCCCGCATTGCATGACCACGTTGACGAAGGCGGACTGGATGAATTCTCGGTCGTTTTCACCGACCGCAGCCTGAACCACATGTCCAAGAAATTCCAAGGGGTTATGAACGATATCTCATCCATGCTGCGTGAGGTGTATCAGGCGGATGCAGTGGCCTTGATCCCCGGCGGCGGGTCTTACGCGATGGAGGCGGTGGCGCGGCAGTTCGGGCAGGCCTCGGTGTTGGTGGTGCGCAACGGCTGGTTTTCCTATCGCTGGAGCCAGATTTTTGATGCGGGGCGCTTTGCGCAGGATGTGACGGTGGTGATGGCGCGCAAGGCGGATGCTGGGGTGCGGTCGCCCTTTGCGCCGCCGCCGATTGACGAGGTGGTGGCGGCCATTCGCGAAAAGCGGCCCGAGGCGGTTTTTGCGCCGCATGTGGAGACATCAGCCGGGCTGATCCTGCCGGATGATTACATCGCGCAGGTGGCTGCGGCGGCGCATGAGGTGGGGGCGCTGTTGGTGCTGGATTGCATCGCGTCGGGCTGTGTCTGGGTGGATATGCAGGCGACAGGCGTGGATGTGGTGATTTCGGCGCCGCAAAAGGGTTGGTCGGCGTCACCTTCAGCGGGGTTGGTGATGATGTCACCGCGGGCGGTGGAGCGGCTGGAGTCGACAACATCAAACAGCTTTGCCGTGGATCTGAAGAAGTGGCGCAGCATCATGGCGGCGTATGAGGGCGGCGGGCATGCCTATCATGCCACGATGCCGACGGATGCCTTGGTGGGTTTCCGCGATGCAATGCGGGAAACGCAAGCCATGGGGTTTGCGCAGGCCAAGGCGGCGCAATGGCAGTTGGGGCGTGATGTGCGGGGCATGCTGGCGGAAAAGCAGGTGCCATCGGTGGCGGCGACAGGGTTTCAGGCACCCGGCGTGGTGGTCAGCTATACCAGCGATCCAGATGTGAAATCGGGGGCCAAGTTCATGGCCGAAGGCATGCAGATTGCGGCGGGCGTGCCGTTGCAGGTGGGTGAGGGGGCCGAGTTCATGACCTTCCGCATTGGCCTGTTCGGGTTGGACAAGCTGGCAGATGTGCCGGGCACGGTGGCGCGGTTGCGCAAGGTTGTTGACCGGGTTTTGTGAGGCGGGCATTGGGTTGCGTATTTGTGCAAAAACAAAAGCGCAAGGCAGGGCTATTTGACGCCAAGCCCGGTGCGCATCAGTGTTTTGCGGATGGGGTCGGCGGCGGTAAGGGCGCGCAGGCCTGCGGCGCGCAGATCGCGGAACAGTGGGGTCTGGGCAATGGCCGCGCGGTTCAGCGCATCAATCCCCGCGACACGCAGGCGCAGATCGGGCATGCGGGCGCGGGCGTAGGCATCAAGCATGGTCTGATCGCCAAGGGTGGCAGGGCTGGCCTTGGCAAGGGTCAGCAGCGTGGCAATGTCGGCAAGGCTCATGTTCAGCCCTTGCGCGCCGATGGGCGGCACCACATGCGCAGCCTCGGCAATCAGTGCGGTGCGCTCGCCGCTCAGCTGTGCTGCAAGCTGGCTGATGATGGGCCAAGTGGTGCGGCGTGAGGCAAGGGTCAGCGGGCCCATGCAATGGGTGGAGCGTTCGGTGGCGGCGGCGGCAAAATCAGCCTCGGGCAAGGCCATGAGGGTGGCAACATTGGGGCCAGTCTCCATCCAGACCACGGCCGAGCAGGGCAGGCCATCTCGATCCGGCAACGGGACAAGGGTAAAGGGGCCGCCGGTGCGGTGCACTTCGGTTGAGATATGTCCGTGCGGAATGGGGTGGGTGACGGCAAAGGTGATGGCCTTTTGACCGTAGCGTGTGGTGGTGACGGGAATGCCAAGGGCCTGCCGCACCGCGGAATTGCGGCCATCGGCGGCGATCACAAGGCGGGCACGCAGGCGGGTGGCGTCGGTCAGGGTGATGATGGCTTCGGTTTCGCGGGTCGTCATGCGGGCGAATGCAGGGCCGATCTTGAATGTGACATTGGGCAGGGTGGCAAGATGGGCGACCATTTCCCGCCGCAGCAGCCAGTTCGGCAGGTTCCAGCCAAACGGCGCGTCAGACAGTTCGGCGGCGTCAAAATCGCGGGTCAGGCGGGGTTCGGGCGCATCACCCCCGGCGTCAATCAGGCGCATCAGTTGCAACGGCGTGCCATACGGGGCAAGGGCGGGCCACAGGCCAGCCTCGGCCAGCAAATCGCGCGCGGGCTGCAGAAAGGCCGTGGTGCGCAGATCAGCGCCTTCGGCTTCAATGGCGGTGACGGGGGTGTGGGGTTCGGCAATGGTGACGCTGAACCCTGCGGTGCCAAAGGCGGCGGCGGCCGTCAGGCCAGCCACACCACCACCGGAAATGAAGATATCGGTTTGCATGAGGCAGATATGGCGCGGGAATGCAGCCGCGCCAAGCGACATTTTGGCCTAGATCAGGGCTTGCAGAAATGCGGTCAGATCACCGGTGTGGTGCTGGATGTGCGGTGCACCATGCGGGGCTTCGGCTACCAGCACGGTGCGCATGCCCATGGCATGGGGGGCGGCCAGATTGCGGGGCTCGTCTTCGAACATGGCGGCGGTGGTGGGATCAACGCCATCTGTCGCAAAGATCGCCTCAAATGCGGCGCGGTCTGGTTTGGGGCGGAAGGCGGCATCCTCGACCCCGTAGACGGCATGAAAGGCATGGGTCAGACCACGCGCGGCCAGCACATTGCGGGCATAGGGGGCAGAGCCGTTGGTGTAAACAATCCGGCGGCCGGGCAGGGCGGTGATGGCTGTGGCCAAGGCGGGATCGGGTTGCAGGCGTGCAAAGGAAATGTCGTGCACACCAACCAGATAGGGGCGTGGATCAACACCATGTTCGGCCATCAGGCCTGCCAGTGTTGTGCCATGCGTCTGCCAGTAATGCGTGCGCAGGCGGTCAGCCTCGGGTCGGTCAACCCCAAGGGCCTGCATGACCCAATCGGTCATCCTGACCTCGATCTGGTCGAAAAGGCGGGCAGAGGGGTGGTAAAGGGTATTGTCGAGGTCAAAGACCCAATGGCGGACGTGACTGAAAAGCTGGCGCATGGCTCCGGTGTAATGGCGTGGGAGGGTTGATTGCAAGGGGGCGGGCGGATAGCCTTTGGGCAACATGGACATAAGGGCCGGATACTCGTGCAAAAAGATGCCTATACGCTGATCCTTGAGGCGATTGATGCAGGGTTTTTCAAACCCGGTGACCGGCTGGTGGAATCAGAGCTGGCGGACCGGTTTGGCGTGTCGCGCACGCCGGTGCGTGAGGCGCTGCAGCGGCTGGAAACGCAAGGCATGCTTAGCCGGGATGGGCGCAGCCTGATTGTGGCATCGCTGGACCATAACCAGTTGGCAGAGCTGTACGCGGTGCGGACCGAATTGGAGGGGCTGGCGGCACGGCTGGCAGCGCGTGCGGCGACGGATGAAGAAGTGCGAGTGTTGCGCGGCATGGTGGAGGAAGACCGCAAGCTGATTGGTGGTGATCCCAAAGAGTTAAGCCGGGCGAACAAGCGGTTTCACAAGCAGATTCATCTGGCCAGCCATAACCGGTTTCTGGTGCAGCAGCTTGATCTGGTGCACCGGTCGATGGCGCTGATGGCGACCACATCCTTTGCGGCCGAGGGGCGTGATGAGGTGGGGCTGGCCGAACATGACCGGATCATCGCCGCGATTGAGGCACGCGATCCTGAGGCGGCGTATCAGGCATTGCGCACGCATATCTCCAAGGCATTCGAGACGCGGCTGCGGGTGGATGCGGGCGAATTGCGCACGCGGTGATGGGCGGGGTATGACAGGGCGGTGAGGCGTGCGCCGATTTCTGTTAAGACGTCGGGTCGGAGTTTTCGAATACTCCGGGTGCTGATCCTGATCGGCTGATGTGCCTGATCCGCAGGTGGTTTATGTCAGATCGAAATGCCCATGCGAGGTTTTGTCCCAATAAAACGGATGGGCAACCATTTCGTACAACGCTTTGTAGGCGGCAAAAGCGGCGAGCGGAAAATAGAAATAGGCCGACAGAACCCACAGCAGTTTGGTGCCCTTGCCGCGCAGCGCCATGCCATACAGATTGATGGCAATGCTGACCCCCTCCATGCACAACAGGGCAAGGGTGATGGGCAAAAACAGCGCGGGGTTGACGATGTTCAGGGCAGGGTGGCCAAAGCCCAGCGTAAAGGCCCATAGCGACCACATCACCGGCACCAGCAGCGCCTGGCTGATCGACCCCAGAAACAGCACCTGCACGCCAATAAACCGCGCCCAGCCCAGTTGGCGCAACAGCAGTGCCGGGTCACGCATGTGGATGGCCCAAGTCATCATATAGCCCTTGATCCAGCGGGAACGCTGCCTGATCCATGGCAGGATGCGGCAGTTCGCCTCTTCCTCGGTCACGCTGGCCAAAAGTTCGGTGCGAAAGCCGTGCCGGGCCAGTCGCAGGCCCAGATCGGCGTCTTCGGTCACATTATGCGCATCCCAACCGCCAAGGGATTCCAGTGCGGCGCGGCGAAAGAACAGCGTGGTGCCACCCAAAGGCAGCACAAGGCCAAGCCGGGCAAGACCGGGCAGCATGACGCGGAACCACGCGGCATATTCCACGGTAAAGCAGCGCGACAGCCAGTTGGTGCGCGGGTTATAAAAATCCAGAATGCCTTGCAGGCAGGCCACCTGCGGCGGGGCTGCAGCAAAGCGCGCGACCATATCGCGCAACTGCATGGGGGCGGGGGCATCTTCGGCGTCATAGACACCGATGATGCTGCCACGGGCAAAGTTCAGCGCATGGTTCAGCGCGCGCGGTTTGGTGCGCAGCGTGCCCTCGGGCACGATCACCACGCGCATCCACGCGGGAATGTCTACCGTGTGCAGGGCGGCGCGGGTCACACGGTCATCATCCTCAACCGCCAGGATGACATCAAGCCGGTCGCGTGGGTAATCAATGCAGCCAAGGCGCTTGATCAGCCGGTGGGCGATACCCTCTTCGCGATACAGCGCCACGATGACGGTGACAATGGGCAGATACAGCGGAACAGAGGCGGGAACGGAGGGGGCAGGGGGGCGCGCGCGCGTGGTGGCCAGCACAAGGATTTTCAGCGCAGATGAGGCGACCATCCAGAACAGCCCCCATGCAACAAGGGCAATCAGAACGGCCTGCGGGGCGGTCAGGGTGGCAAAGGCCATCAGGGCCGCGATCACGCACAACAGCGGCAGATGCGGTTTGACCGACCAGTTCCGACAGCTTTCCTGCACGGGCACCCGCGTTTCGGCCTGTTCGGCAAGGGCCGCACCCCGCAGGGCCAGCACCTTGTCCTCAAGCATGGCCATGGGGGCAAAGTGCGGCAGGAACATGCCGGTGTGCCCGGTCAATTGCGGCAGGCGCGGCACAAGCGCTGCGTCTGATACCGCCACCATCAGGGTCTGGCCCAGTTTGCGGATTGGCATCACCCCTTCGGCCAGAACACGCGCGGGGGTAAATTCATCCAGCAGGCGCGGGTCGGGGTTGAACCGGGCAGCATTCACCTGCGGAAGCGGTACGGATTTGCCAAGGGGCCCGTACAGGCGCAGCTCTTCACCACTGGGGCCAGACAGTGCGCTGTGATCGGTTGTGATGACGCGGTGTGATGCAGTTGGCGTTGGAGGGTTCCCCAACAGGTTATCCGAGGGGCGGTTCACCACCAGACGTATCTGCGACGTTTTCATCAAACCCTGCCATCATCACGCCATGATAGCTTGGCGCACGCAGGGTTAACGGCGCGTTAAGATCGCCTTAACGCTGTCACGCGGCGCGGCGGCTTTTCATGGCTTGGGCAAAACGTTCGAACAAGTAATAGCTGTCTTGCGGACCGGGGCTTGCCTCGGGGTGATATTGCACGGAAAACACCGGCTTGCCGGTCACGGCAATGCCGCAGTTTGACCCATCAAACAACGACACATGCGTTTCGGTCACACCGGCGGGCAATGTCTGACTGTCCACGGTAAAGCCGTGGTTCATCGAGGTGATTTCAACCTTGCCGGTTGTCACATCCTTGACCGGGTGGTTTGCGCCGTGGTGGCCGTGGTTCATCTTGACCGTGCGCGCACCCAGTGCCAGCGCCAGCATCTGGTGGCCAAGGCAAATACCGAACACCGGCACATCCGCCGCCAGCACCCCCTTGATCATGGGCACGGCATAGGTGCCCGTCGCAGCCGGGTCACCCGGACCGTTTGACAGGAACACGCCTTCGGGGTTGTGGGCCATGACATCTTCGGTGGTGGCGGTGGCGGGCAGCACTGTCACCTCGCAGCCTGCTGAGGCGAGACAGCGCAGGATGTTGCGCTTGGCGCCATAATCAATTGCCACCACGCGAAACCCCGGCCCCGTGCGGCGCACATGGCCCTCAGGCCAGGCCCACCGTTGTTCATCCCATGTGTAGGACTGTGCGCAGGTCACATCGCGGGCCAGATCAAGCCCGACCAACCCCTTCCAGGCGCGGGCCTGCGCCACCAGTGCGGCAATATCAAAATGGCCATCCGGATCATGCGCAAGTGCCACATGCGGCGCGCCCTGCTGACGGATGGCGCGGGTCAGGCGCCGCGTATCCAGCCCGCCAATGCCGATCCGGCCCTTGGCCGCCAACCAAGTCGTCAGATCCCCCATGGCGCGCCAGTTTGACGGCGCGGTCGGATCCCATTTCACGACCATACCGGCGGCCACCGGCGTGGTGGTTTCATCATCCTCGGCCGTCACGCCGACATTGCCGATATGGGGAAAGGTAAACGTCACGACCTGGCCCGCATAGCTGGGGTCGGTCATGATTTCCTGATAGCCGGTCATTGCGGTGTTGAACACAAGTTCGGCCACCGTGTTGCCCAGTGCGCCAAACCCCATGCCGTAAAAGATGGTGCCATCGGCAAGCGCAAGGCAGGCGGTGGGCCTGAAGGGCAAATCGGCGCGGGTTGGCATGATGTGACCCCTGTGTTCAGCAAAATCTGACCGGGTGTAATGGCCACAAGCGGGGGGGTCAAGGGTATCATCCAAAAGGGTTTTGCATGTATTTCAATGGCTTGCAGAAATCGAGGGCAGTTGTTCTTTCGCGCGTGGCAGGCTATTGTCGCAATTTGGTGATAACAATCGGGATTTCGGTGAATGTCCTTACGCGAACGGCTGCAAACGGCGCTGAAAGAGGCAATGAAGGCGCGCGAGGCGGACAGGCTTTCAACGCTGCGTCTGGTGAATGCGGCGATCAAGGACCGCGACATTGCCAGCCGGGGTGATGGCGGCGATGAACAGGTGGGCGACCCTGATATTCTGGCGATCCTTGGCAAGATGGTCAAACAGCGGCAGGAAAGCGCGCGCGCCTACGAAGAGGGCGGGCGGCTGGAACTGGCCGAAAAGGAACTGGCGGAAATCAAGGTCATTGAAGACTAT
>JAYUZO010000167.1:0-15706 GCA_043751715.1 Rhodobacterales bacterium | reverse complement strand
TTGGTGACCGCAGATGGCAACATCCGCTACATCATCAAGGAATTCCCGATCCTGGGCGAGGAATCCCTGCTGTCGTCGCAATTTGCCATTGCCGTGCAGCAGTTGCACGGGGCCGATGCATACAAGGCTGCGCATAATGCGCTGATCACCCTGCGCAGCGATGCCACCACTGATACGCTGGGCCAGCTGGCCAGCGATCTGGGCCATGATCCCGCAGCCATCCTTGCGCGGATGACCGGGCCAGAGGTGCGCGCGGTGATCGAGGCGAATTATGCACTTGGCCAGATCATGGACATCAGCGGCACGCCGACCTTTGTATTGGGTGACACGCTGCTGCGCGGCTATGTCGAACTGGATGCGATGCGCCAGATCGTGGCCGACGCGCGCGCTGGCTAAACCGCGATCGGGGTGGCCAATGGCCGCCCCACCACTGCAATCGCCAGCCCAAGCCCCATCACGATCAGCCCCACCACGGCAAACGCACCTGACAGCCTGAATGTGGCCACCAAGGGCGCAGTCGCCAGCGGCGATACGAACTGCCCGGCAAAAAACGCCGTGGTCAACAGGCCCGATGCCCGCCCGCGCAGGCTGGGTGGCACATGTGCCATGAAATAGGTGGTGTAGTTTGGCATTGACGGCCCCATACCGATCCCCGCCAGAATAACCCCGGCCATCACCATGGCAATGCCCGTGGCCTGTGCCACCAGCATCAACCCCAGCCCCATCAGCACAAAGCTGCCCGCAAACACCGCCATCGGCGTGACCCGTTGCCGGATACGGCCATACAGCAACGATCCCGGCACCGATGCCACCGTCATCAGCGCCATCGTGCCGCCAATCACCAGCGTGTTTGAAATGCCCAACCCCTCCATCAGGAACGGCAGGCGCGTGGGCATCACATAGAACGTTGTCATGAACACAAAGGCCAGCGGCCCCACCACCGCAAAGGCGCGCCAGGGAAACGGCTCGGAGGCTGCGGTCTGCGCAGGCATTGCGCGGGCGGCGTTGATCCGGCGCGCATGCGGCGCCAGCGTCATCAGCGCAAAGGCCGCAACCGGCAGCACCAGCCCGTAAACCGCAAACGCCCCGCACCAGTGCAGCAATGCCGCCGCCCCGCCCAGCAGCATCACCACAATGCCCCCCGCTGACATGGCCGCACCCTGCATCCCCAGAAACCGCGCCCGCGCAGGGCCTTGCCACAGGTCAGCCGCCCAGGCCATGCCCAGCGTCATCGTGCCCGCAACCCCAACGCCCAGCACAACCCGCCCCGCCAGCATCTGCGCAAAGGTGTCCGCCCACAGCCCCGATGTGCCGCCAACCGCATACAGCACGGCAGCCAGCGCCAGCAGGCGCTGACGGTCCATCCGGTCGGCCAGCCAGCCGAACAGCCCCGCCGTCAGCACAATCGCCGCCGATGGCAGCGACAAAAGCAGGCCTGACAGCGTATCAATCCCCGCCACATCGGCAAAATGCGCCTTCAGCCCCGGCAGGGACGGCGCGATGGTGGCATTCGCCATAATGGTCAGCGATGCCAGCAGCAGAATGGAAATGGTCAGGCGGCGGCCCGGAACCGGATCAGTCATCACAAAAACCCTTTGCATGTCTGGCGCACCCTGCCCTTTGCGCTGCACTTGCACAATGCGCGCATCCGCAGGGGAATAGGGGCCGTTGCGCACAAACCGGTGGGCGCGGTTCATGCTGCCTGTCAGAGTAGTTGGGTGAAACCCGGCCTATACTGCCGCGTCTTGTGCTGCGTCAATTTCCGTAGCCTTTGCCTCGACCAGTTCAACGATGTGGTCAATCATCCGGTCATTGCCCAGCTTGTGCACCTGTTTGCCCGCCAGATACACCATGCCAGACCCAGCCCCACCGCCGGTAAAGCCGATATCCGTCATCAGCGCCTCACCCGGACCATTTACCACGCACCCGATGATCGACAGGCTGAGGCTGGTCGTCACATGCGCCAGCCGGTCTTCCAGCGCCTGCACCGTCTTGATCACGTCAAACCCTTGCCGCGCGCAGGATGGGCACGAAATAATCGTCACCCCCCGATGCCGCAGCCCAAGGGATTTCAGGATTTCAAACCCCACCTTCACCTCTTCCACCGGGTCGGCCGACAATGACACCCGGATCGTATCACCGATCCCCGCCCACAGCAGGCTGCCCAGCCCGATGGCCGATTTCACCGTGCCGGACACCAGCCCGCCCGCCTCGGTGATGCCCAGATGGATCGGCGCATCCGTCGCTTCGGCCAGTTGCTGATAGGCAGCCGCCGCCATGAACACGTCTGACGCCTTTACGCTGATCTTGAATTCGTGAAAATCGTTGTCCTGCAACAGCTTGATATGGTCCAAGCCGGATTCCACCATCGCATCAGGGCAGGGCTCACCGTATTTGTCCAGCAGATGCCGCTCCAGACTGCCCGCATTCACTCCGATGCGGATGCTGCACCCATGGTCCTTGGCCGCGCGCACCACCTCGGCCACGCGCTTGGCATCGCCAATATTGCCCGGATTGATCCGCAGACAGGCCGCCCCCGCTTGCGCCGCCTCAATCGCGCGTTTGTAGTGGAAATGGATATCTGCCACGATCGGCACCGGGCTTTCGGCACAAATCTCACGCAGGGCAAAGGTGCTTTCCTTGTCTGGCGTTGATACCCGCACGATATCCGCCCCCGCAATCGCCGCCCGCCGGATCTGGTCCAGCGTGCCCGCCACATCCGTGGTCAGCGTATTGGTCATGGTCTGCACAGAAATCGGCGCGCCACCGCCCACCGCCACCTTGCCCACCATGATCTGGCGCGACGTGCGGCGGTAGATGTTTTTCCAGGGGCGGACAGTGTTCAGTGACATGCGCGTGCTCCGATGCTTGGCACAAGACTAAGCATTTGGCACGCCAACGGCAACGGCCCGTCGTGCCACAGCCACGTCAAAGGTCTGGGTTATTCCGAAACCGGCAGCGCGGGCGCAAGGTCAGACGGCAGAACCTGCGCCACAAACTGTGCCAGATCAGCATCGCCTGCAGGGTCAGCCGCCGCAAACCTGTCGGTCAGCGCCGTGGGCGACAGCGCCACATCCTTGACCACATTCGCACCGGGGCCCGATGGGCCAAAGGTCTGCCCGTTCACCGCAAAATAGATCGACCCTGCGTTGCCAGTGCGCAGCGTCGCCGGTTCTTCCAGCTGCGGCACAACATAGCGTTCGCCTGCATCAAGGATCTTTTCAAACAACACCGTGCCATCTGCCGCACTGACCCGCACCCATGACGGGCGCACCGCCAGCAGTTCCACCGGGGGGGCATTGGCCGCTACCACCTGAACAGGCGCGTCCGTTGCATCAGAGGTGACCACAGCCTGCGCCACGGCTGGCAGGCCGTTCACACGCGGATCAATAGCCGCAATCGGGCCATCACGCGATGTCATTACCGGAACATCCAGCGCTTCGGGCCGGTACAACCGCTCCAACGCTGCATTGCCTACCGTGCCCGCATCCGCAGACAACACGGGGTCCACCGGCTGCCCACTGCCGGGCGCATCGGCAGGCACCCCGGCAAGCGGATCAATCTCGGCCACCACGACCGGGGCCTGATCAACCGGCGACAGTTGCACGCGCTGCACCTCTTGCAACACCGACCAGCCGCCATACCCCAAGCCCGCAATCAGCGCGACCAGCACCGCGATTGACCCGATAGCCCCCGGTTCAACCCGCGCCATGAAACTTTCGCCGCGCGGAATGAACGTGGCATTCGGATCAGTGAAAGGATCACGCAGATCGCCCCCCGCGCGCGACCGCACCGCCGTCATCGCGGGCGACGACGCCGCTGCCGACATGCCATGCACCACCTGAAAATTCGCCTCGCGGCAGAATTTCACAAACGCCTCATCCGGATTCATGCCCAGATAGCGCGCGTAAGACCGCACGTAGCCTGCCACAAACCCTTGGGTTTCAAACGCACTGATATCGGCGTTTTCAATCGCCGCGATATATGTCGCCTTGATTTTCAGCTCGCGCTGCACATCCAGCAGGGATTTGCCCAGCGTCGCACGTTCACCGCGCATGACATCGCCCAGACGCAAATCAAAGTCGTCAAAGCCCTTTGGCTTGTCCGTGTCGGCGGCCAATGGCCGTGACTTCCACCCGATCATGCGCCTGCCTGTCCCCATCACCCTGCCGCAGTCGTTCTAGGCGACTCAGCGGCGTTCGTATTGCGGGAAAACTAGCACAGGGCAATCGGATTCGCACCCGCAGAAAGCCTTATGCCGCACCTTCGGCGCGATTCAGCGCACAGTGCCGCCAGAGCCCATCCAGGGCCGAAACAAGCGCGTCCATATCGGCTGCATTGTGCACGGGCGATGGGGTAAACCGCAGCCGTTCCGTGCCCTTTGGCACCGTCGGATAGTTGATCGGCTGCACATAAATGCCGTGGTTTTCCAGCAGCAGGTCCGACAGTGCCTTGCAATGGATGGGGTTGCCCACATGCAAGGGCACAATATGTGACCCATGATCCACAATCGGCAGGCCCAAACCCTTGAGCCGCAACTTTAACGCACGTGCCTTGGCCTGATGCGCATCGCGCAGATATTGTGCGCCTTTCAGCACCGCAACTGATGCCTGCGCCCCCGCGGCAATCGCAGGCGGCAGCGATGTGGTGAAAATGAAACCCGGCGCATAGCTGCGCACGGCGTCCACCATCTTTGCACTTGCAGCAATATAGCCGCCGAAAACACCGTAAGCCTTGGCCAGCGTGCCGTTGATGATGTCGATACGGTGCGACAATCCGTCGCGCCCCGCAACGCCCTCACCACGCGCGCCGTACATGCCTACCGCATGCACCTCATCAATATAGGTCAGCGCGCCGAATTCCCGCGCCAGTGCCACGATCCCGGCAATATCGCCGAAATCACCATCCATCGAATACACCGATTCAAACGCAATCAGCTTGGGTGCCGCCGGATCGTCCGCCATCAGCAATGCGCGCAGATGCGCCATATCATTGTGCCGGAACACGCGCTTGGCCCCGCCATTGCGGCGCACACCTTCGATCATGGACGCATGGTTCAGCGCGTCGGAATAGATGATCAGGCCCGGAAAGATTTTGGGCAGCGTCGACAGCGTGGCATCGTTGGCGATGTACGCACTGGTAAAGATCAGCGCCGCCTCTTTGCCGTGCAGATCGGCAATCTCGGCCTCCAAAGCGTTATGATACACCGTGGTGCCTGAAATATTGCGCGTGCCGCCCGACCCTGCCCCCGTGGCATCCACCGCTGCATGCATTGCCGCCAGCACCGCCGGATGCTGCCCCATGCCCAGATAATCATTGCCGCACCACACCGTGATATCGCGTGTGCTGCCATCTGGCTTGCGCCATGTGGCCCGCGGAAACTGGCCCTGCTTGCGTTCGATATCAATGAACGTGCGATACCGCCCTTCATCTTTCAGCACCTGCAAGGCACGGTCCAGCGTTGCGTCAAAATTCATCTCTTACGTCCCTACCAACCGCTTGCATGCCATCCTGCCTGCACGCCCTGCGCATGTGGCGCAAATCCGCGTGAATTCCAGCGGGTCAGATTGCCGCTGCCGTTACGGCGCAGGCGCCACATCCAGCACCACGACACAGTCTGCAGCCCCCGCCCTTTTCGCAGCACAGGCCGCCAGCGTTTCCGCCCTGGCGGTGTCCGCATCCCCATAGCCCGACAATGCGATGGCCGATTCCACCGGCACCCCGCCCCGCACAAACCCGTCATCCGGGCTGACGGCAAGCGCCGCAAAGCCCGATCCTTCGGGCACAAACAGTGTCAGCGCATCGGCATTGGTGGCGACAAGGCGCAGCAGCGTCAGCTCCTCGTCGTTGAGAAACGCCCATGGCGTGATGGTGATGGTGGATGCCCCCAGCGTGGAAACCTCTGGCGTCACAGCATCGTCGGCCCAGGCCGCAGGCGCGATCAGCATAACAACAGCAGCAAGCATGGCCTTCATCGGTGCACCCTATGTTCGAATCGCGCCCCTTTTAATCGGGGCTTGCGTCTATGGACAGTCCCCCCCCGCCTGCTAGGCTGTGGTTGAACAGGAGCCCCCCATGACCCTTGACGCCAGCCTTACCCGCATTGATGCCGACCTGCCCGCAGCCCTTGACCGCCTGCTTGAGTTGTTGCGCATCCCGTCCATTTCCACCGATCCTGCCTACAAGCCCGATTGCGCCCGCGCCGCAAACTGGCTGGTGGATGATCTGCAATCGCTGGGATTCACCGCCAGCAGCCGCCCCACCCCCGGCCACCCGATGGTTGTGGCCCATTGTGACGGCCCCACCCCAGATGGCCCGCACTTGCTGTTCTACGGCCATTATGATGTGCAACCGGTTGATCCGTTGAACCTGTGGCACCGTAATCCGTTTGATCCGGCCATCGAGGATACGCCCAAAGGCCGCGTGATCCGCGCCCGTGGGGCCGCCGATGACAAGGGTCAACTGATGACGTTTCTTGAGGCATGTCGTGCATGGCGCGCCGTGCATGGCACCCTGCCCTGCAAACTGACGATCTTTCTGGAGGGGGAAGAGGAATCAGGCTCGCCCTCTCTCATCCCGTTCATGCAGGAAAACGCAGCCGAATTGCGCGCCGATATTGCGCTGATCTGTGACACCGGCATGTTTGATACCCGTACACCCGCTATCACCACCATGCTGCGCGGCCTGGCAAAATCGGAATTCACCCTGCATGCCGCCGCCCGCGATCTGCATTCAGGCATGTACGGTGGCCTTGCCCGCAACCCGATTCACGTGCTGACGCGCATCCTTGCAAACCTGCACGATGATCAGGGCCGTGTCATGGTGCCCGGCTTTTATGATGATGTGGCCGACCTGCCCGATACCCTGCGCCAGCAATGGCAGGGCCTGCCGTTTGATCACGCGCAGTTTCTGGGTGATGTCGGCCTGTCTGAGCCCGCAGGTGAGGTTGACCGCACGCCGTTGGAAATGGTCTGGTCACGCCCGACTGCGGAAGTGAACGGCATCTGGGGCGGCTATACCGGGGCCGGTTTCAAGACCGTGCTGCCAGCGGAAGCCAATGCCAAGGTCAGCTTCCGTCTTGTGTCCAATCAAGACCCTGCCAAAATCATCACCGCCTTTCGCGCATGGGCAACGGCGCAATTGCCTGCCGATTGCAGCATCACCTGGCATGATGAGATCGACGGCGCACCTGCATCGGTCATGTCGATTACCGCCCCGGCGTTTGAGGCAGCACGGCAAGCCCTGACCGATGAATGGGGCGTGCCAGCGGCGTTTATCGGCTGCGGTGGTTCGATCCCGATTGCAGGGTATTTCAAGACCTATCTGGGCATGGACGCCATGCTGATCGGTTTTGGCCGCGATGATGACCAGATTCACAGCCCGAATGAAAAGTATGATGTGGAAAGCTTTCACAAGGGCATCCGGTCATGGGCAAGGGTGCTGGCAAAACTGGCAGGTTAAAGCGCCGGGCAGGATGGGCAGTATTGCCCATCCTATGGTACGGCAGTTCTGCACAGCGCGCTTAGAACCGGCCTGTCGTGGCCTGCCACATCAGCCGCCCGCGGCGCACAAATTCGCTTAACCCCATGCGCCCCTCGGCCACCACCGACGGGTCACGCGCCACCTGTTCGAGCAGCCCCGCCGTTTGCCAGCCCGCCAGCAGTGCAGGCCCGCCCCGCCCTTGTCGCGCCTCGGCCACCCGGCCCAGTCCGCGCAGCGCCAGCGTCCGCACGGCCACTGGCCGCCCATCCACCAGCGGAATACGCCCGCGCGATTCAAGTTCCGGAACAGCCTTCATGTATTGCGCTAAGCCCGTCGCCCAACCCATTGCCCTGCATATAGTTTCCGAATTTTTATCCAATCCCGTGGCCAGCCCTGTCAGCCACATAAGCCCCCCACCCGTATCCTGTAGATAGCCATCCAGCGCCGCCTGATCTGCATGCGAATCGCGGTATATGTCCCACTGCCGCGCCGCCACCAGCCGGTCCATCACATCCACCGGCAATCCCTGCACGTGGATCAGATCATGCAGCGGACCCGCCACCTCATGCGCGCGCCTTGGCCCTTCCAGCACATCGCGCCACCATTGCAGGCGCATTTCGGCAATCATCGGCTCTGACGTCACCCAAGGTGCGCGCGCGACTTCCAGATTGAACGCATACAGCACCAGCAGGGCTGCGCGCGCATCCCTTGGTGCTGCCATCACCGCTGCAAACCTGTCCGGATCGCCACGCTGAACGATGGCCGCACAAGCATCAACCGTCATGGTGCCGTCATCGCATCGCGCACACTGTCCGTAAACGCCTGTATCGCAGGCTCGGGGCACAAAGCGTATACCCTGCCGAACGTGCCGGCCGGGGGCTGCGCCGTCACAGCATCCTCGCCATAGTCAAGGCATCTGTCCTCTGGCCGCGTCGCCTGTGCTATCACCGCAGACCCTTCCGCCGCCACCAATGCGCTGACCGCAGCAAACCGCCCCAAAGGCGCCTGCACCACAGCGCTTTGCCGCTTGCGCCCCCCTTCTTCCACCGATGACGTGACAAGGATATCACCCTCATAGATGGTGGTTTCCTGAAATCCGCCAAAGTCACCATTGCCGGTATACACCTGCACAAACGGTGTACCTTGGGGCGGAATCTGCTCGCCGCTTACCGCACAGCCGCCCGACACCAGCACAACAATAGCCCAATTGACCGCCCTCATGCCGGTTGCCCCACATCGCGGATCAGCTTCCAGTTGATCGCATCCAGCAACGCCTCAAAGCTCGCGTCCACGATGTTCGCGCTGACCCCCACGGTTGACCAGCGGTGCCCCGCGCTGTCTTCACTGTCAATGATCACCCGCGTCACGGCCTCTGTCCCGCCCTGGGTGATGCGCACCTTGAAATCGACCAGTCGCAGGTCGTTGATGCAGGCCTGATAGGGCCCCAGATCCTTGGCCAGCGCCTTGGCCAGCGCGTTGACCGGGCCGCGGTCCGTGCCGGTTTCATCCATGGATTCCGACACCGACAGCATCTTGCGCTCTCCGATCTTGACCACCACCACCGCTTCCGAAAGGCTGACCATGCGGTCATACTTGTTCTTGCGCCGCTCCACCGTCACCCGGTAGCGTTTGACCTCGAAAAACGCGGGCAGCAGGCCCAGTTCCTTGCGCGCGACCAGCTCAAAACTGGCCTGCGCGCCGTCATAGGCATAGCCCTGATCCTCACGCTCCTTGATGATTTCCAGAATGCGCCCAAGGCGCGGATCATCGTTTTCCGCCACGATTCCCGCAGCTTGCAGCCGCGCCCGCAGGTTGGATTGCCCTGCCTGATTGCTCATCGGGATCACGCGCGCATTGCCCACGGTTTCAGGCGGGATGTGTTCGTAGGTGCTGGGGTCCTTGAGGATGGCGCTCGCGTGCAGCCCCGCCTTATGGGCAAAGGCCGACGCGCCCACATAGGGGGCGGCGCGCAATGGCACGCGGTTCAGGATATCATCCAGCAGGCGCGAGGTGCGGGTAAGGCTGGCAAGGGCCGCCGGGGTGATGCCGGTGGTCAGGCGGCTGGCGTAGGGTTCCTTCAGCAACAGCGTCGGGATTAGCGTCACAAGGTTGGCATTGCCGCAGCGTTCACCAAGGCCGTTCAGCGTGCCCTGAATCTGCCGCGCGCCGGCATCAACGGCGGCCAGCGAATTGGCCACGGCATTGCCCGTATCATCATGGCAGTGAATGCCCAGATGGCTGCCGGGGATTCCATTTGCGATGACCTCAGCCGTCACGCGGCCCACCTCGGCGGGCAAGGTGCCGCCATTGGTATCACACAGCACGATCCAGCGCGCACCGGCCTTTAGGGCGGCCGTCAGGCAGGACAGGGCATAGGCGGGATCGGCGCGGTAGCCATCAAAGAAATGCTCGGCGTCAAACAGGGCCTCGCGGCCCTTTGTCACCAGATGGGCGATGCTCGCGCGGATGTTTTCAAGGTTTTCGTCAAGGGTGATGCCAAGGGCGGTGGTGACGTGAAAGGGATGGGTCTTGCCGACAAGGCAGACGGCGGGGGTGGCGGCGTTCAGGACGGCGGCCAGCACGTCATCATTATCTGCACTGCGGCCTGTGCGTTTGGTCATGCCAAAGGCCGTCATGGTGGCGCGGGTCTTTTGCGCGGTGGCAAAGAATTCGCTGTCAGTTGGGTTGGCACCGGGCCAGCCGCCTTCGATGTAATCAAGGCCGAGGGCATCAAGGGCTGTGGCAATGGTCAGCTTTTCGGCGGTGGAGAATTGGACGCCCTGGGTTTGCTGGCCATCGCGCAGGGTGGTGTCGAACAGGTAAAGGCGATCGATCATGGGCAGGTGACCCTGAATTCCCAGAAGGGGAGCTGCAATTTTCTTCGAAGAAAATTGGAAAAAATCTTCGAAGATTTTTGGCAAGAATTTTCTGAAAATTCTTGTGTCGCGCTGACGGTCATTTCAGCGCCTCCAGTGTAACGGGGTTCAAGTTGGGGCCGGGAACGAGTTCGACAACTGCCTTAGAGATACGAACCTCGACGCCTGCTTCTTGTAATGCCGACTTGAGCGTATCCACTAAAGAGAAGTCCTTTGAGTCTTTGGCTGCTGTATAGAGGGACAGTAAACGGTCTTGGAGCAGAAGGATTCGGTCCTTCAGGTCCTGCCCGTCCAGCACCGAATGTACGGCTTTGGAAACAGAGTGGCGCCGCGCCGGGCCTTGAGTATCAAGCGTTTCGAACCCAAGAAATGCCAGAGTGTCGAAGAACCGCACAGCAAGATCGGTATCCAAAGCCGGATCGCGTGACCCGTAGAGCTTGGCTGCCATTTCGAACACCAACGTCAACGCCAAAGGTGAGTTCAGATCATCGGCAATGGCGGCAAGGACATTTTCATCAACACGTTCGCCCGTGAACTTGCGCTTCGGGTCTGACAACCGCTCGCGCTTCATCTTATACCACCGGAAAAGATGCCCCTCAGCTTCTTGCCGCTTGCGATCAGTCCAATCCATCGGCTTGCGATAATGCGTCATCAGCAGCACATACCGGATCACCTCTCCCGGTACGCCCTGATCCAACAAATCGCGCACGGTGAAGAAGTTGCCCAAGGACTTGGACATCTTCTTGCCCTCGACCAGCAGCATTTCGTTATGCATCCAGACGTTCGCAAAACCCCCATGCGGGTGGGCGCAGGTGCTTTGGGCGATTTCGTTTTCGTGGTGGGGGAATTGCAGGTCAAGCCCGCCGCCGTGGATGTCGAACGACTTCTTGTCTTCAGGCAAATCCTTCATAAGCAACTCATGCGCCATGGCGGAGCATTCGATGTGCCAGCCGGGGCGGCCTTTGCCCCATGGGCTGTCCCAGCCCGGTTCCTGCCCGGACGACGGTTTCCACAGCACAAAATCCATTGGGTTGCGCTTGTAGGGCGCAACCTCGACCCGTGCGCCAGCGATCATGTCTTCAACCGTGCGGCCTGACAGTTTGCCGTAATCGGTGTAGCTGTCGACTGCGAAGAGCACATGCCCTTCGGCTGCGTAGGCATGGCCGGATGCGATAAGACCGCTGATCATCGCGATCATCTGGCTTATATATTCCGTCGCGCGCGGTGCGTGGTCCGGGCGCATCGCGCCTAGCGCGTCCATGTCGGCGTGGTACCAGCCGATGGTTTCATTCGTGCGCCCGGCGATCAGGTCTTCCAGCGTGCCGGGCGCACCTGCCCGCTGCCTCCGCAAAGCCTCGGCGTTGATCTTGTCATCCACGTCGGTGAAGTTGCGCACGTAGGTCACGTGATCCGCGCCGTAGGTATGCCGCAACAGGCGGTTGAGCACATCAAACACCACCACAGGCCGCGCGTTACCCAGATGCGCGCGATCATAGACGGTGGGGCCGCAGACATACATGCGCACGTTCGCAGCGTCTAACGGCGCGAAATCCTCTTTCCGGCGGGTTTTGGAGTTGTAAAGGCGGATCGTCATGTTTCAGTTCCCATGCACGGATGATTGCCTGCCACGGGCCGCAGTCTTTGGTTTTGCCTGAAAACGAAAGGAACGGCCCGGTGACGCGATGTCAGCAGGTAATGCAGCAGGTACAGATGTGGCCGTTTGCTTTCATGGGCGAGGTGATACGCGAACTGGTGCTTAGCGCCAAGCGGTTTGTTTGGGGCAGCGGTCGGATGCCTGCGGCGCGGATATTTGGGCAAAGATGAAAGGTGCGGCGCTTGCACTGCTTTGTGGGCGTGGGTAGGCAGGCGGGTGAAATGCGGGGGAATACGATGAACCATGATGATCTTAACCACTGGTCGAAATGGGCGGCGGACTGGGTGCAGGGCTACCATGCCACGCTGGGCGCGCGGCCGGTGCGGGCACCGCTGACGCCGGGCACAGTGGCGGCACAATTGCCGGACATGGCACCAGAGCGGGCAGAGGAGATGGCGGCCATTCTGGCGGATTTCGAACGCATTGTGCCGGGGGCGATGACACATTGGCAGCACCCGCGGTTCTTTGCGTATTTCCCGGCGAATGCCAGCCCTGCGAGCATGCTGGCCGAACAGCTGGTCAATGCGATGGCGTGCAATGCACTGATCTGGCAGACCTCACCTGCGGCGACCGAAATGGAACAGGTGATGATCCAGTGGCTGCGCGCGGCTGTGGGCCTGCCAGAGGGGTTTGTGGGCACGATCCACGACAGTGCGACCAACGCCACGCTGTCAGCGGTGCTGACGATGCGGGAAGTGGCCTTGGGGCATCAGGGCAACCTGACCGGGCTTTCGGGTGCGCCACGGTTACGCATTTACGCAAGCGCCGAGACCCATTCATCGGTGGACAAGGCCATTCGTGTGGCGGGGATCGGGCAGGATAACCTTGTGAAGGTGGGCACGGATGCCGGGCTGAGCATGGACCCCGCAGTGCTGGACGCAGCGATCCGGGCTGACCTTGCGGCAGGGTATGTGCCTGCGGGGGTGGTGCTGTGCACCGGGGGTACATCGGTGGGGGCCTGTGACCGGATCGGCGATTGCATTGCGGTGGCAAAGGCGCACGGGTTGTTGGTGCATGTGGATGCGGCCTGGGCAGGGTCGGCGATGATCTGCCCGGAGTTCCGGTATCTCTGGGCGGGAATCGAAGGGGCGGACAGCATTGTATTCAACCCGCACAAATGGCTGGGGGCGCAATTTGATTGCGCGGTGCAGTTCCTGCGCGATCCGGGCCCGCAAGTGCGGACCTTGGGCCTGCGGCCAAGCTATCTGGAAACGGCGGGGCGGGAAGAGATTGTAAATTTCAACGAATGGACGGTGCCACTTGGGCGGCGGTTCCGGGCGTTGAAGCTGTGGTTTGTGCTGCGCGCCCATGGTTTGGAAGGGCTGCGGGCGATGATCCGTTCGCATGTGGGCTGGGCGGTGGCGGCGTGCGATGCCTTGCGGGCCTTGCCGGGGGTGCAGATCGTGACCGAACCGGTGCTATCGCTGTTCACCTTTGCGCTGCAGGATGATGCGGTAACCGAGCGGCTGTTGAACGCCATCAATGATGACGGGCGCGTGTATCTGACGCAGACGCGGCATGCGGGGCGCTATGTGATCCGGGTACAGGTGGGGTCTTTTGCCTGCACAAGGGATGACGTGATGATGATCCCGGCGGTGGTGGCGGAGCTGATGAACGGTTGAATTCGGCGGCGGGCGGGGTAGCATAGACGCTGTAAAAGCGGGGGGTATCATGCGGGTGATGTACGTACTGGCTGCATGCGCCTGGCCTTTGGCCTTGGGTGCGCAGGGATTGCGGGGGGATTTGTTTCCGTCAGACGCGGCGTGTTACCTGCGGTATTATGACGATGCGCATATGGCCGCACATCCGCAGCAACAGGTGGTGCAAATGGCCATCGGGCCGGATGCGGCGCAGACAACGGTGGCGGCTTTGGCGTTGCGGCTGCAGCTGGTGGCGCGGGGTAGCGCTGATTTCTACACCGGTGTCGCCTATTGCACGGAAAACGGTGCTGCGCTTGAGTGCGGGGTTGAAGGTGATGGTGGCAGTTTTGTGCTGGACCGCGCAGGTGCGCGGCTGCAGCTGACGGTGGGGCGCGGTGGGGTGTATGTTGAAGGCGCATCTGGTGTGCTGGAAATTTCGGGCACCACCGGAGATGACCGGGTGTTTCTGCTGCCAGCCGTACCTGCGGACAGTTGCCCCTAGGGCGGAACAGGGCGCGTACGCCCTGCCCCCTGCGCATGCTATCCCTGCACGCCCTAGAACCGCAGATTGATGCGGGCCTTGGCGGTGGTTGCGTCCAGATCAACGCCGGACCCATCAAAATCATCAAACTTGTGCGCCAGCACCTCGGCACCCACGCTCAGGCGGTCTGACAGTGCGTAATCCGCCCCCAGACCCGCAAACCAGCCACTGTCCGACAGGCTGCCCCCCCCGACGCTGGCATCCGCATAGGCATAACCCGCCGTGCCATAAACCAGCGTGCGGCCCAGATCGGCCCCCGCCATTGCCTTGAGCCGCGCTACAGAATCAAGCTGATCGCCCGCTGTGGTGCCCAGATCAATGCCGGTGATATCATATTCCAACTCGCCTCCCACCACGGCCTTGCCGAAATCATAGCGGTAACCGGCCTGCACGCCGCCCAAGATACCGCTGCCATCCAGCGTATCGGTGCTGCTGCCCACATCGCCATAGCCAAGGCCCGCACCCACGTAAAACCCACCCCATTCGCCGCCCGTATCAACGGGGGCCGCAACGGGAACCGGGGCGATCACGGGTTCGGGTATTACTTCCGTGGGGCCACCGGCCAAGGCGGGGGATGCAAGGGTAGCAAGGATCGTCATGGTTGCGATGGATGTTTTCATCATCATCTCCTTTAAAGCGCGCGCCTGGTTTTTCCGGTGCGCATGCGGTCTAGAAAGGGATGAAACCGCAGCCTGACAACCGCCGGTTCTGATTGTTACAGCCCGTTTGCGGGATGTGGCGCAGTGGTTTGCGCCATTTCGGCGGCTTGTGGCGCAGGGTTTTCACAACCCGTCACACCTGCGCGAGGCGAGCGTGATCAGGCCCGGTCTGCCAGCGCCAGCCATTCGCTTTCGGCCGCGGCAAGCTGGGCCTGCCGTTCGGACAGCATGCCTGATGCCTTGCGGAACTTGACCGGTTCACGCGTGAACAGATCGGGTGATTCCATCAGTTCTTCCAGCTTGGCAATTTCCGATTCCAGCCGTTCGATCAGCGCGGGCAGATCGTTCATCCGCTTGCGTTCGGTAAACGACAGCGTGTTGTCAACCACAGCCACCTTGGCCACCGGGATGATCACTTTGGCGCGCGCCGCCTCTTCTGCAGCAGCCATTGCCGGGCGCTGCGCGGTGAAATCAGACCAGCCGCCGGGGTAGACCACGGCCTTGCCATTCCCTTCCAGTGCCACGGTCGTGGTGGCCACGCGGTCAATGAAATCACGGTCATGCGATACCAGCAGAACCGTTCCGTCATATTCACCAAGGATATCCTGCAACAAATCCAGCGTTTCCACGTCCAGATCATTGGTCGGTTCATCCAGGATCAGCAGGTTCGACGGCCGCGCCATAAGTTTGGCCAGCAAAAGCCGCGCCTTTTCACCGCCCGACAGCGAATAAACCGGCGCACGGGCCTGACGTTCGTCAAACAGGAAATCCTTCAGATAAGCTACCACATGCTTGGGGTTGCCGCGCACCATCACCTGATCGGATGCGCCCGAAACCGACATCAGCGGATCACC
>JAYUZO010000166.1:0-7108 GCA_043751715.1 Rhodobacterales bacterium | reverse complement strand
CAAGGGCGCTATCACCCAGCCAAAAGCCAGACAGGACACAGCCCGATGCGCACTGAGACGCAGAACCATGTTGATGCGATCCGCAAAACCCTGACCCTGCTGGGGCAGCGGATGGACATGGAGATGGCACCGCACCGGCTAGAGGAATTTGATGCGCTGATCGAATCGCCCGATTTGTGGAATGATCCGGCCCGCGCCCAAAAGCTGATGCAGGAACGTCAGGGCCTGATTGATGCGCTTGGCACCTACCGGCTGATCGAATCCGGCCTGCACGACAACGTCGAACTGATTGAAATGGGCGAAGCCGAGGGCGACGCTGGCATCGTGACCGAGGCAGAAGCCGCGCTGCGCGATCTGGTGGCGCTGGCCGCGGCCAAGGAACTGGACGCACTGCTGGATGGTGAGGCCGACAGCAACGACACTTTCCTTGAAATCAACGCAGGTGCGGGTGGGACGGAAAGCTGTGATTGGGCATCCATGCTCGCGCGGATGTATGTGCGGTGGGCGGAACGCAAGGGTTACACGGTTGAACTGCAATCGGAAACGGCGGGCGAAGAGGCGGGGATACGGTCGGTATCCTACAAGGTGTCGGGCCATAACGCCTATGGCTGGCTGAAGTCCGAGGCGGGGGTGCACCGGTTGGTGCGGATCAGCCCGTATGACAGTGCGGCGCGGCGGCATACGTCATTCAGCAGTGTCTGGGTCTATCCGGTCGTGGATGACAACATTGATATTGATGTGCAGGACAAGGACATTCGGATTGATACCTACCGGTCATCCGGCGCAGGTGGCCAACACGTCAACAAGACGGATTCGGCGGTGCGGATCACGCACTTTCCGTCAGGGATTGTGGTCACGTCCTCGACCAAATCGCAGCACCAGAACCGTGATATCGCCATGAAGGCGTTGAAAAGCCGGTTGTATCAGCAGGAACTGGATCGCCGGAATGCAGCGGTGAATGAGGCGCATGAAAACAAGGGCGATGCGGGCTGGGGCAACCAGATCCGGTCCTATGTGCTGCAACCCTATCAGATGGTCAAAGACCTGCGCACAAGCGTTGAAACCTCTGATACCGGCGGCGTGCTGGACGGCGATCTGGACCGGTTCATGGCAGCCACGCTGGCGATGGGTGTGTCAGGCAAAGGCCGGGCCGATACGCAGGATATGGACTAGGCCCAAATAGGTAGGATGGGCAATTTGCCCATCCTCGGTTCAGCAGTCAGATTTTGATCCGCGCCGCATGTGCAAAGCGAAGATGGGCATATTGCCCATCCTACGCTTCGGATTTGCTCGCATCCGTGAACGTCGCCGTTGGTGCTGGCGCTGCAAGGGCCGGGCGGCTGGTGGCGAGCGGGTCTTCCTGACGCTGCACGGACCCTTCAAAATGCGCACCCGATTCGATGGCAATGGTCTTGTGGATGATGTCACCTTCAACCCGTGCGGTTGATGTCAGGCGCACCTTCAGGCCGCGCACGCGGCCAATGACGCGGCCATTGACCACAATATCATCTGCCATGATTTCACCACGGATCGTAGCGGTTTCGCCAACGGTCAGCAGATGCGCGCGGATATCGCCTTCGACCGTGCCTTCCACCTGAATATCACCGGACGTTTTCAGATTGCCCACAACCGTCAGGTCGGCAGACAGTACGGACGTGCCCGCCTTGCCCTTTGGCGCGGATGGCATGTAGTCCATGGATGGTTTCGCAGCGTCCGGCATCTTGGGTCGTTCCCCTTCAGGTTTGGTTGTGCCGGGTTCGTTGATGCGGCTTTTAGAAAACATCTTGGCCTGCCTTTATAAAGGTCATCGGGTTGACTGCGGTCCCGTCGATCAGGATTTCGTAGTGCAGATGGGTGCCGGTGGACCGGCCTGAATTGCCCATATCACCGATCCGGTCGCCACGCGATACCTTTTGGCCGACGTTGACGTTTAGATCGGACAGATGCGCATAGCGGGTAACGATGCCATTGCCATGTTGAATTTCAACAGACCGGCCATAGCCGTTGTCCCAGCCCGCGTGAATCACAGTGCCGCTGGCCGTGGCAAGAATCGGCATGCCATAGGCCCCGGCCATATCAGTGCCGTTGTGCATGCGGGTGCCCCAGCCCTTGGGATCACGCCGGTAGCCAAAGCCGCTGGTCCAGCGGAAACTGCCCTGCACGGGCATGGCAAGCGGCACCTGTTCGGTGGCAATACGGTACAGGTTCATTCGGTCAAGCCCGCCCAAAATCGTGTTGGCGCGCAGTTCTTCGGCACTTGCCAGGGCACCTGATGTGGACAGCGACAAAGGCGACAACGGCCCGCCCTGACCCGAATAGCCGCGCCGCACCTGATCCAGCAGATCATCGGGGGACATGCCCGCGGCGCGAAACATGTTGTCCAGCGGTTCCATCGAAATGGTCACGGCCTCTTCCAGACGGGCAAAGATTTCATCGTTCCGCGCCCGCAGATCGCGCGCCTCGGCGGCCATGGTGGCCACCCGTTCGGCGGCCTGATCGGCAGCACCTTCCATCAGATCGCGTTCAGACGCGGTGGCCCCCAACACATCGGTCAGCATGGCCACGGTTGCTTCGGCGTCTGCTGCGCGCGCGCCATCTGTCCGTGTCGTGCCGGTTTGTTCCGACAGCGCGAGCGTGGCTGCCGCTGCCGCCTGCCGCGCTTCATCGCGCGCTTCAATCGTGCCGCGCAGGGTGTTCTGAATAACGTCGATACCGGTTTCCAGCTCGCGCCGGCGGTCTTCGCTGGCCAGCAGGCGTTCCTGCATCGCCGAGACCTGTTCCAGTGCCAGATTGAACCGTTCCTGCGCGCCCGCCGCCTCATCCGCGCGGATATCACGGTCGGTGGACAGCGCATTCAGCCGCTCTTCGAACATGGCGCGTTGACGCAGGGCCTGATCGCGCGTTGACCCCGCACTGACCCAATCCATCAACACGATGGCCGTGGCCACGATCGACCACGCCATCACCAGCGTCATGCCAGCCATTGCAATGGCCTGTGTTACCGGGCGCAGACGGATGTAGCGGGTTTCAGTATCGGATTTCAGGTATAGCCGCTGTTCGGGCAGCCGCCGTTCAAGGGCGGCATGGATCCGGTAAGACAAGCGACTGATCACGTGAGACGTTCCGTTTCTGATTTGGTCGCGGCAGCAAATGTGCCGGCGCTTGGTCGTGATTACCGATCACAGGCCATGGCTGCAAGAAAATTGACCAATCAGATGAATGCGCGGGCGGTCCCTTGCCGGGATCGGCAGGATATTGCCGATGACGGCGCATTTGTCAGGTGCATCTTGCAGGCGCATCAATCAGACGCGCGGTGCGGGTTCTTGCGCCAGTGGCCAGTAAAAATCGGGCGGCAAACCAGCTTCGGCACGCTTTTCGGTATTGAACGGTGGTTTCAGGCTACCGTGAAAATAGCGCCGCACCAGGTGGTGAAACGCCTCTTTCGGGTCCAGCCCGTCACGCCCGCACAGCCAGTTGAACCATTTTGATCCATAGGCCACATGGGCCACCTCTTCGCCATAGATCACCTCAAGCGCGTCAACGGCCTGCGTCACACCGGCCATGCGGAACAGATCAATCATCCCCGGTGTCACATCCAGCCCCCGCGCTTCCAGCACCATGGGCACCACGGCCAGACGGCCATGCAGATCATGGCCCGTGTCGGTGGCCGCCCGCCACATGCCGGCATGGGCGGGCATGGCGCCGTAATGGCTGCCAAGCAGTTCAAGAACGTCTGATACCAGATTGAAATGCTTTGATTCTTCATCCGCCGCCTTGACCCAGTCATCATAGAACCCCATCGGCATTGGGTGATGGGCAAAGCGCGCGATGATATCCCAGTGCAAATCAACCGCGTTCAGTTCGATATGCGCCACGGCATGCAGCAGGGCGATGCGCCCGGATGGGCTGCCCGGCCTGCGGCGCGGCACATCGCGCGGATCAAGCAGTGCGGGGCTTGCGGGCCGTTCCGGGTGATCGGGGG
The DNA here is from genome assembly GCA_043751715.1 of Rhodobacterales bacterium. GTDB lineage: Bacteria > Pseudomonadota > Alphaproteobacteria > Rhodobacterales > Rhodobacteraceae > JAAFHS01. Next base: position 3,126 of record JAYUZO010000166.1, on the reverse strand, counting down.
GCAGGGTGCGGCCAATAGCCATAGGCTGGCCCGCAGCCCGTGCGGCAAACCACGTTGCAGCATGCGCGCGGCTAAGCGCCGTTTTCGCCCGCCCGTCAGCCGTGGTCAGCACCGCCACGGCCATATCCGTCAGCGTTTGGGTCACAGCGCCTGCGCTGCCGCCAGCACCTCATCCGCGTGGCCCTTGACGCTGACCTTGTTCCACACGCGCGCCACCGACCCCGTGCCATCAATCAGCACGGTTGTGCGTTCAATGCCCATATACACCTTGCCATACATGCTTTTTTCCAGCCAGACGCCGTAATCTTCGGTGGCATGGCCCGTTTCATCTGACGCAAGGATGATGCCAAGGCCGTGCTTTTTGCAGAACTTGTCATGCGCCTTGACGCTGTCCTTGGACATGCCGATGACCGTGGCCCCCGCGGCGGCAAATTCAGCCATGCGCGCGTTGAAATCCTGCGCTTCCAGCGTGCAGCCGGGGGTATCATCCTTGGGGTAGAAGTACAGCACCACTTTGCCGGGGCGCAGGGCGGACAGGGTAACAGTGCCGCCGCCATCACGCGGCAGGGTGAAATCGGGCGCGGTCTGGCCTTCAGAAATCATGGGCGGCTCCTTGCTGGGACGTATCGTTGTTCTTGGCGTTGTAGATGGTGTGGGGCAAAGATAAAGGCAACGCCAGAGTTATGACTGGGGCCTGACAAAAGATCAGGGCAAAGGGGCACACAGGGTTGGACGGAGGGATGAGCAGCACGCCAGACGCACCGGATGCGCCAAAGGCCGCCCGGCGCGCGGCGCACAGGCACGGCTGGGCCATGCTGCGGTCAGCCTTGGCCATGGTGGCGTTTCTGGGCCTGCTGGTGGGCGGCATCGTGTTCAGCGTGATGGCGCTGACCGGCAAGACCATGACACTGCCGCCGTGGATGGTGAACGGGATTGAGCGGCAGATTACCGCAGCCCTGCCACCTGATCTGGCCGTGCAACTGGGCGCGGTTGAGGTGCTGGTCGATGACGCCTGGGTGCCACGCCTGCGAGTGCAGGACATGCGGCTGATCGGGGCCGGTGGCGGCACACTTGTAACCCTGCCCGATGCGCGCGTGGTGTTTGATGCGGCGGCCTTTGCACGCGGCGAAATTCGCCCGTCGGTTCTGCGCATGACGGGGGCGCAAATCGCGCTCAGGCGTGACAGGCAGGGCCGGTTCAACGTTGATTTCGGTGCAGGTGAGGCGGCACAGGTGGAAAGCTTTGCCGATTTGCTGGATCAGGTCGAAGCGGCCTTTGCCGTGCCTGCCCTTGCGGCCCTGCAGACCATTGAGGTGAACGCGCTGTCGCTGACGCTGACCGATGATCTGACCGGGCAGGTCTGGCAGGTGGGTGACGGCCGCCTTGCCATTGCCAACCGCGAAGGCGAACTGGCGGCGGAACTGTCACTGTCTTTGTCGGGTGCGGTGCAGGCAGGGCAGGTACAGATGAGCTTTGTGACCACCAAGGCTGATCCATCGGCGCGGATCACCACGCGGATCACCGGCATTGCCACCACAGACCTTGCCGCACAGGTGCCGCCCTTGGCGTTTCTGGGCGTGCTTGATGCGCCATTGTCGGGGGCGCTGACCGCCGCCCTTGGCGACACAGGGGCGATCACCACGCTGGAGGGCACGCTGGAGATTGGCGCAGGGGCAATCACCCCCACCACACAAACCGCCCCCATCGCGTTTGAAAACGCAAGCCTTGCGCTGGCCTATGATCCGGCTTTGGCGCGGCTGAACATCACCCGCATGGCTGTGCGCAGTACCACCGCCGCCTTTGATGCCACCGGCCATCTGCTGTTGCTAGACGATGCCGGCCATGCCCTGACGGGTGATTTGCAGGGCCAGTTGCCCGCAACATTTGTCGCGCAACTGGCGTTGTCCGACATGCGCATTGACCCCGCCCAACAGTTTGAAACGCCCGTCACCTTTGCCACCGGCGCGTTGGATCTGCGCCTGCGATTGGCCCCGTTCCGCATTGACGTGGGCCAACTTGCACTGGTTGACGGTGATCAGCACCTGACGGCATCTGGCTGGGCCGAAGGGCGGACCGATGGCTGGCATGCCGCACTGGATGTGGCGCTGGATGATATTCCGGCTGACCGGCTGATCGGCCTGTGGCCCCTGCGCCTTGTGCCCAAAACGCGCGAATGGCTGGCGGCAAATGTGCAGCAGGGCACCCTGTCTAATGTGCACGGTGCCGTGCGGCTGACACCGGGGGCTGATCCGCGCCTGCAATTGGGGTATGAATTCCGGCAGGCCGAGGTGCGGTTTCTGCGCACGCTGCCCCCGATCACGGCAGGCACGGGCTATGCAACGCTGGAGGGCAAGCGCTATATCATCGTGCTGGATCAGGGCACGGTGACAGCCCCGCAAGGGGGGGCCATCAATGTGGCGGGCTCGGCGTTTGATATTGCCGATATCACGCAGCGCCCCAACATCGCGCAGATCACGCTGGTGACCCAATCATCTGTTACGGCCGCATTGTCACTGCTGGATCTGCCGCCGTTCGGGTTTATGACCAAGGCCGATCGCCCGGTTGATCTGGGCGAAGGGCAGGCACAGGTGCAAACGCGGTTGACCATCCCGCTTGGGGCCCGCGGGCAACTGGCCGATGTGGATTATACCGTGGCGGGCCGGATCACCGATTTCACCACCGATAAGCTGGTGCCGGGCCGCCGCGTGCAGGCCGATGCGCTGACCCTGACCGCGACCCCTGCGGGCATGGACATTACCGGGCCGGGCCGCCTGGGGCGCTTGCCGTTTGACGTGACCTACAGCCAAAGCTTTGATCCCGCACAGCGCGGCCGGTCGCGCGTGGCAGGTGTGGTGACGCTGACCCCCGACGCGCTGAATGATCTGGGCATCACCTTGCCCGATGGGTTTTTGCGCGGGCAAGGCACGGCCGAGGTGACGGTGAACCTGCGTCGCGGCGAACCCGCCACGCTGACCCTGCAATCGCGCCTTGCGGGCATTGGGCTGGCACTGCCCGAACTTGGCTGGGCCAAACCGCGTGACGCGCTCGGCAGCCTGACGCTGGAGGCGACTCTGTCCACACCGGCGCGGGTGACGCGGGTTGATCTGAACGTATCAGGCCTGCGCG
>JAYUZO010000165.1:0-16255 GCA_043751715.1 Rhodobacterales bacterium | reverse complement strand
CATCATCCGGCACCCGCAACAGCCAGATTGCAGCCCCCGTCAGCCCCAGCTTTTCATGCAATGTTGGCACGGGCCGGCGTAGGGCCGCCACCCAGCTTGCGGCGTCCTTTGCCCCTATCGTCAGCACCAGATCACCCGCCGTGGTGCGCAGGCGCAGGTCATCGCCATCAGCCTGCCAGCCCTGCAGACCGGCCCGCGGCAGGCGCAGGCGCACCTCTCCGCGCAGGATCAGGGCATCGCTTTCCAGCAGCGCCCGCACCAGCCCGGTCTGCCCCTGATACATCACATGTGCTTCAACCTCGCGTCCCATGGCCCGTGCCCCCCCGCCCGCCAGCCTTGCCGCACTCCCCCAAGCCTTGCGGCACCTGCGGCCATGCCGTATAGGCCAAGGAAAGCAGGGCAATGGTGCATCTTCACCTGTCGGCCCGCAACCGGGGATCAGCATGGCGCGCCGCAAAAAGGTATACGAAGGCAAGGCAAAGATCCTGTACGAAGGCCCCGAACCCGGCACGTTGATCCAGTACTTCAAGGATGAAGGCGTGGTCGCTGATCAGCAGGGCGCATCCGAAGGCAAGGGTGTGCTGAACAACCGCCTGTCGGAATTCTTTATGACCGGGCTGAACAACATCGGCGTGCCGACGCATTTCATCCGCCGCATCAACATGCGCGAACAACTGGTGCGGATGGCCGAGATTATTCCGCTTGAAGTGGTCGTGCGCAACTTTGCCGCTGGCCAGTTGACCGAAAAGCTGGGCATCCCCGAAGGCACGGCCCTGCCGCGCCCGATTGTGGAGTATTACTTCAAGGATGAAAAACTCGGCTCGCCCATGGTGTCGGAAGAACATATCCTTGCGTTCGGCTGGGCCAATCAGCAGGACATGGATGATATCGTGGCACTGGCCTTGCGGGTGAATGATTTCCTGTCAGGCGTGATGATGGGCATTGGCATCAGGCTTGCGGATTTCCGCATCGAGGTGGGGCGCGTGTGGGAGGGTGATTTCATGCGCCTGATCGTGGCGGATGAGATTTCACCCGACAGCTGCCGGTTGTGGGACATGCGCGGTGTGGCCGAGGTGGTGGACAGGGATGGCACCCCGCGCGATCCGGGGCCGTTGGCCGATGTCTATACGGAACTCGCGCGCCGGTTGGGTGTGCTGCCAACGAATGTGACGCATGCGGTGAAGCCGACCCTGATCAATTGATCAGCGGGCTGCTGATCCGGGATGAGGTGGCACAGGATCACGCGCTGATCACGGAACTGGTCAGGGTTGCCTTTGCGCCCATGCCTTTCAGTGACGAAAATGACCATCTGATCACCGCCGCCCTGCGCAGCGCGGGCGATCTGACGCTGTCATCGGTGGCGCAATTGCAGGGCGAAGTGATTGGGCATGTTGCCTTTTCGCCCGTTTTTATTGGGGGGCATGATGGCTGGTTCGGGCTGGGGCCGATTGCGGTCGCACCTGTCCGGCAGCGCCGGGGTGTGGGCCGCGCGCTGGTGGCCGCGGGGCTGACCCGACTTGCGGCGATGGGGGCCGCTGGTTGTACGCTGATCGGCAATCCCGATATCTATGGCAGGTTCGGCTTTCACAACCACGGCGGGCTGACCCATGCCGGGCTGCCGCTGCATCTGGTGCAATGGCAGGCCCTGCGCCCCGGTGCGCCGCCGGTGGGTGCCTTGCGTTTTGCTGCGGCATTCGGGCCGGATGCAGGCCCGGCCTGACCCTGCACCCCTTGCCCCTTTTCCTGCACAGGGTTATGGACAGCGCAATCACTTTTGCCCGGAGGCCACCATGAAAGCCCGTGTCACGATCATGCTGAAGACCGGCGTTCTGGATGTGCAGGGTGAGGCGGTGCGCCATGCTCTTGGCACTTTGGGCTTTGCGGGCGTCAACGGTGTGCGGCAGGGCAAGGTGATTGAACTTGATCTGGCGGAAACCGATGCGGCCCGCGCCGAGACGCAGGTGCGCGCCATGTGCGACAAGCTGTTGGCCAATGCCGTGATCGAAAGCTACAAAGTAGAATTGGTCTGACCGACCAGCCGGGGGCGCGCGCCCGGAATTTTTGAAAATTCCGGTCAGAATTCTTTGAAGAAATCGGCTTTGACGATTGGCGTTCTGGCCAGCGACCAAACTTGCAGGTCAGCTGCGGCTGGCATAGCCCTTTATGATACCTTTTATCCGCGCGTCTGACAGGATGGGCGGCAGCACCGTCAGGAATTTGCCCTGCCCATCCAGCAGATATAGAAAACTGCTATGGGCATAAACCGGCCCGCTGGCGGGCTCTGTGAACACAAGTTCGTTTTCAATCTGAAATGCGGTGTAGGCCTGCGCCAACGCAGCGTCATCACCCGTCAGCCCGATGAAATCAGGATGCAGTTCTTGCAAAACCTCTGCCATCAGTGCGGGGGTATCGCGCACCGGATCAACGGTGACCATGATTGGGGTGATCTGCACATTCTGACTGGCAAGGCCCGTCGCAATCGCGGCCATTTGCGGCAGGGCCGCCGAGCAGATTTGCTGACAGTTGGCATAGCCAAAGAACACAAGTTGCAAGTGGCCCTCCGGGTCAACCTCGGTGCGCACCGCCCCGTGCTGATCGGTCAGACTGAACGCCCCGCCCAGATCAAACGGCAGGGGCAGGCCTTCGGCGGCATGGCTGGCGGCGGCGGCATCATCCTGGTGAACCACGCCGTCATGCGCCTGCGCGGCCACGGGCAGAAAGGCAAAGGCAAGCAGCGCCAGCCTCATTCTGCCAGTTCTTTCAGGATTGCCGCGTCTTGTTCCAGCCCAAGGCCAAAGTAGCCGTCCGTCGCAATCTCGGCCAGCACGCGGGGGTCACGCTTGAACCATGGGCCTTCACCTGCTGCATCGGGGTTTGCTGCGTCCCAGTCCTTGGTCCATTGGTTGGCAGGCGTCCAGTCCGTGGCCCCGGCCAAGCGGATTTTCTGCACCAGATACACGTTGTTCGCGCCAATATCGGGATCATTCAGCATCAGGCCATCAACCTGCACCTGTTGGCCGCAATAGGGCAGCAGGTCCTGTGCTGCCCCGGTAAACACGGTTTGCGCGTTCTTGTTGGGGTAGACCAGCACGCCATCAGCGCTGCGCACCAGGCCAAGCTGGCGCGCGCCTGCACCACAATCGGCCGGGCAATCACCGGTGATTTCGCAGGTGATATCCACCACCTTTGCCTCAAAGAACGCAGGCTGTTCGGCGTAAAGGTTCCATGATTTGGCGGTTGATCCCGCAGTGAAATCCTGCGCTGCGGCGGGCAGGGCAAAGGCACAAAGGGCGATGACAAGGGCGCGCATCAGTTGGCCTCCGGAATGGCAAAGGGCGGGATGGCACCGTAGGAGTCGTGCGTCAGGTTGGTGATGCCCGCATTCTCCACGATCTTTTCCACCACGATGTAATTCAGCCCGTCGCGGTGGTAGACCAGCCCATCGGCGGTGATCGTATCGCTGGCCAGCACCAGTTGGGTGGTGCCGCTGTTGTTGGCATCCGACCCTTCGATTTTCAGCACCATATAAACCGTGCCATCCTGCGCCAGCAAACCCACCGGCACCCCGCCCGCCGAACACCATGTGGCGCAGGTGTGATGGGCAGACCCGACAACCGCATCTGTGCTGCCCATGACCCCGGAAAAATAGCACCAAGTGTCAATGAATTCACCGGTCACCGTCATCCGCTCGCCTTCAGCGGCCCATGTGGCACTGGCGGGCAAGAGGGCCGCCGTCAGCAGCCCAAGGCCGGATCGCAGGTGTTTGAGCATCAGTTCCCCCGTTTGATTTTGGCCAGTTTAGCAGGAAGCACTGTAACGGTATTCACTTTCGCGAAACCGTGGCGGTGAATTTCGTTATCGCCGGGCGCTGCAATGGCTGGCCCCGCCGCGATGATTGCAGTAAGCGCTGCGCTATTCAGCCGTCAACCGGGGGACTGCCCATGAAAGCCTGCGTCATCACCTTTCCGGGGTCGAACTGTGACCGTGATCTGGCCGTGGCGTTTACACGGGCCGGGTTTGAGGTGACGCGCGTGTGGCACAAGGACACGGCGCTGCCTGCGAATGTGGATGTGGTGGGCGTGCCGGGGGGGTTTTCCTTTGGGGATTATCTGCGCTGCGGCGCGATTGCCGCGCAGTCACCGATCAGTGCGGCGGTCCGTGACCATGCGCAGCGTGGCGGCTATGTGCTGGGGGTGTGCAACGGGTTTCAGGTACTGACGGAAATGGGCCTGCTGCCGGGTGCCCTGATGCGCAATGCGGGGCTGTCGTTCGTGTGCCGCATGCAGCGGCTGCGGGTGGCAACGGTGGCAAGTGCGTTTACCGGCGGCTACAGCGCGGGCCAATCTATTACCGTACCGATCGCGCATCACGATGGCAATTACACCATTGATCCCGGAGGGCTGGCGGCATTGCAGGGCGAAGATCGCATTGCCTTTACCTATGATGGCAACCCAAACGGGGCGATGGCAGATATTGCTGGCGTGCTGTCGGCCAACCGCCGCGTGCTGGGCATGATGCCCCACCCCGAACGCGTGGTTGATGCAGTGACGGGCGGGACCGATGGGGCGGCGCTGTTTGCCGGGCTGATGGGCGGGATGGCGCTTGCCTGACGCCATCTGCTTGAGGCGGCCCTGACGGAAACCTAAACTTGATCCATGCTTGGTCCTGATCCCACCCCCATGCCCGATACCCCCACCGGCACCAGTTGGCGCGTGCGGCTGATTGTGGCGATGCTGGTGTTGCTGGCCATCAGCGTGGTGGGCGTGACGAACCGCTGGCTGACCGAAAGCTTTACCGAAACCACGCGCAACCGGGCCGAACTGCGTCTTGCGCTGTATTCGGGCAACATGATGTCGGAACTGCAGCGCACATCCGTGGTGCCCCTGCTGCTGGCGCGCGACCCCGAACTGATCCGGGCGCTGAATGACCAGCAATTTGCGCCCACCTCCGGGCGTCTGATCTCGTTTCAGGCCGAAATCGGCGCGGCGTCGATCCAACTGCTGGATATCAACGGCCGCACCGTGGGGGCTACAAACCGCAACCTTTTGGGCACAAACCACCGGCAGGCCGCCTATTTCGTTGATGCGCAGCGCGTGAATGACACGGTGTTTTCCGCCAGCCCCAGCCAATCGGGGTCCATCGAATTTATCTATTCGCGCGCCGTCGTGCAGGATGGCACGCCTTTGGGTGTGGTCGTCGTCGGCGTTGATCTGCGCAAATACGAACGCGCATGGGCCGGGTTGCAGGATGCGGTCGCCGTCACCGACAGTGAAGGTAAGGTGATCTTGTCAACCGAACCACGTTGGCGGGCGTTGCCACTGGCGGATGCGCTGGCCGCACAGGATGCGCCATCGGCCATCGACCGCGCGCTGCAAGCCACCGCTGATTGGGCGCAGTCGGCCCCCGATGCCTATGTGCAGGGCGAAGCTGTGATGCAGACCGAGGCGCGGGTGCCGTTCCGTGGCTGGCGGATCATCACCTTTACCGCCTACGATTCTGTGCGCGAACAGGTGAACGGCGTTCTGGCGCTTGAAATCATGGGCTTTGCCATTCTGCTGGCGCTGACATTCTATTTCCTGTCGCGCAAGGCGATGTCGCAATCGCTGGGCTTTCAGCGCGAATCCTATGAACTGCGCCTGTTGAACGCCCGCCTTCAACGCGAGGTGGCCGAGCGTGAAAAGGTTGAGAAATCCTTGCAGGTGGCGGAACTGACGCTGGCGCAATCGTCAAAACTGGCGGCGTTGGGCGAAATGTCTGCGGCTGTCAGCCACGAGTTGAACCAGCCGCTGGCCGCAATGAAAACCTACCTTGCGGGCGCGCGCCTGCTGTTGCAACGCAAACGCCCCGATGAGGCGCTGTCATCGTTTCAGCGCATTGACGATCTGATTGAACGCATGGGTGCCATCACCCGCCAGCTGAAATCCTATGCCCGCAAAGGCGTTGAGGCGTTTGAACCAGTCGATGTGCGGTCTTGTATTTCGGCCGCCCTGTCGATGATGGAGCCGCAGCTGAAAAACCGCGTGGTCAAGATCACCCGCGCCTTGCCACGCCAGCCCGTGATGGTGCTGGCAGACCGGTTGCGTCTGGAACAGGTCATCATCAACCTGCTGCGCAACGCCATTGACGCGGTCAAGGATCATGGCAGCCCGCAGATCGATATCCTGCTGTCGGTCGGCGATACCGCCACCCTGACGGTGCGCGACAATGGCCACGGGATTGTTGATCTCGATAACCTGTTCGAGCCGTTTTACACCACCAAGAAACCGGGTGAGGGCGTGGGCCTTGGCCTGGCCATTTCATCCGGCATCGTCACCGAACTGGGCGGGCGTCTGACCGCCCGCAACGGCAAGGACGGCGGCGCGGTGTTCGAAGTCAAACTGCCCCTGCTGGGCAAAGAAGTTGAAGCTGCGGAATAAACGCGACCGCACAAAAGCAAAAAGGAACACGCCATGGCCCGTTCGATGAAAGTAGCGATTGTTGATGATGAAGCCGATATGCGGCAATCCATCAGCCAATGGCTGGCCCTGTCGGGGTTTGATACCGAAACCTATGCCAGCGCCGAAGACGCGCTCAAGGGCATCGGGCCAGAATTTCCGGGTGTGATCGTCAGTGATATCAAGATGCCGGGGATGGATGGCATGGCGTTTCTGAAACGTCTGATGAGCCTTGATTCGGGCCTGCCGGTGATCATGATCACCGGGCATGGCGATGTCCCCATGGCGGTTGAGGCGATGCGCGTGGGCGCCTATGATTTTCTGGAAAAGCCGTTCAACCCGGACCGCATGACCGAGCTGGCCAAGAAAGCCACGCAGGCGCGGCGGCTGACGCTGGATAACCGCGCGCTGCGGCGCGAATTGTCAGACGGCAGCGTGCTGATGAAAAAGCTGATCGGCACCAGCCCGGTGATGGACCGGTTGCGCGAAGATATCCTTGATCTGGGGCAGGCGGATTCGCATGTGCTGATTGATGGTGAAACTGGCACGGGCAAAACGCTGGTCGCGCATGCGCTGCACGCCGTTGGCCCGCGCGCCGGGCGCAAGTTCGTGACCATCTCTTGCGCGGCATGGTCGGAAGATCAGCTTTCGGCTAAGCTGTTCGGGCCGGCCGAAGATGGCACCATTCCGCTGATTGAAGAGGCGCGGGGCGGGACGATCTGCCTTGAGGATGTTGAGGCGCTGAGCCACGGGTTGCAATCGCGCCTGCTGACGGTGATCAACGAACAGGGCATGCCACCGGAAACGCGGATCATCGCGATCTGCAACCAGCATGTGCAGGACAAGACGCTGGAAGACAGCCTGCGCCCGGACCTGTTCTACCGGCTTGGGGCGATGACCATCGTTCTGCCGCCCCTGCGCCAGCGCGGCGAAGATATTCTGACGCTGTTCACGCGGATGAGCGAACAGTTTGCCGAAGAATACGGCTGCGACGCGCCACAGGTGACGGCACAAGAGGCGGCGCAACTGTTGCAGGCCCCGTGGCCGGGCAATGTGCGCCAGTTGGTGAATATCAGCGAGCGGGCGGTGTTGCAGAACCGGCGGGGGTCGGGGTCGATTGCATCGCTGCTGATGGCAGACAATGAGGCGTCTGGCCCGGCGATGACAACCGAAGGCAAGCCGTTGAAAGACTATGTCGAGGCGTTCGAACGCATGCTGATCGACAACACGATGCGCCGGCACAAGGGCAGCATCGTGGCGGTGATGGAAGAGTTGTGCCTGCCGCGCCGGACGCTGAACGAAAAGATGGCCAAGTACGGCCTGACGCGCAGCGAGTATGTGTAGGATGGGCAGTTCCGTGGCCTTGGCCGCGGGTTTGCCCATGTTGCCTGCACGGGGCCATGGGCGAACCTGTGGCCAAGGCCACAGAACCGCCCATCCTGCGTGACATCGTTGGTGCCAGTACACCGCGCACTCGCCTTTAACGTGTGCGGCGGCACAAATCCCCCATTGCGCCCGCCTGTCATTTGCCGCTACGGTTCTGTGACGTGTGTGTGAACATGCGCAGGAATTCTCTGTGGTGCCGGACGGGCGTGATTTTCGTGTCCCCGGCGGCCATGGTCGGATCGGCCAACTGGCCGGATGAACTGCCCGTACCTGTCTGAAAAGACACGGGCTTTGAAAGGTGGGTGGCATTGCGTTGCCCATGTGTGAACCGCGATGGAGCGTGTGATTGAACGGCGGAAAGATGCGGGTGGGCCACTGGTCCGATCCCGGTCTTTTGCCGTCCGCGCCCCCGCCCGAACAAGCCGCCGCCTGTCAGATCTGTATTTCTTGGGGTTTTCTCCGGGGTCAGATGGGGCACGCGGTGCATTGGAACATTATGTCAAAGAAAATGCTGATCGACGCTACCCATGCCGAGGAAACCCGCGTGGTTGTGGTGGACGGAAACAAGGTCGAAGAATTTGATTTTGAAACAATAAACAAGCGTCAGCTGGCCGGGAACATCTATCTGGCCAAGATTACGCGGGTTGAACCCAGCCTGCAGGCGGCCTTTGTGGATTATGGCGGCAACCGCCACGGATTTCTGGCCTTTGCCGAAATTCACCCCGATTATTATCAGATCCCGGTGGCCGACCGCAAAGCGCTGCTGGATGAAGAACGCGCGCTGGCGCGGGCCGAGGATGATGAGGATAACAACCGTGCGCGGCGCACCCGCGCACCCCGCCCACGCCCCGGTGCGCAGGCGGAATCCGCCAAGTCAGGCGATGCGGTGCAGACAGCACCCATTGGCAGCATGGATGTGGTCGATCTGGGTGATGAAGTCGGGGCAGATGCGCTGATCGACGAAGTGGCAGACACCACGCCCGAGGCGCATGATCACGCCCATGCCCATGAAACGGCAGAAGAAAACGGCGACACGCCTTACCGCGCCATGGATCACGCATCCGAAACCGATGACGAGATTGAATCGATCGCAGATGAGGACGTGGCCGAGGAAATTGCGCCGCGCCGCCAGTCGCGTGGGCGGAAATACAAGATCCAGGAAGTGGTCAAGGTGCGCCAGATCATGCTGGTGCAGGTGGTCAAGGAAGAGCGTGGCAACAAGGGGGCCGCGCTGACAACCTATTTGTCGCTGGCGGGGCGCTATTGCGTGCTGATGCCGAACACGGCGCGCGGTGGTGGCATTTCGCGCAAGATCACGCAGGCGACCGACCGCAAAAAGCTCAAGGAAATTGCAACCGAGATTACGGTGCCGGAAGGCGCGGGTCTGATTATTCGTACGGCGGGGGCCAAGCGCACCAAGGCGGAAATCAAGCGCGACTATGAATACCTGATGCGTCTGTGGGAACAGGTGCGCGAACTGACGCTGAAAAGCATTGCACCGGCGGCGATCTATGAAGAGGGCAACCTGATCAAACGGTCGATCCGCGATCTGTACAGCCGCGAGATTGACGAGGTGCTGGTGGAAGGCGCCGAAGGCTACCGTGTGGCGAAAGATTTCATGCGGATGATCATGCCAACGCATGCCAAGGCGGTGCAGCCCTATACTGACGCGCAGCCCCTGTTCGCCAAACATCAGGTGGAAAGCTATCTTGCGGGCATGTTCAACCCGACAGTGCAGCTGAAATCCGGTGGTTACATCGTGATCGGCATCACCGAGGCTTTGGTGGCGATTGACGTAAACTCGGGCCGGTCAACGCGCGAAGGGTCCATTGAGGATACGGCGCTGAAAACGAACCTTGAGGCCTGCGATGAGGTGGCGCGCCAATTGCGCCTGCGCGACCTTGCCGGGCTGATCGTGATTGATTTTATCGACATGGAAGAGCGGCGCAACAATGCGTCGGTTGAAAAGCGTCTGAAGGACAAGCTGAAAACGGATCGTGCGCGCATTCAGGTGGGCCGCATTTCGGGCTTTGGCCTGATGGAGATGAGCCGTCAGCGCCTGCGGCCGGGCATGCTGGAAAGCACGACACAGCCGTGCGGGCATTGCCACGGCACCGGCCTGATCCGGTCAGACGACAGCATGGCACTGACGATTTTGCGCGCACTTGAGGAAGAAGGCACGCGCAAACGCAGTAAGGAAGTGCTGCTGCGCGCGCCAATTGCGGTGGTGAACTTTCTGATCAACCAGAAACGCGAACACATCGCCCTTATCGAAGCACGCTACGGCATGGCTGTGCGGATTGAGGCGGACCCGGCTTTGGTCAGCCCTGACTATGTCATGGACAAGCTGAAAACAGCGTCTCGCGTGATCCCTGAACCGTCATCGGTGATTTCGGGCAATGCGGCGCTGATGGGGGCGGCGGTGCTGGAGGATGACATCATTGATCCAGATATCCCGGATGATGATGAGGATGACGTGGATGATGCACCCGTTGCGAAATCTGCCCCGGCTGACCGGTCCGGGCGCAGTGAAGGCAACGGCGAGGCCAACGGCGAAGGCAATGGCGACGGCGAAGGTGGCAAGAAAAAGCGCCGGCGTCGTCGGCGGCGGCGCGGTGGTGCGGGCGGTGCGAATGGCACCGGCGAAGGCGGCGAACTGGCCGGTGATGATGATGGCGAAGACGGTGACGATACCGAGGGTGATGATGTCACCCCGGTGACCGAAAGCGGGGATACAGTACCTGCGGCGGCGGCACCCGTGGCTGCAGAGCCGGTAAAGAAAACCACCCGCACCCGTGCGCCGCGCAGCCGCAAAGCAGATGTAGCGCAGGGAGATGTTGCTGTGGTGGCTGAAACGGCCCCTGAACTGGTCACGGAGCCTGCACCTGTGGCAAAGGCTGGGCCAGTGGCAGAAGCTGCGCCTGTTGCAGAGCCTGCCAAGAAACCCACGCGGTCACGTAGCACCAAAAAGCCGAAAGAGGCCGAAGTTGCGCTTGTAGCCGAAGTGGCATCGGCTGACCCGGTTGTGGTGGCGGTGGAACCTGAGGTGATTGTTGCACCGGTTGCGGCAGCACCCGAACCCGTTGCGATTACGCCGGAACCTGTGCCCGAGCCCGAGGTTGAAGACGGCCCGCCAAAACCAAAGCGTAAGGGCTGGTGGTCTATCGGCCGCTGACAGACCAAAGGGGCGGCGCTGTAGTGCCGCCCTTTTTCAATCCCTGCGGCGGATCAGATAAGTTTGCACGGCGCCTTCGACCCCGGAGCCATCGACGCCGGTGCCATCGACCTCGGCACCCAGAAATACGTGCCCGGCTTCGGTGCAGAAATGCGGCACATCAATCGCTGCCATCGGATCGGTCGCGCGCAGGCGCAGCACCTGACCTGCCGTCATACCCAGCAAACGCTTGCGCGCCCGCAACACGGGCAGCGGGCACAACAGCCCCGCGCAATCCAGATCAACATCCCAGGTCATGGCCCCCCCACTACGCAAACGTGACGCGTTGAAACGTGACGTAGATGCGATCGTCGGCTATGTCACGCAGTATGTTCGGGATCGAGATCATGGATGCGGCCTTGGCGCCTGCGCTGCTGGTGGCAGTGCTGGCGGGGTTGTTGTCGTTCCTGTCGCCCTGCGTTTTACCAATCGTGCCGCCATACCTTGCGTATATGGGTGGCATCAGCATGGGCGACATGCGCACCAATGTGTCTGCCCGCCGCAAGATCATGCTGCCCGCGCTGTTCTTTGTGCTGGGCCTGTCGACGGTGTTTTTGCTGCTGGGCTTTACGGCATCTGCCATCGGCATGTTTTTCCTGCAAAATCAGGTGCTATTCACGCAGATATCAGGTGTGGTTGTCATCATCTTCGGGCTGCATTTTCTGGGCGTTTTCCGCATTTCGATCCTTGACCGCGAGGCGCGGATGGATGCGGGTGATCGTGGCGGTTCGGCGCTGGGGGCCTATGTGCTGGGCCTTGCCTTTGCCTTTGGCTGGACGCCCTGCATTGGCCCGCAGCTGGGTGCGATCCTGTCGCTTGCGGCACAAGAGGGGAATGTGGTGCGCGGCACGGCGCTGCTGGGGGCCTATGCGGTGGGGCTGGGCCTGCCGTTTTTGCTGGCGGCGGCGTTTATTGAACGGTCGATGGGCCTGATGGCGCGGATCAAGCCGCATATGAAGCTGATTGAGCGCTGCATGGGTGGATTGCTGATCGTGGTGGGGCTGGCACTGGTGACCGGGGCGTTTTCAACATTCGCGTTCTGGCTGTTGGAAACTTTTGATGCGCTTGGGCTGCCAGTGTTGGGGTAAGCCCTTCCCCTGCCGCATAATTCTGCCAAAGTGTCATGCAAGATGCATGCAATGGATGCCACGCCCACAGATTTGCCGCCTGACCGTCCGTTCCGGCGACGGGTGTTCTACATTCCGGGCTATGATCCGTTCCACCCGCGCCGCTACCGCGAGCTGTACCGTAAGGAAGGTGCAGCACAGGCGGCGATTTCGGGTTACGGGTTGACCTTGCGGCCCAAAAAGGCGGGCGGGCCTTATGGTTGGCAGGTGGAAACCGACAGTGCGGGGCATCAGGGGCAGGCAGATATTGAGGTGCTGGTCTGGTCAGACCTTGTGCGTACGTCAATGGCAACGGGGATTCCGGGCACCTATCTGCAACTGGTGCGCACGGCATGGGCTTATATCGGGTCGGGCGCGCTGTTCCGCCTGATGCGCCTGCGCAAGGGGCCGATGATTGCGGCACTGTATCCGATTGTCTTTCTGGTGGGGCAATTGGTGATTGCGCTGGCTGCGGGGTGGATGCTTGGTGCGCTTGTGGCGGGTGTCAGCCATTGGTCGGTGGGGCTGCTGGTGGCGGGCGCATTGGCATATGGAATTCTGCACCTGTTCCGGCGCTATGATCACAAGGTGTTTGCCTACTATCTGATGCATGATTATGCCTATTCCGCACAGGCGGGCGGGGCCAACCCACCTGCGCTTGAGGCGCGGATGGACCAGTTTCGCGCGGCCATTCGTGCGGCAATGGACGAGAGGTTTGATGAGGTGCTGGTGGTCGGCCATTCATCAGGCGCGCATCTGGCGGTGTCGATCCTGGCGGATATGCTGCGGGGCGGCGTGCCGGATGGGCCGGCGCTGTCATTGCTGACGCTGGGCCATGTGGTGCCGATGGTTTCATTTTTGCCGGGTGCCAGCCGGTTGCGCCGCGATTTGCACGATCTGGCAGGGGCAGACCGGTTGACATGGGTGGATGTGACAGCGCCGGGTGATGGCTGCGCCTTTGCGCTGTGCGATCCTGTGGCGGTGACGGGGGTATCACCACCGGTCAAACGCTGGCCACTGGTGATTTCGGCGGCATTCACGCAAACCTTGTCAGCAGCCCGGTGGCAGGAGTTGCGCTGGAAATTCTTTCGCCTGCATTTCCAGTATCTGTGCGCCTTTGACCGCCCGCGCGATTATGATTATTTCCAGATCACAGCGGGGGCAGTGCCGTTGCGCGTGCGCTACGCCACGCGCAAGCCATCAGCCAGCCGGATCACGGCCGCGCGGTCCGGGTTTCGGGACATGGCGCCATGATCCCGCCCAAACCGACCCCCCGGCCAGACCGGGTATCGCTGTGGCGCTATCTGCGGCTGTTCCGCGCCGATATCCTGTCAGCCCAGCCTGCGCGCCTGTACCATGCGTGGATGGCCGAATTCCGCACGCCGTTCTTTCGCAGCTACATGTGCAATGACCCCGCACTTGTGGCGCGCGTGCTGAACGAACGCCCCGACGACTTTCCAAAATCGAACCGCATCCGTGAAGGGCTGAACCCGCTGCTGGGCAATTCGGTGTTCGTGACAAACGGTGAGGTCTGGAAACGCCAACGCCGCATCATTGACCCGGCATTCGAAGGCGGCCGTCTGCGTGATACCTTTCCGGCCATGTGGGCGGCGGGGCAGGCGGCGGTGGCGCGCATGCCTGCGGGCGTGGTCGAGGTGGAAGAAGAAATGAGCCACGCTGCGGCGGATGTCATTTTTCGAACATTGTTCTCAATCCCGATCGAACACGATCTGGCCAGCCGCGTGTTTGCCGAATTCCGTACCTATCAACGCAGCCAGCCCTTGCTGAACCTTGCCGCGTTTCTGCCGTTGCCGCGTTGGTTTCCGCGCCTGCATCAGCGCGCCACCAAACGATCTGCAGCCATCATCCGCAGCCTGATTGCGCGGTTGACCGAAGGGCGCGCAGCCGAGATTGCGGCGGGAACGGCACCTGATGATCTGGCAACCAAGATCATGATCACGCCGGACCCACTGACGGGGGAGTGGTTTGAAACGGCAGAGATGATTGATCAGGTCGCGATCTTCTTTCTGGCGGGGCATGAAACCAGTGCGTCTGCACTGGGCTGGGCGCTGTATCTGCTGGCGCTGTTCCCGGATGTGCAGGACCGGGTGGCAGCCGAGGCGACGGGGCTGGGGGACGCACCGGATTTCGCGGTGATGGCCCGGTTGAAATTCACGCGCGATGTGTTCCGCGAGGTGCTGCGCCTGTATCCGCCGGTGCCGATGATGGTGCGTGAAAACACCTGCCCCGAGGAGATGCGCGGGCGTGCCGTGGAACCCGGCGCACAAATCGTGATCAGCCCGTGGCATTTGCACCGGCACGCGCGACTGTGGGCGAACCCCGATGGCTTTGACCCCGACCGCTGGCAGCGCACGGAAAACAAGGCCTGCGCGCGCGATGCCTATCTGCCGTTTTCAGCTGGGCCACGGGTGTGCACGGGGGCGGGGTTCGCGATGGTCGAAGGGGTGCTGCTGCTGGCCATGCTGGCGCGCAGCTATCGGTTTGAAATTGTAGACGGGCGCGTTCCGGTGCCCGTGGCGCATCTGACGGTGCGGGCCAAGGATGGCATCTGGTTGCGGGTGGCACGGCGGGGGTAGCAGGCGTGAAAACTTTTTAGAAAAGTTTTCTCAAATTCCTTTTGAAGGAATTTGGCCCGGTCAACACAGGACGCGCACGGCTTCGGCGTTGCAAAAGATCACGTATTGGCCTGCATTTTCGACGGCATGAAAGCCACGCCGTCGCAGTTCGCGTTCAAAGTTATGCCGGCCGACAATCCGCTCAACATCACGCACCTGTCGGCGTACGATGCCGCCTTCCCGTGCAGCCTTGGCGGTAAAGAGTTGTAACATCCAGACGTCTGGCGGCAAAAGGGACAAGGTTTCTGTCATGGTCATCCTCCATGCCCCACCCTTCACCAGTTCTGGTTAAAGAGGAATTAACCCCGATACTGCGCCAGCACGAACACCCGGATCGCCGAGGCCAGCCCCACATCGCCTGCGCGCCCTGCATCAATTTCGGCGGCAAGCACGTTCAGCGCCATGCCTTTCGCCGCCGCAATCTCGCGGAATGCCACCCAGAACGCCGCCTCCAACGACACGCTGGTGCGATGGCCATGCAGCGTCAGTGAATGTTTGACGGGGCGCCCGCTCATTCCCGCTGATGCCCGTCCAGATCACGCTTGGCCTTTTCGGCCTGTGCCTCAGCGCGCAGCTTTTCCGCCTTGGTTCGCCCGAACCTGACTGCATTCGCATCAGCACCGGCGCGGTCATCCGCCCGTGCCTTGGCCTTGCGCGCCTTGTTCAGGTTGATGACCTTCACCCCTTCGGTCCGATCATGTCTTCCGGGCGCACCACACGGTCGAACGTCTCGCCATCCACATAGCCAAGCGCAATCGCCTCTTCGCGCAGGGTCGTGCCGTTCTGGTGCGCGGTCTTGGCCACTTTCGTTGCCGCATCATAGCCGATGGTCGGTGCCAGTGCTGTCACCAGCATCAGGCTTTCCTTCATCAGCTTGTCGATGCGTGGCAGATTGGCCTTGGTGCCAACTACCATGTTATCGGTGAAAGACCCCGCCGCATCACCCAAAAGCTGCATGGATTGCAGCACATTATAGGACATGACAGGGTTATAGACGTTCAGTTCAAAATGCCCTTGACTGCCCGCAAACCCCACCGTCGCATCATTGCCCATCACCTGCGCGCAAACCATGGTCAGCGCCTCGGCCTGGGTCGGGTTGACCTTGCCCGGCATGATCGATGACCCCGGTTCATTTTCCGGCAGGATCAGTTCACCCAGGCCAGAACGGGGGCCGGAGCCGAGCAGACGCATGTCATTGGCGATCTTGAACAGCGATACGGCCACGGTTTTCAAGGCCCCTGAAAACATCACCATGGCATCATGGGCGGCCAGTGCCTCGAACTTGTTTGGTGCCGTTGTAAAGGGCAGGCTGGTGATATCGGCAATCGCCGCAGCCACGCGGGTATCCCACCCGACACGGGTGTTCAGCCCGGTGCCCACGGCCGTGCCACCCTGGGCGAGTTGATAGATTTCGGGCAGAATTTTCTTGACGCGCATGATGCCCATCGCCGTCTGATGCGCATAGCCGCCAAATTCCTG
>JAYUZO010000164.1:0-4973 GCA_043751715.1 Rhodobacterales bacterium | reverse complement strand
GCGCAGGGTTAAAGCTGCGCGCCCAGCAGCGTTGCAAGCATGTCCTGTTCGCCGGGTGACAGGGTAACGCCGGATTGCGCGGTCAGCCGCGCCACGCCCGTGCTGATCCCGCTGGAGGCACCTTATCTGTGGTCTTGCGGCGCGCTGGGCGGCATTCACCGGCGCGAGATTCCGTTCACGGATTATTTCAGCTACCGCCTGCCGCAGGATGGCAAGGGGGGTGAAGCATCGGTTCAGGATGTGGTAGACTATTGCCTTGGCCTGCAGGCAGACTTTGGGACAACGTTTTTTGAAGGCAAGGTCAGCGACCCTGATCTGAACGCGAATATCCGGCTGGTGCAGGCCTTGCGCGCGGCACTGGGCCCGGATGCGATGATCCGCATTGACAGCAATCAGGCGTTTTCCGTGCCGTCGGCAATTTATCTGGCCCCGGCGTTTGAGGCGGCAGGCGTGCGCAACTGGGAAGATCCGACACCAGACTGGACGGGCATGCGCTGCCTGCGCAGCCGCACGACCATTCAGTTTTCCGGGCATAACACAGACCTTGCCAAGGCCGTGGCCTATGGCTGCCCCGATGCCATCGTGTCGGACGTGGCGGGGTTTGGCGGGTTTTCGGCAGCCATGCGGTTCGTGTCGGCCTGTCAGGGTGCGGGGGTCGATTTCTGGTGCTATTCCGGCGGATCGGGCCTTGAAACGGCGGCCTATCTGCACCTGTGCGCCGCCCACCCGCATATCCGCGAACCAAACCAAAGCCTGCTGCGCCAGCAACCCTTTGACGTAATCGCCGAAGGGCCGTTTGCGCCCCAGGGCAACATGATCGCACTGCCCATGGGGCCGGGGCTGGGCGTGACATTGGATGCGGACCGCGTGGCCTTTGCCGCCCGGTTGCTGGTTGAACGCGGTTTGCCGAACAAATACCACGATCCCGCTAACCCCGGCGCAATGCGGCGGATGCCACTGATCTAGGCTGTTTGGGGCAATCCGCCGCAGGTTGAAATAACGCTCACACCTTATCCGGAAAAGGCATTAGCCCTCCCCAAGGGCAAGCCGGGGCGAGGAGGCCTTTGTCTGCCTTTGCGATAGCAAAACAAGGGGGGATGGAATGCTTGATACGACGGCAACCGATCAGGTGACCGATGTTTTGGACCGCCTCGGCGCGGCCCTGACGGCGGGCGATGTGGCAGCAGCGACGGCGCTGTTTGTAACCGACTGTTATTGGCGCGATCTGGTGACATTTACATGGAACATCAAGACGCTGGAGGGGCAGGCGGCAGTGGCCGACATGCTGGGGGCAACGCTTGCGCGCACCGCCCCGTCAGGCTGGCGTATGGCGGAAGGTGAGGTGGCATCGGCCGAGGGCAACCTGCTGACCGCATGGATCAGCTTTGAGACAGCCGTTGCGCGGGGCTATGGCCTGATCCGCATCCGCGACGGGCTGATCTGGACGTTGCTTACAAGCATGGTGGAACTGAAAGGGCACGAGGAACCGGCAGGTGCAGGCCGCCCGATGGGTGTGGTGCATGGCGCCAACAAGACGCGCCAGACATGGGCCGAGGCGCGCGCGGCAGAGGCGGCCGATCTGGGCTATGGCACACAGCCGCAGGTGCTGATCGTGGGGGGCGGGCAAGGCGGCATCGCGCTTGGGGCGCGGCTGCGGCAGCTGGGCGTGCCGACGATCATCGTGGAAAAGAACGACAAACCGGGCGACAGCTGGCGCAAGCGGTATAAAAGCATGTGCCTGCATGACCCGGTCTGGTACGACCATCTGCCCTATCTGCCGTTCCCGCCAAACTGGCCGGTTTTCGCGCCGAAAGACAAGATCGGCGACTGGCTGGAGATGTATACAAAGGTGATGGAGCTGAACTACTGGACGCGCACGACCTGCAGATCGGCGAGCTATGACCCCGTGGCCAAGGAATGGACGGTGGTGGTAGACCGCGACGGGCAAGAGGTGACCCTGCGGCCAAAGGAGCTGGTGCTGGCCACGGGCATGTCGGGCAAGGCGAATGTGCCGAAATTCCCCGGCATGGACCGTTTCAAGGGCGATCAGCACCATTCCAGCCAGCATCCGGGGCCGGATGCCTATCGCGGCAAGCGTGCGGTGGTGGTGGGGTCGAACAATTCGGCGCATGATATTTGTGCGGCGCTGTGGGAAAACGATGTGGACGTAACGATGGTGCAGCGGTCATCCACGCATATCGTGAAATCCGACACGCTGATGGATCTGGCACTGGGCGGGCTTTATTCCGAGGCGGCAGTGGCGGCGGGGATGACCACGAACAAGGCCGACATGATCTTTGCCAGCCTGCCTTACGCGATCCTCCATCAGTTCCAGATACCCGTCTATGCGCAGATGAAGGAACGCGATGCGGATTTCTATGCCGGGCTGGAACAGGCGGGGTTCTGGCTGGACTGGGGCGATGATGACAGCGGCTTGTTCATGAAATACCTGCGGCGCGGGTCGGGGTATTACATTGATGTGGGGGCAAGCCAGCTGATCATTGATGGCAAGATCAAGTTAAAGCGGGGGCAGGTGGCGGAGGTGGTGGAGGATGGCGTGGTGCTGTCAGACGGCACGCATCTGCCGGCGGATGTGATTGTCTATGCGACGGGATACGGGTCAATGAACGGCTGGGCGGCTGATCTGATCGGGCAGGATGTGGCTGATAAGGTTGGCAAATGCTGGGGCTTGGGGTCGGGCACGACCAAGGACCCGGGGCCGTGGGAGGGGGAGGAGCGCAACATGTGGAAGCCGACGCAGGCCGAGGCGCTATGGTTTCATGGCGGCAACCTGCACCAGTCACGGCATTATTCGCAGTTCCTGTCCTTGCAGCTGAAAGCGCGGATGGAGGGGATCGCCGGGCCGGTGTATGGCCTTCAGGCGGTGCATCACATATCCTGAGCGGGGCGGCCGCCCCTTGGGGGGTTGACCCCCGCGGGACGGCATTGCCGTGGACAAACGATTGGCGGAGTGCGGGCGGCTGATTGCGGATGCCTGCGGCGCGGATATTTGGGCAAAGTTGAAAGGGCATTCTGGACTGAATAGGTGAAGCGTTCTGGACATAATGACACGGATGACTTCAGCCGTGTTTTCAGGCACGGTGCGCTAAAGAGATTTTGGGAGCGTGCGATGGACAATCTGGCAAATGACATCTCGGCTGTGGTTGAGGCGGACCGCGTGCATGTCTGGCATCACCTGAGCCAGCACAAGCAGTACGAAACCACCGATCCGCGCGTCATTGTCGAAGGCAAGGGCCTGCGCGTCTGGGATGCCAAGGGCAAGGAGCATCTGGATGCCGTGTCGGGCGCAGTCTGGACAGTGAATGTGGGCTATGGGCGCGAAAGCATTGCAAATGCGGTGCGCGATCAGCTTTTGCGGATGAACTATTTTGCAGGGGCTGCGGGCACGGTGCCGGGGGCGATTTTTGCCAAACGCCTGATCGAAAAGATGCCGGGGATGAGCCGGGTTTACTATAACAACTCCGGGTCGGAGGCGAACGAGAAGGTCTATAAGATGGTGCGCCAGATTTCGGCGCGGCATCATGGTGGCAAGAAATGGAAGATCCTGTTCCGCGAACGGGATTATCACGGCACAACCATCGCAAATCTTGCGGCGGGCGGGCAGTTCCAGCGCAACATGCAGTATGGGCCGTTCCCGGATGGGTTTGTGATGGTGCCGCATTGCCTGGAGTACCGCGCACAGTGGGATGTGGCGGATTACGGCATCCGGGCGGCCAACGCGATTGAAGAGGTGATCCTGCGCGAGGGCCCGGATACCATCGGCGCGATGGTGCTGGAGCCTGTGACGGCGGGTGGCGGCGTGATTGTGCCACCGGAAGGATACTGGGAACGCGTGCAGGAGATTTGCGCCAAGTATCAGATTCTGCTGCATATTGATGAGGTTGTCTGCGGCGTGGGCCGCACGGGGACCTGGTTTGGGTACCAGCATTATGGGATCAAGCCGGACTTTGTGACGATGGCCAAGGGGGTTGCCAGCGGCTATGCGGCGATTGCTTGTACGGTGACGACGGAAGCGGTGTTTGACATGTTCAAGGATGATCCGACCGATCCGATGAGTTATTTCCGTGATATCAGTACCTTCGGGGGTTGCACGGGCGGGCCTGCGGCGGCGATTGAGAATATGCGGATCATTGAGGATGAGGGGTTGTTGGAGAATACCCTGCGGATGGGCGAGCGGCTGATGGGCAACCTGCACGGCCTGATGGATAAGCACGCGGTCATTGGCGATGTGCGCGGTAAGGGCTTGTTTTGTGGGGCGGAATTGGTGGCGGACCGGGGCACCAAGGAGCCTGCGGATGAGAAACGCGTGCAGGCGGTGGTGGCCGATTGCATGCAGCAGGGGGTGATTATCGGGGCCACGAACCGCAGCATTCCGGGGTTCAATAATACGCTGTGCCTGTCACCTGCCTTGATCGCGACGGCGGATGATATTGACCAGATCACGGATGCGATTGACGGGGCGCTGGGGCGGGTGTTTGCCTGAGGGCCGCAAGGTAAGCCGCTGAGAACGCTGTGTTAATGGGGGCGGTTAATGAAAGGTTTATGGTATGGTAATGGGCCATACCTGATACAGGAACTTGCCCGACCTTTGGTGGGGTGAGGGGGCGTTAACGATTGGGCGCGAATCGGGGGTGGTGGGGGGATTTGTCGCGGGGGTGGAGAGTCGGGCTGAAGCCCGACCTACTTGCCGACTTCGACGTTGCGAAACCGACTGCCGAAGCTTGACATGGTGGGCTTGCGACTTTCACAGCAAAGAGAATAGCATGAAGCTATAGCCAAATGATCGACAAGCATGACCAAGGACAAATTTCTATACCAAATTTCCCAGGAACTTGCGCGCTTCGACATCAACCTTTTGGGTTCATTTAGATGTCCGGCATGTCTTCGTGATTTACCGATTGAGAATTTTGGAAGCAAAGATGGAGACAATGCGATTAATGAAGAGCACATTA
>JAYUZO010000163.1:0-3856 GCA_043751715.1 Rhodobacterales bacterium | reverse complement strand
GTCGGCCAGCGGGGCGATACCGTTGCAACGGTCGCCCAACGCGTGGGCCTTGATGCCGGCCAGTTGGCCAGCTTTAATGGCCTGACCACCGGTGATACGATCAACGCGGGCGAGGTGCTGGTACTGCCCACGCGCGTGGCAGGCGGTGCGGCCCCCACGGCCACCAGTGCCGCTGCCGCTGGCCTTGATGTCACATCCATCGCCACCACAGCACTTGACCGTGTGGGCACCACCACCCTGCCCACCCCTGCGGCAGCCCCCGTGCAATCTGGCACCGAACCGCTGCGTCATCAGGTCAAACGCGGCGAAACCGCCTTTATCATCGCGCGCACCTATAACGTGTCGGCCAAGGCCTTGGCCGAATGGAACGGCCTGAATGCCGATCTTGCCGTGCGTGAAGGGCAGTATCTGCTGATCCCCACCGCCAATGGTGCGGCCCCACCCGCCGCACCGCCCGGTACCGTCGCCGTCACCACACCCGGTGCAGGCACACCCACGCCCACCCCGCCATCAGCCACCCAGCCCCTGCCCGATGAAGACCCCGCCCCTGCAAGCGCCGCTGTCGCCAACACCCCCAGCTCGCCCGCCCTTGGGTCAGATCGCACCGCAGCCACCAGCACCCGCATGACCCTGCCCGCCAGCGGCTCCATCATCCGTGGCTATGCCCGTGGCCGCAACGAAGGCATTGATATCGGTGCCGCCGCAGGCAGCGCGGTTGTGGCTGCAGCCAGTGGCACGGTGGCTGCCATCACCAAAGACACCCAACAGGTGCCCATCGTGGTGATCCGTCACGCAGATGGTTTGCTGACGGTGTATGCAGGTGTCGATGGAATTACCGTCGCCAAAGGCGACAGCGTGCAGCGCGGCCAGAAAATCGCCGTGGTGCGCGCCGCCAGCCCGGCCTTCCTGCATTTCGAAGTGCGCAGGGGTGTGGAAAGCACCGATCCTGCGGCGTTTTTGCAATAACCACGCTGGCCGGAAAAACCCCTGTCCGGCCATTGGCCCGCACCTGATTTCAAAGTCGCAGTTTTCAAATGGAGAATTCACTTGAACATATCGCGTTCCTTTCTGCCTGCCCTGCCATGCGTGCTTGCCCTTTGTTTCGCCGCCGCCACCCCGCTTTATGCGCAAACCTGCCCCGATCTGCCGGGTTTCGCGCCGTTGGATCAATTGCCCGTCTATGATGGTGCCTGCCTGTTCGGGGCCGATGACCTCGGCTTTTCGCAATACGCCCTGCCCACCGGCCCAATGAAAAACCGCGTGCTTGATACGTTTGAACCCATAGAAGGCACATTGCAGCGCCGCCTTTACGTCGCCCCCGAAGGTGCCAGCCCCAATGATGTGTTCCAGAACTACCGCGCCGCCTTGCAGGGGTTGGGCTTTGAAACCCTGTTCGAATGTGTGGGCCGCGCCTGTGGCAGCAATAACGCCCTGCTGGGCAAGCTGGTGATCTACCCCAATGACCGCCAGCTTTCAAACTTGGGCGCGGCGTCGAAATTCGCCATGTATATCGACGGGGACGAACATTTTCTGGCCGCCCGGTCCAAGGATGGCAGCCGGTCGATTGCCATTTATGTGGCGCAAAACCAGTCCGGCGCCATCACCGGTGCAGCCGCAGGCCGCGCGGCCGTTCATATTGATCTGGTCACCGCCGCCGTGCTTGAGGCGCGCATGGTTGATGCTGCAGCCATGGCCAAAGGCATCGCCGAAGAAGGCCATGTCGCGGTGGATAACGTCTATTTCGCCTTTGGCACCGCTGACCTGACCCCCGAGGCCGCCCCCGCACTGGCCGAAATGGTCAAGTTTCTAGCCGCCAATCCCGCCACCAACGTCTTTATCGTCGGCCATACCGACGGGGTGGGTGATGCCGATACCAACCTGTCGCTGTCGCAGCGCCGGGCGGCAGCGGTGGTGGCAGCCCTCGTGGCAGATGGTATTTCACCTGACAGGATCACCCCCGCCGGTGTCGGGCTGTTCTCACCCCGCGCCACCAATTCAACCGACGCTGGCCGCGCCCTGAACCGCCGGGTGGAACTGGTCGAACGATAGCCAATCTGCAACCAATCTGAATTTTCGCAGAAAATTCGGGGGCCTCAGCCGCTGATCCGCACACCTTGCCTTGCTGCCAGATCGCAGAAAAACTGCCACGCCACCCGGCCTGACCGCCCCCCCCGCGTCGTATACCATTCCACCGCTTCCGCCCGCAGCCGCGCTGCCGGCACCACCACCCCATGCGCTGCGCAATAGCCATCAATCATCGCCAGAAACTCGTCCTGACTGCACGGATGAAACCCCAGCCACAGCCCGAACCGGTCGCTCAGCGATACCTTTTCCTCCACCGCCTCACCCGGACTGATCGCTGTTGAGCGTTCATTTTCGATCATGTCCCGCGGCATCAGATGACGCCGGTTACTGGTCGCATAGAACAGCACATTTTCCGGCCGCCCCATGATGCCGCCATCCAGCACCGCCTTCAGGCTTTTGTAATGCGTATCGTCATGGCTGAAACTCAGATCATCGCAGAACAGCAAAAACCGCTGGTCCACATTGCGCAACTGCGCCAGCAGCGCCGGCACTGATGGCAAATCCTCCCGGCTCAACTCCACAATCTTCAGCGCCAGCCCTTCCGCTACCACCTGCCCATGCACCGCTTTCACCAGCGATGATTTCCCCATCCCCCGCGCGCCCCACAACAACGCGTTGTTTGCAGGCAGCCCCCGCGCAAAATGCCGCGTGTTTTCCAGCAGCGTATCCCGGCTGCGGTCAATTCCCACCAGCAGGCCAATATCCACCCGGCTGACCCGCGCCACCGGCTCCAGCCGATCTGGCCCCGTATGCCAGACAAACGCATCCGCGTTCGCAAAATCAGGTGCCCCAACCGGTGCCGGTGCCAGCCTCTCCAACGCCGCCGCGATGCGGAGCAGCGGATCGGTCATTCCGGATCAACCCAACTGCCATCCGCCCGCGCCACCGCCTCGCGGTCACGCTCAAACCGCGCAATCAGCCAGATCGAGATTTCGTACAGCGGGTAAATCGCCGAAAACAAGATCAGCTGGCTCATCACATCGGGTGGCGTCACGATTGCCGCCACGATCAGGATCAGCACCACCGCATATTTCCGCGTCGCCCGCAGACCAGCCGATGTCAGTATCCCCGCCCGCCCCAGCAGCGTCAGCAGCACCGGCAACTGAAAACACATCCCGAACGCCATCACAAACGTCATCGTCAGCCCCAGATAGGCCTCCATAGACCCCTGAAACACCACCCCCACCGGTGCTGCCGAAATGCCTTCGCTTGCCGATGCCACCGAATCCTGAAAGCCCAGAAAAAATTCAAACGCGAACGGCAGGATGATGAAATACGCAAATGCCGCGCCCACAAAGAACATC
Organism: Rhodobacterales bacterium; assembly: GCA_043751715.1. Classification (GTDB taxonomy): domain Bacteria; phylum Pseudomonadota; class Alphaproteobacteria; order Rhodobacterales; family Rhodobacteraceae; genus JAAFHS01. Next base: position 467 of record JAYUZO010000163.1, on the reverse strand, counting down.
ACCGGCGATGCCACCAGAAACGGCAGGAACGCCCCCTTTTCGCTGCGGTACAGGCCCGGTGCCACAAATCGCCACAGCTGGTAGGCAATCACCGGAAACGCCATGATGAACCCACCCCACATCGCAATGCGGATCGCCACAAAAAACCCTTCTTGCATCTTCACAAGGATCAATTGGCATTCCTGCCCCCGGTCTTTCAGCACATCACACATCGGATGCGCCAGAAAATTGAAGATATGCTGCCAGATCACATAGCCGATGATAAAGCACACGATAAACGCCGCCATCGCATACAGAATGCGCGTGCGCAGTTCTGCCAGATGTTCAATCAGCGGCGCGGAACTGTCATCAATACTGTCGGCCATCAGGAATCTGCCTTTTTGCGCGGCGCGCGTGGTTTCTTGGGGGCCGCCACGGGTGCCAAAGGTGCCACGGGCACGCTTTCAGCCACCACCGACGCAGGGGCC
>JAYUZO010000162.1:0-9299 GCA_043751715.1 Rhodobacterales bacterium | reverse complement strand
GTCAAATCCCAAGACGCATGTCACGCAATCGTATGGCAACGCCAGTCAAGCCCACCGCCGTTCAGGCCCCTGTCACCTCCCTCCCCCCCCCTGTGGGGGAGGGCTGGGGTGGGGCGCGCGCAACAAGCGCAAGGGCCGCTAAACCAGCGCCCCTGCCAGCCCCTGATCCAGCAGCGCCAGCGTCTCATTCACCCCGTACAAGGCGATAAACCCGCCAAAGCGCGGCCCCTCGCTTGCCCCCAGCAGCACCTCGTACAGCGCGCGGAACCAGTCGCGCAGCGGGTCAAACCCGTGTTCCTTGCCCACCGCAAACACCATCGTCTGCAACGCATCGGCGTCAAGGCCGCCATCCCACACGGCCAGCCGCGCCCGCAAATCCGCCATCGCCGCGCGTTCCCGGTCGTCCGGCAGGCGGAACACCCGTGTCGGTGCAATCCGGTCACGGAAATAACGCACCGCAAACTCCGCCGCCGCGTCCAGATCTGGGTTGCCCTCGGGTGACGCATCAGGGGCATAGCGCCGGATAAACCCCCACAGCCCCGATTTGTCTTTGGCCGCCGACACCGCCGCCAGATTAAGCAGCATCGCAAACGGCACCACCATTCTGCTTTCCGGCACATCGCCGCCGTGAATATGCCAGACCGGATTATTGGCCTGCGCGTCCGTATCCTGCCCCGCATAAGCGCGCAGTTGCTGATGGTACTCGTCCACCGCCTTCGGGATCACATCGAAATGCATCCGCTTGGCCGTTTTCGGCTTCTGGTACATGAAGTATGACAGGCTTTCCGTCGCCGCATAGGTCAGCCATTCATCAATCGTCAGCCCATTGCCCTTGGATTTGCTGATCTTCTGCCCCGTTTCATCAAGGAATAGCTCATAGCTGTAATGGTTCGGCTTGCGCCCACCCAGCACTTCGCAAATTCCGTCATAGATCGGCGTGTTGGTCGAATGATCCTTGCCATACATCTCGAAATCCACATCCAAGGCCGCCCAGCGCGCCCCGAAATCCGGCTTCCATTGCAGTTTCACCTGCCCCCCCGTCACCGGCAGCGTCCATTCGCGGCCCGTCTCATCATCAAACGTCACCGTCGCATTCACCGCATCCACATGCTTGATCGGCACATACAAAACCCGCCCCGTTTCCGGGTGAATCGGCAGAAAACACGAATAGGTCTGCTGGCGTTCCTCACGCAAAGACGCCAACATGATCGCCATGATCGGCTCATAGCGTTCCGCACACAGCCGCAGCGTGTCGTCAAACCGGCCTGACGCATAAAATTCCGTCGCACTGATGAATTCATACTCAAACCCGAACGTATCCAGAAACCGCCGCAGCATCGCGTTGTTATGGTGCCCGAAACTCTCATATTCCCCATACGGGTCCGGCACCCGCGTCAACGGCATCTGCATGTGTTCGCGCAGCATCGCCTGATTGGGCACGTTCTCCGGCACCTTGCGCATCCCGTCCACATCATCCGAAAAACAGATCAGCCGCGTCGGAATATCGCTCAACACCTCAAACGCCCGGCGGATCATCGTGGTCCGCGCCACCTCGCCGAATGTCCCGATATGCGGCAGACCGCTCGGCCCATACCCTGTTTCAAACAACACATAGCCCTTTTCCGGCGCCTTCTTTTCGTACCGCTTCATGATCGCCCGCGCCTCTTCAAACGGCCAGGCTTTCGATTTCATTGCAGCGTCACGCAAGGCAGACATTGTGCATTCCTATCATTCAGATGCCCGTCCTCTATTGCCCCCCCCGCCCCGCGTCAATATTACTGGGTCAACCCAAGGAACCAGCATGACCCAGACCCCGTCCCTGACCCCGCAAGATGCGCTTGTCGCCGTGATGATCGCCGTATCCGCATCAGATGATCAGATGCGCACGACCGAGCTGGTGGCGATCAACCGCATGGTCAACCAGATGCCGGTGTTTCAGGGCTATGACCCGGACCGCATCCGCCAGATCGCCCAGACCGTGTTTGATCTGTTCGAAGAGGAAGAGGGGCTTGATGCCCTGTTCGGCCTGATCCGTGATGGCCTGCCTGCACGCCTGATCGAAACCGCCTATGCCATGGCCTGCGATGTGGCCTCTGCCGATGGCAATGTGCGCCAGCTGGAACTCGAAATGCTCGAAGAAATCCGCGATCAGCTTGCTGTTGACCGCCTGCACGCCGCCGCCATCGAATGGGGTGCCCGCGTGCGGCACATGCGCCTCGCCTGACCGGCCCTTTCACATTCATCTTTGCCCAAATATCCGCGCCGCAGGCCCCCCCGCCGGGCCAGTGTGCCGGCCAAACCCCTAGCCAAACCGCCGCCGTGGCACCTCATCCGCGAGAAAGCCTGCCAATGCCGCCACCGCGCGGGCCGGGCGCGGCGCGCATAGCAGCGCAATCTCGGCCTCGGCCAGGTCCGGCCAGCCGTCCTGCACCACCAGCCCTGCGGGCACCATCGCGCGCGGCATCACCGTCACCCCCAGCCCCGCCCGCACTGCCGCCGTGCACCCGGCAAAACTCGGGCTGGTAAACACCCCCGTCCACGCCACGCCCGCGCCGTCCAGTGCCGCCACAGCCCGGCTGCGATACACACAAGGTGCCGGTGACAGCACCAAGGGCACCACCCCCGCACGCGCCATCTGCCGCGCCCCCACCCAGACCAGCGCCTCGCGCCACAAGGGCCGCGCCAGACGGTGCCCCTGCCCCGGCTCTTGCTTGATGATCACCACATCCTGCAACCCCGCCTCAAACTCCGCGATCAGCGGCAGCGTCAGGCTGCACGCCACATGCAGCTCCACCCGCTCATGTGCTGCCGCGAAAACCCCAAGGATATCCGGCAGATAGGCCGATGCAAAATCTTCCGGGCTGCCAAACCGCACCACCCCCGCAATGTCATCCCCCGCAAACCGCTCCACCAGTGCCGCCCCTTGCGCCAGCATCGCCCGCGCTGGCCCCAGCAGCCGCTCTCCCTCCGCCGACAGCCGCACATTCCGCGTGTCCCGGTCCAGCAGGCGGCACCCCAGCAGCGCCTCCAGCCGCGCCACCTGCCCCGATACCGCCGATTGTGACCGCCCGATGATCCCCCCCGTGCGCGAAAAACTGCCCGTTTCCGCCAGCGTCACAAAGGTGCGCAGCAGCGCCGTATCAACATCCCGCATCTATTCATCCATAATTCTGATAATTCATATATGCGTTTCGCGTTTCTCTTTTCAATCCCCCTGCGCCAGAACCCGGTTGCCATAACCGGAGCGCATCATGAACACCGCCATCCTGCTTGAAAACCTGATCTCCCCCATCACGCTTGCCTTTCTGCTTGGCATCCTTGCCACCCTGATCAAATCCGATCTTGAAATCCCCGAACCCGTCATCCGCATCTTTGCCATCTTCCTTCTGCTCTCCATCGGCCTGCAAGGCGGGCGCGAACTGGCGGGTGCTGATCTTGGCAATCTGCTGGGTGCCCTCACCCTGACCGGCTTTCTTGTCATCTCCATCCCCGCGCTTGCCTTCCTTGTCGCCCGCCATGTCGTTGGCCTTGATACCCGCAATGCCGCAGGCGTGGCCGCCCTGTATGGCTCCGTCTCATCCGTCACCTTCGTGGTCGCCCGCAGCTATGCCGAAGGCGCCGGCACCCCGATGGAGGGGTATGTCACCGGCCTTGTCGCCCTGATGGAACTTGGCATCCTTGTCGCACTGTTTTACGGCCGCCTTGCCCTTGCCCGCACCGAAACCGCCACCACCAGCCTTGGCGCTATCCTGTCTGAAACCCTGCGCGGGCGGGGGCTGTTGTTGCTGGGCGGGGGTCTGGTGATGGGTGCGGCCATCGGCGAAAGCAATTACACAAAGATCGAGCCGTTCTTTGTCGACCTGTTCCGCGGTGTACTGGTGCTGTTCCTTTTGGAAATGGGCATGACCGCCGCCCGCCATCTGGGGGCCTTTCGCGCCGTCGGCCTGAAAATGCTCGCCTTTGGCATCACCATGCCGCTGATCAACGGCACCATCGCCACCGGTGCTGCCACGCTGTTTGGCCTGCCCGTCGGATCGGCCTTTGTCATCGGTGCGGTGGCCGCCTCGGCCAGCTATATTGACGCCCCCGCCGCCGTGCGCGCCACCTTTCCGCAGGCCAACCCGTCGATCTACCTCACATCATCCTTGGGCATCACCTTTCCCTTCATGCTGATCCTGGGCGTGCCGATCATCTATCAGATTGCAATTTTCTGGCAGTCGGCCTTGGGCTGAAACGCCAAAGGCCCCGCAATCACGCGGGGCCTTTCACAAATCGAACAACTTTACTTTTCGCCGCCCGGTCGTGGCACCATTCCCGCCGCCAGATCCCGCGCCTGCGTGATCCAGTCTTCGCGGCTGACCCGGCCTTTGAAGCCCTCCAGATTGTCGTCCACCCAAGCCACCTCTGCCGGGGTCCAGTTGGCAATCTGGTCAAAATGCCAAAAGCCCAGCCTGTTGCACAGCGCCTCCAGTTTTGGCCCCACGCCCTTGATCAGCTTCAGATCATCAGCCTTGCCACCCCGTGGCCCCGCCAGCGCTGCAGGCCGCACCGCCGCAGCCCCGCCCATCAGCGCCGCAGGTGCCGCGATGGGCCGCGCCGCCAGCTGTGCGGCCAGCGCTTCGCCAGTGGCCCGGCACGCCGCAAGGTCGCGGCGCAGCCCGTCTGCCTCGGCGGGATCTGCCACCGCCTCGTCCTTGCGGCCCCAGATGATCCAGCCTGCCACCAGCCCGATCAGCCCCGCCAAGGCCAGCAGAAACCAGATTTCCGTCAGCAGAAATCCCCATTCCTTGAACATCACACACTCCCCTGCAAATCCCGGTGCCCCAGCACCTATTCGACCCAGTCAATCGTCGTGCGCCGGTTCAGCGCGCGGCCTTCATCTGTCGCATTCTCCGCAACCGGCTGTTCCGCACCAAATCCGATCGCCTTCAGCACACCACCCGGCACACCGCGCGCCACCAGCGCCAGCCGCACCGCCGTCGCCCGCTTCTGGCTTAGCCCCAGATTGTCCAGCGCGTCACCCGTGTTGTCGGTATGCCCCCCGATCACCGCGCGCAAAGCCTGCGTTTCGGCACAATGGATCACCACTTCCGCCAGCCGGTTCAGCACCCCGACCGACTCCGCCGCAATCACGGCCGATCCTGATTGAAAGTTGATCGTCGCCCCGTCCAGCACCCCTTGGGTCTGCGTCTGACACGTTGCCTTGTCCGCCACGAAATCCGGCACCGCAATCCAGTATCCGCCCGCATAGCGCTGTGCCAACCCCGTTGCTGCATTGGTGCGGGTGTCGCCGTTCATGCCCGTATCCGCCGCCCGCGTCACCGCCAGCATCACATCCGGCCCGATATCCGCTTGCATTGCCGCAGCCATGGCCGCCGGATCAACGCCCAACCCCACCTCTACGGCAATCTCCAGCTGTTCCGCCGCATAGGTCATGCGCAGCCGCTCCAGATCCGGCAGAAAGCGTGACAGGCTGGCAAATGGCCCAATGTCAACCGGCGTGCCCAGCAGGCCTTCCTTCACCTCTGATACGCCCGCAACCTCGGGCAGGCCCAGCGCCTCGGCCAGATCAAAGATTGTCAAACCCGGTGGAAATTTCCCCGTGACCCCCGCCCCGCGTGTCACTTCATACAGCACTTCAAACGCAGGCGGCGTGCCGTCATCGCGCAGCGTCACGTCCAGCGTTACCGCATCCGCAGGCACACCCGCCAGCGCCACCTTGACCTGTGCAAGCTCTGCCGGGCTGAACGCCACACCCTTGACCGTCAGCATGCTGTCCGCAATCGTGGCCTCGCCCGTTTCCAGCGGCCCCAGGGCTGCCGCACCCGCCTTGGCCAGTTCTGCCCATCCCTCGGGCGCACCCGCCGCCAAGGCCAGCGAAACCGCCGCAGCACCCCAGCCTGCTTCGGCCAGGTCATGCTGCACCCGCCCGCTGGGCACCACGCCCGCCGCCACCATGGCCAGCGGCGGTGCGGCCTTGGTCAGCCGCGCCACAAACGGCGATGCCACCGGCAACACGACCAGCGCATCTTGCACCACGCGCCGCCCGTCGACCGCATTCACCGCCGCCACCAGCGCCGCGCGTTCCTCTTCGGAATCGGCAAGCCCGGTCAGCCGGATATCGCGCCCGCGCACCTCTGGCAGCACCTGATGGATTGATCCCGCAACTGCCGCCAAAGACCGCGCCGCGATGCCGTTTTCAATTTCCACCGCCGTCTTGCCATAGGCATAGTAGCCAAGGCCGCACAGACCCAGCGCCAGCACGCCCAATCCCAGAACATTGCGCATGATCAATCACCCCAAACCCAACCGCCCGATTTATGCGGCGCTTTGCCCCGCGCATCAAGTCAAAGCTGCGCGCCCGCCGCACCGTGCAGCTCTGCCCAGCGGCTGATCAGCCGCCCCTGCAGCGTTCGCGCGCGGCGTGTCCACGCCTCGCCCCCCTGCGGATCTTCCATCGCATCCGGTCCGATTGCTGCCCGGCGCGGCACATCCGCCGCATAAATTGCAAAGGCAAGCCTGCGCCCCCCCGGCGGGCTGATGAACCCCGCAAGCCCCGAGACAAAGTTCAGCGTCCCGCTTTTGGCCCGCACCCGCACCGGATGCCCTTCAATCACTTCGCCCGCATCATCGCGCATGCCTATGTCACGCAAAATGCCCGGCAACAGTGACCCCTTGTGCAAATCCTGTGCCGCCACCAGCACCCGCACCATATCGGCGGCCGATGTTTGCGACCCTGCCCCCAGCCCCGAATGATCCACAAAATTGCTCGTCATCCCAAAGGCCCCCCTGGCCCAATAGGTCATCGCGGCCGCGCTGTGTGGCAGGCTTGCCAGCCCCGATGCCGTCAGGCCCACGGCTTCGGCGGTCAGGTTGGTTGAAAACCGCAGCATGTCTGTCAATACCCCGATCAGCGCCCCGCTTTGATCCCGCGCAACGTCCGGCCCCACTGGCACCGCCAGCGCCGCCTCGGCGGGTGGCAGCACAATGCCCTGCCCTGCTGCCAGCCACCGGAACACCTCGCCCGCGTAGTACACAGGCTGGCGCACCGGCAACCACCGGCTGCCCTCGCGCCCCAATGCACCGCGCGCCACCGACCAGTTATCGCGCTGCACCCCCGCCTCATAGGCAAACAACGGCAGATCACGGTCTGCCACCACCATCGTCGCCATATCCACCGGCGGCACAAAGCGTTCGCTGCGTGCATCCATCGCCAAGGCATAACCGCCATCCCGCCGCTGCCAGCTGAAATGTACCCGGTTGAAATTCAGGTTCATTCCCGACACCGCAGGGTTGTAACCCACATAATCCGGCTGCGCCGCGTCGATCTGCCCCACCTGTGGCAGCGCCCCCGCATACACCCCGAACTGCCCTGTCACCCCCGTGATCCCCGCCTGCACCAGCTGGTCCACCAGCCCCGCCATCCGGTCGGTATCAAACGTCGGGTCGCCCCCGCCCACCAGGATCAGATGGCCCTGCACCACCCCGCCTTGCACCGGCCCCGTCGCCACCACCCGCGTTGCAAACCGGAAACCCGGCCCCAGTGTCTCCAGCGCATACAGCGATGTTACCATCTTGGTCACACTCGCGGGCGGCACCGGCAAATCTGCCCCCTCCCCCTCGATCACCTGCCCCGTTGCCGCGTCCGCCACCACATAGGTCACGATCCCCGTCAGATCCGCATCCGCAATCAGCCCCGCCGCTGCAGGCGCAGTCTCCCCCGGCTTGCCCCCCCGCCGCTGCGGAAACAGCGATGTTTCGGGCAGATCGGCAAACGCCGCCCCCCCCACACTGGCCATCACCCCCGCCAGCACTGACCGCCGCGTAACACTGCCTGCCACGTTCCGCCTCACCCTGATCCCCTGCATCCCGACCCAGCTATCCCCGCCAACCGCAGGGATGCAAGCCTGCGGCCCGCACCTTTCATCTTTGCCCAAATATCCGCGCCGCAGGCCCCGCGTTGCCCCATGCATATCATCCCATGCCCATCACCCCCTACCCGTCACCCCGCAGGCTTGCGCCCCCACGCGCCCTTGGCCCGGATCGCGCTTGAACTCGCCTCATTCAGCGGCATGTTCACAAAGCACCAGGCCGGTGGACGCCGCGCCCCAATGCCTTCGCCCTGCGCCACATGCGCCCCCCGGAACGTGCGCGCGGCCACGCTTAGCCGGGCCGTCACCCCCGATCCCGGCCGCGCCAGCACGCCCACCGGCACGCGGCACAAGATATCGCGCCAGCGCCCCCAGCGGTGAAACTGCACCAGGTTATCTGCCCCCATCAGCCACACGAAATGCACCCCTGGGTACAGCGCCAGCAACCGATCAAGCGTATCGGCCGTGGCCCGCGTGCCCAGACCCACCTCCAGCGCCGTCACCTTGACCCTCGGGTGCCGCATCACCCGGCGCGCCTGCGCCAGCCGCACCGCCATTGGCGCAGGCTGGCGTGCTTTCAGCGGGTTGGCCGGCGTCACCAGCCACCACACCGCATCCAACCGCATCCGCTTCATCGCCTCACGCGTCAGCTGCACATGCCCGCCATGCGCCGGATCAAACGACCCGCCAAGCAGGCCGATGACCATGCCCTTGCAGCCGATTGGAAAACCCTGTTTCATCCGCCGATCACTAACCCATTGTTCGTGTTATTTGGAATGACAGAATGAATCCTTTTCCCCAAGATCCCACTTTTACTCCCGGTGACGTTGGTTTTGACAACTAAGATTGAACTGGCCAGCCCTACGATCTTTTGGGCCGCAAACACATCGGGCAACGCCTGAGCGACCTGCTGGAAAACGTCGAACAACCGCTCGTCGTCGCTCTCGACGGAGGATGGGGCAGTGGCAAATCGCATTTCCTGAAACTGTGGACCGGTGCACATTCTAAAGAGCTCGGCGGTAAGGCAAAAGTCGTTTACTTCGATGCCTTCGAACATGATTATCTGGATGACCCGCTGATCAGCCTTATCGGCGCCCTCTTGAGGCACCCGGATCAAACGAAGGGACCGGGCAATACAACCTTCCGCTCAACCGCGTTGGCCGAAATCAAGTTAACGGGCATGCGCCTCGCCAAACCGGGCCTCAGAATCGGTTTGGCGGTTGCAACCGCTGGAGCCTCAGAAATGGCAAACGCCGTTTGGGATGAAGGCCTCAAAGCCGCCGAGGGTATGGCCGCTGATGCCATTGATGACTTCTGGAAAAAGGAATCCGGCCGCACCGCAGCGATGCAACAGTTCCGCGAAGCCCTCACCGCCCTGACTGTCCCTATCACGGATAGCGAAACGCCCAGCAAGATCGTCTTCATCAT
>JAYUZO010000161.1:0-3955 GCA_043751715.1 Rhodobacterales bacterium | reverse complement strand
TGATGAACCTTTCGGTCAACGAAACGCTGAGCCGTACCTTGCAAACATCGGTCACCACGATGATCGCACTGGTGGCCATGCTGATTTTTGGGGGTGATGTGATCCGCGGCTTTGTGGGTGCAATCCTGCTGGGGATCATCCTTGGCACCTATTCTTCGGTGTTTGTGGCCAAGAACATTCTTCTGTTCATCGGGATTGACCGCAGCGACAAGCCCAAGGGCGGTGCCACCGGCCAATATGCCAACATCGACGCATGAGGCTGACGCCCGTCACATATGACACGGCGCTGCCGATTGCGGGGTATGGGCCGGGGTTCTTTCGTGTGGGCACGCATGTACTGCAGGGGCCGTGCCTGATCTCGCCGTGGGATGCCGGGCCGTGGGGCGGGTATGACGATACCGAAGGGCCGTTGTCATTGGCGGGCCGCGTGGATGTGCTTTTCGTGGGCACCGGGGCCGAAATCGCCCATACTCCCGCCGCCTTTCGTGTGCTGATCGAGGCGGCAGGGATGGGGGTCGAGGTGATGAATTCACCCGCCGCCTGCCGCACCTATAACGTACTTCTGGGCGAAGGTCGCCGTATTGCCGTGGCGCTGTTGCCGGTCTGATCCAATGCGGGTCGTATCTAAAAATTTTCGTACGAAAATTTTTAGATCACGTTCCTACCAGCGATGATGCACATGCGGGGCGATTAGGCGATCATACACATCGCGTGCGGCGATCATCACGACATCTGAAAGGGCGGGCACGCCGTCTGCTGCTGCATTGCTGCGGGCCTGTTCGGTGGTTTTTGCACCGGGAATCACCACACTGATGGCCGGGTCCATCATGATCCACCGCAGGGCAAATTGCGCCATCGTGACCCCGGCAGGCACCAATGCGCGCAGCGCGTCTACCGCGTCCAGCCCCACCTCATAGGGCACGCCCGAAAACGTCTCACCCATATCGAACGCCTCACCGTTGCGGTTGAAGCTGCGGTGGTCATCGGCGGCAAAAGTGCTGGCCGCCGTCATCTTGCCGGTCAGCAGGCCCGATGCCAAGGGCACCCGCGCAATCACCGCAACGCCCAGACGTTCAGCCGCGCGAAAGAACCGCGCGGCGGGGCGTGGGCGGAACATGTTGTATATGATCTGCACCGAGGCTACGCCGGGCCGCGCCATGGCGGCCATCGCCTCGGCCACGGTTTCGACGCTGACGCCGTAATGGGCGATGATGCCGCGCGCTTTCAGATCATCCAATGCATCAAACACTGCACCATCATGATAGGCCATGGTCGGCGGGCAGTGCAGTTGCAACAGATCAAGGCAATCCATCTGCAGGTTGCGGCGTGAGCGGTCAATGAACGCGGCCAGATCGCGGTAGCCTTCCGCCACATGCGGCGAAAGCCTGCGCCCCGCCTTGGTCGCCACAAACGGGCGGGGGCCTGTGCGCATGGCCAGCACCTCGGCGATCAGCCGTTCTGACCGGCCGTCGCCATACACATCGGCGGTGTCTATAAACGTCATTCCGGCATCAAGGGCTGCGTGCAGCGTATCTTTGGCGGCAGTTTCGGTCACCTCACCCCAGGTGCCACCAATGGCCCATGCGCCAAAGCCGATGGTGGTGGCGGTGATACCGGTCGTGCCGAACGGGCGGGTCGCAAGCATGCTGTGCTCCTGATGTGATTGGCCGCAGCCTATGGGCTTTCGCCAAGGGTTACCATGCGATAGGGCTTTGCGCATGGATATGCGGGTGGAAAATCTGACATGCGCGCGGGGTGGCGTGCCGGTGCTGGCGGGTGTCAGCTTTGCCGTGGGGGCAGGGCGGGCGCTTGTGCTGCGCGGGCCGAACGGGTCGGGCAAAACCACGCTCTTGCGCACGCTGGCGGGCCTGCAACCGGCACTGGCAGGGCGTGTTTCGGTGCAGCCAGAGGATATTGCCCTTGCCACCCATGCCGATGGGGTGAAATCGACGCTGACGGTGTCTGAGAATTTGCTGTTCTGGGCGGCAGTGCACGGGGTGCGCGATATTTCCGGGGCGATGGAGGCGATGAACCTGTGCGCGCTGACAGACCGCCCGGCGGGGCAGTTGTCGGCAGGGCAGCGGCGCAGGCTGGGGCTGGCACGGTTGCTGGTGACGCAGCGCCTGGTCTGGCTTCTGGATGAACCGACGGTATCGCTGGATGCAGCATCGGTGGCGCTGTTTGCCGGGGTAATTGGCGGGCATCTGGCGGGCGGCGGGTTGGCGGTGATTGCCACGCATGTTGATCTGGGCCTGGCGGGGGCTGAAACGCTGGATCTGACGCCGTTCAGGGCCAGACCGGGCAAGGCCAGGCCGGGGGCGCTGCCATGATGGCGTTGTTTTTGCGCGATCTGCGGCTGGCCCTGCGTGCAGGCGGCGGCTTTGGGCTGGCGCTTTCGTTCTTTTTGCTGGTCGCGGTGCTGGTGCCGCTGGGCGTGGGGCCGCAGGCTGCCACGCTGGCGCTGATTGCGCCGGGCATAGTGTGGGTGGCTGCACTGCTGGCCTGCCTTCTGACACTGGACCGGCTGTTTGCGCTGGATTTTGAGGATGGCAGTCTGGACCTGCTGGCCACCGCACCCATCCCGATGGAAGGTGTTGTGCTGGCCAAGGCCGCTGCGCATTGGGTGACCACGGGCCTGCCATTGGCGCTTGCGTCGCCGTTGCTGGCCCTGCTGCTGCAGTTGCCGGGTGTGGCCTACCCCATGCTGGTTGCCAGCCTGTTGCTGGGTACACCGGCGTTAAGCATGATCGGGGCCTTTGGGGCCGCGCTGACCGTGGGCATCAAGCGTGGTGGGCTGCTGCTGTCATTGCTGGTGCTGCCCCTGTATGTGCCCACACTGATCTTCGGTGCCGAGGTGGTGCGCCGCACGGCCGATGGGGCGGATCATACAGCACCGCTGGCCCTGCTGGCGGGCATCACGGCGGGCACGCTTGCCCTGTTGCCCTTTGCCGCAGCGGCTGCACTTCGGGTCAATCTGCGGTGAGGGGGCTTGCCCTTGGCCGTGCGCAATTCTAGGTGAGAGAAATGTCGATCTGGGAATATGCCAATCCGAAACGGTTCATGGATACCACGGCGCGCCTGCTGCCGTGGCTGGCCGTGCTGTCGGCGCTGTGCCTGACTGTCGGGCTGATCTGGGGGTTCTTTCTGACGCCCAATGATTACAAGCAAGGCAGCACTGTGCGGATTATCTATCTGCATGTGCCTGCGGCGATGCTGGCGATCAATGCCTGGGTGATGATGCTGGTGGCCAGCCTGATCTGGCTGATCCGCCGCCACCATGTATCGGCGCTTGCCGCGCGTGCGGCCGCCCCCGTGGGGCTGACCTTTACGCTGATCGCGCTGATCACGGGTGCCTTGTGGGGCCAGCCGATGTGGGGCACTTGGTGGGCATGGGATCCGCGGCTGACATCATTTCTGATCCTGTTTTTGTTCTACCTTGGTTATATCGCGCTGTGGTCCGCCATTGAAGACGCCGATGCAGCCGCTGATCTGACATCGGTCCTGTGCCTTGTGGGATCGGTGTTTGCCCTGCTGTCACGCTATGCCGTGAACTTCTGGAACCAAGGCCTGCATCAGGGCGCGTCGCTAAGCCTGGACAAGGAAGAAAATGTGTCAGATGTGTTCTGGCAGCCTCTGGTGATTTGTATTGCGGGCTTCATCCTGCTGTTCGTGGTGCTGGTCCTGCTGCGCACCCGCACCGAAATCCGCGCCCGGCGGTTGCAGATGATCCTTATGCGCGAACGGATGGCCTGATGCCTGATCTGGGAAAATACGCGGTACCCGTGCTGGGGTCCTACGGCGCCACGCTGGTACTGCTGGCCGTGCTGATCGGGGTGTCAGTGTGGCGGGCCGCACGCGTGCGCCGGGCCATGGCGGCGGCAGAGGCGCGGGCGGGCAGGGGTGTGGAATGAACCGGATTCTGATGTTCCTGCCGCCCCTGCTGTTTGCAGCACTT
>JAYUZO010000160.1:0-34568 GCA_043751715.1 Rhodobacterales bacterium | reverse complement strand
ATGGCCCTGACCGAGGCCGAGGCGCCCAATCTGGTGGCCACACCTGAGGCCGCCGTGCACCATGTCTTTCGCCGCAACCGCAACCATTTTGCCGAACTTGAAAACGCCGCAGACGGGTTCTGGCCCGCGCCTGTTCCACGTGACGAGGTTTACACGGCCCTGAAAGCCCGCCTGCGCGACCGCATGGGGGTGAATGTGCGGCTGGTCAACGTGGCCGATCTGCCAGGCACCCTGCGCCAATATGATGAGGCGCAGCGCGAGATTTTGCTGTCCGAGGCGCTGGATCATACCAACCGCATCTTTCAGCTGGTGCATATGGCCGGGCTTTTGGAACAACGCGCGTTGTTTGACGGGTTGGTTGCGCGGTCTGGCATCACTGATATGCGCGGCACATCGCGCCTGCGGGTGGAACTGGCCAATTACTTTGCCGCCGCTGTGCTGATGCCGTATGACGCCTATCTGCTGGCGGCGCGGGCGACCAAATATGATCTGGATCATCTTGCGACGCGGTTTGGTGTCAGCTTTGAACAGGCCTGCCACCGCGCCACGACCCTGCAACGTGATGGGGCAACGGGGGTGCCGTTCTTTTTCCTGCGGGTGGACAAGGGCGGCAATGTGACAAAGCGGTTCAACGCGACCGATTTTCACCTTGCAGAATATGGCGGGGCCTGCCCGCGGCTGGATGTGCACACATCGTTCCGCACGCCCGGAAAGATTGTCACACAGTTCGTGGAAATGCCTGATGTATCACAGTATTTCGTGTTTTCACGCACGGTGGACCGGCCCACGTTCGAACGCTATGGGCAGGATAACCGCCTTGCCGTCGCACTTGGCTGCACGATCGACCATGCAGGCCAGATTGGCTATGCCGAGGCCTTTACGGTGACGCGGGCGCGCATGGTGCCGATTGGCATCAACTGCCGCATTTGCCCGCGCGCGCAATGCGATCAGCGGGCGCATCAGGCGGCAGTGCTAACGCAGCCGGTTGATGCGCACAGGCGGGGGGCGACACGGTTTGATGGGTGATGAGCGAACAGAAAACGTCCAGTGGACGTTTTCCGCGAAGAACGCCCGGCCCGTGGCCGGGCTGGAGTTTCAGGCTTTGACCCGCAGGGATTGCGGATCATACAGCGGGTCCAGATGCACCGTTGCGGGCACACGTTCCGAAGCGACCTCCAATTCATAGCGGCCGCTGATGATGAAATCCTCCGTGACACCACCCGGATGCCGCACATAGCCCATGCCAATCGGCAGGCCGATGGTATGCCCGTGCCCGCCCGATGACAGCCAGCCCACCCGTTCACCGTTGCGATAAATGGTTTCGCGGCCCAGCAAAATGACCTCCGGATCAGCCACCGTAAACGTCGCCAGCTGCTTTTTCACCCCGCCCGCAAGCTGCGCCGCAATCGCCTCGCGCCCCAGAAACGGCACCCCCGACTTCATCTTGACCGCCCAATCCAGCCCCGCCTCCACCGGCGTGTGATCCGGCCCGATATCACTGCCCCACGCGCGATAGCCCTTTTCCAACCGCAAGGTTTCAATCGCGCGGTAGCCTGCGTTGATCAGGCCATGTGCAGCCCCCGCCGCCATTAACGCCGCATACACCGTGGCTGCCATGTCGACGGGAATGTGCAATTCCCAGCCCAATTCGCCTACATAGGTCACGCGCAGTGCCCGCACCATGCAACCGGCAATACTGATTTCCCGCGCTGTGCCAAACGGATAGGCGGCATTGCTAACATCATCCGGGGTCACGCTTTGCAGAATTGCGCGCGCGTTCGGCCCCATCAGGGACAGCACGGCATAGGCCGATGTCACATCCACCAGTTGCGTATTCATGCCAGCCGGAATGTTTCGCGCGATCCAGTCAAAGTCATGCGTGGCAAAGCCGGTGCCGGTGACGATGTAGAACCGGTCATGCGCCGTGCGCACCACCGTCAGGTCACATTCAATGCCGCCCTTGGTGTTCAGCATTTGGGTATAGGTCAGGCTGCCCACCGCCCGGTCCACATTGCCTGCCGCAATCCAGTTCAGGGCCTGCGCCGCATCCGGCCCCTGCAAGATGAATTTGGCAAAACTCGTCTGATCAATCAGCACCGCTGCATTGCGCGCGGCGTGATGTTCGCGCGCGACCGCGTCAAACCAGCCGGGGCGGCCGTAACTGTAGCGATCCACCGGGTCTTCGCCTGCGATGGCAAACCAGTTCGGCCGCTCCCACCCCAGCTTTTCGCCAAAGCACGCCCCCGCCTGCGCCAGATGCGCATACAGCGGTGACCGGCGCGTGGGCCGCGCGCTGCGCATTTCCTCTGACGGCCAAGCGATGGTGTAATGCTTGCCATACGCCTCCACCGTGCGGGCGCGGACCCAATCGGTGCTGCGATGCACGGCACCAAAGCGGCAGATATCCACGGGCCACAGATCGAACGGGGCCGCCCCTTCGGCCACCCATTCCGCCAGCGCCATGCCGGCCCCGCCACCCGCCGCGATGCCATAGGCGTTGAACCCCGCGCCAATGAAAATACCACGCTGTTCGGGCGCCTCACCCACGATGAAGTTGCCATCAGGCGTAAAGGATTCCGGCCCGTTTATCAATTGCTTGACGCCCGCAGTTGACAGCGCCGGCACGCGCGCAATGGCGTTGTCCATGAACTGTTCATAGTGATCGAAATCCGCCGTCAGCAGTTCAAAATGAAACCCCTCCGGGATGCCATCTTTGGCCCATAGCTTTGGATTCGGTTCATACCCGCCCCAGACCAACCCCCCCACCTCCTCTTTCCAATACGTCAGCCGGTCCGGGTCGCGCAGCGTGGGCAGGGTGCTGGTCACGCCGGGAATGGCCTCGGTCACCATATACTGGTGTTCCATGCTGATCAGCGGCACGTTCACGCCAACGGTAGCCGCAAGGCTGCGCGTCCATTGACCCGCGCAGATCACCACCTTTTCGCATTGGATGATCCCTTCGGGCGTCTCCACCCCCCTGACGCGCCCCTGTTCAAGGATGATCCGCGTCACCGGCGTGTCTTCCCGGATCGTCACCCCTGACATGCGCGCACCTTTGGCCAGTGACATGGTGATATCCGATGGGTTCGCCTGCCCATCCGTGGGCAGGTAGGCCGCCCCCACCAGATCATCAATCGTCATCAGCGGCCACAGATCCTGCGCCTCTTGCGGGGTTAACAGATGCATTTCCAGCCCAAAGGAATGCGCCGTGGTCGCCTGCCGCTTTACCTCGGTCCAGCGTTCGGCATTGCACGCCAGCCGCAGCCCGCCGTTCATTTTCCACCCCGTCTGCAGGCCAGTTTCAGCCTCCAACCGTTTGTACAGATCAACCGAATATCCCAGCAATTGCGTGATGTTGGCCGATGTTCTTAACTGCCCCACCAGCCCCGCTGCATGAAACGTTGTGCCCGATGTCAGCTTTTTGCGTTCCAGCAAAATTGTATCGGTATGCCCCATCTTGCCCAGATGATAGGCGGTAGAACAACCGATGATGCCCCCGCCGATGATGACGATACGGGCACTGGATGGCAGGTCAGACATGGAACCTCTCATTGGTGGCGGAAGGCATCAAATGCCGCCCGGTAGGTGGCAAGGTTGGTAGTGGTATAGGCGGCAAAATCCACGGGCAGCGTCGAATGCACCTCTTGCACCATCGACCACATCGCCTCGCGCAGCGCAGATGCCGCCTTCATCGCGCGGTAGCGGTGCCACAGGTCAGCCGTGGGTGGACGCCCGAAATACACGGTCAGCATGCGGGTTTCCTGTGCAGGGCTCAGCCCCGCATTGGCCAACGCACCCAGATCAAACAGCGGCGAATTGAACCCGGCATATTCCCAATCCACCAGCCACATGCGGCTGCCATCATGCAGGAAATTGGCCGGCAACAGATCATTGTGGCCAAAGACAAGGTCAATAGCGCCCACCTCGGCCTCCAATTCGGCGGCGTCCTGCAACAGGTCAGCCGTCATATGGAGGCTGCTGCGATCGCGCAGCGTGGCCGCGTAATCACGCAAGGTATGGAACACCCAGAACAGCGGCGCTGCACCGCGCAAATGTTTAGGCACCTCGCGGTGGGTGCGCATCACCAAGGCAAGCGCCTGATCCAGCTGGGTATCATCACACAGATCGGCCGCGGTCAGTGTCCGGGCCTGCAGATAATCGATCACCAAAGCGCCGCAGGTTTGATAACGGATGGCCGGGGCGACGCCAGCTTCATGGGCCGCGCGGCCCACCGCCCCTTCGATCTTGCGCGAAATGTGGTGTTCGGGGATGTCAGCCCCGATGCGCACCACGGATTTGCCCTGCGCATCAGTGACCACAAAGTTCTGGTTTGTGATTCCGCCTGTCAGGGGCGAAATCACAATATCGCCCTTCCAGATCGGCAATGCGCGAATGCGGTCTTCTGGTGTCATGCCCGGATGAAAACAGCCTCACCAAGGCTTTGTCAAAGGGTGATCGCGCGGATCACCCTTTGGCAAGGTGTTCAAACAGCCGTGCTACGCCTTCTGCACCGGGGTCATTATGGCCAGCAAGCTTGTCTTCTGACAAATAGCTGGCCCGCCCCGCCTTGGCGCGCAGCATGGCGGCTGTAGCATTGGCCCCGGCCCGCGCAGCCGCAGCCGCAGCGCCAACCCCGTGGGGCAGCGCGTTCAGTGCGGGGGCAAGGGCATCAATCATGGTGCGGTGGCCGGGGGCGGCACCGCCCACCTGCATCACACGTTGCAGGCCACTTTGCAGCGCGGAGATCCAGTCTTTGCCACTGGCACTGGCATCCCCCGACGCGGCAAAGAAAATCGCCAGCAGCACGCCGGATGACCCACCCATGGTCTGGCTCAGTTCACTGCCAATCGCGCGCAAGGCTTGGGTAATGTCCGAAAGCGGCAAGCCATCCAACGCCTTTTCCAGCGCGCGGGCCGCCGTGGCCAGGGTGGACCCGGTATCCCCATCACCCGATTTTGCATCAAGCAGGTTCAGATCAGCCTCAGCCGCCATTAATGCAGTGCAGCAACTGGCAATCAGCGCGCGCCGGGCCGGATGTGCCGATGCCAGCGCCTTGAGCGGGGCCAGACCATCTGGCAGCGGGCGCACGGCCACCGGCACAAGGGCCTGCAATCCGGGCCATGCGGGCGGGGCCACGGGGGCGGCAAGGGCTGCCACCTCGGCATCCGTCACCGGCAACAGGGATACCGAAAAGCCCTGCATATCCAGCGATGTCATCAGGGCAGCTGGCCCGATGATCCATTTCAGATGCGCACCAAGCGCGGACCCTGCCAGTTCAGCCGCCAGAACAGACATCTCCAACGGCGTTGCCCCACCCAGATTGTTCAACAGCGCCACATGGCCCTGCCCCGTCGCATGCGGCAGCAGCTTGTCCACCACCATGGCCATCGCCGCCTTTGCGCCTGCAAAATCAACCTGTTGCACGCCCGCCTCGCCATGGATACCAAGGCCAAGTTCGGCCTTGCCATCTGCGATGCGGTCTTCCTTGGGTGACCCTGGCACAGTGCAGGTATCAAGCGACATGCCAATGCTGACCGCACCCGCAATCACCCGCTGCGCCGCCGCCGTGACCGTATCCAGATCGGCCCCGCCATCTGCAAGCGCCCCTGCAATCTTGTGCACGAACAGCGTGCCCGCCACGCCGCGCGCCTGTGGCAGATGCGGCAGGGCGATGTCATCATCCACGATCACCATGGCGACACGCAGCCCGAATGCGCGCGCGCGTTCGGCGGCAAGGCCGAAATTCAGCCGGTCACCGGTGTAATTCTTGACGATCAGCAGGCAGCCTGCCTTGCCCGTTACGGCCAGAATCCCCGCCAGTACGGCATCAACCGACGGGCTGGCGAACACCTCGCCACAAACCGCCGCCGTCAGCATGCCTTGGCCGACAAAGCCCGCGTGGCTGGGTTCATGCCCCGATCCGCCACCGGATACCAGTGCCACCTGCGATTTGTTCCAGTCAGTGCGGACCACCACCTTGATATGCGGATAGCCGTCCAACCGCGCCAGCCTGCCGCCCGATGTGCGGATCAAACCATCAATGGCGTCGGTCACCAGCGTATCACGACCATTCATGAATTGCTTCATCTTCAACTCCTTAGGCAGTTCTGTTCATGCAACCCGCATGCCGCTGGCATCAAACCAAAGCGGGTTTTGCGGGCGGATGTGGATTATGTCACCGGGCTGGTGGGTGGTTTGCGGATCGGTCAGCGTGATCAGGGCATGCGGCCCCATGTCCAGATGCAGGCGCGTCTGATCACCCAGATGTTCCACCCGCCGGATTGTGGCCGCCTGCCCCGTATCAATGGCAATATGTTCGGGCCGCAGCCCAATTTGCGCAGCCCCCACCGGGCCATGGCCAAAGGCACCCGCAGGCAGCACGTTGATGCGCGGCTGGCCAAGGCGGGTCGCGACATACAGGTTCACCGGGTTGTCATAAATCTCGCGCGGGGTGCCGAACTGCACAAGGCGGCCCTGATCCAGCACGCCCACATGGGTGGCCATGGTCATCGCCTCGATCTGGTCATGCGTGACATACAGAAAGGTTGACCCCATTTCGGCGTGGATACGCTTCAGCTCTACCCGCAGTTCGGCGCGGAGTTTGGCATCCAGTGACGACAGCGGTTCATCCATCAGGTAAATCCGCGGGTTACGCACCAGTGCGCGGCCAATCGACACACGCTGCATTTCACCGCCCGACAGCTGCGTGGCCTTATTGTCCAGCTTGTGTGAAATGCGAAGAACCTCGGCCACAGCGTTGATTTGTTTGGTTATCTGATCTTCCGGCACGTTCAGAACCGGGCTGCGCAGCGGAAAGGCCAGATTGTCGCGCACCGTCATGTGCGGGTACAGCGAGTATTGCTGAAACACCATCGCCACATCGCGTTGGGCGGGCGTATCGGCCAGAACGCTGGCACCGCCAATGCGCACATCGCCTTTGTCGGGGCGATCAAGGCCCGCGATCAGGCGCAGGGTGGTGGTCTTGCCTGCACCTGTGGGACCAAGCAAAACAACGAATGCACCGTCCGCAATGGTCAGTGATACATCCGACAGGGCCTGTGTGGCCCCAAAAGCCTTGGAAAGGTTGGATAGAACAACATCAGCCATGAAGCACCCCTGCGTTTGCGGCGGTGCGCAGGGCGCGGCCTGATGCGGTATCGAAAAGCGAAAGTGCAGATGCGGTCAGGTTCAGCCCGACATTTTCACCGGTTTTTATAATGTGAGACGACGGCGCCCGGGCCTTGATGGCACCGTAGGCGGTATCAATCGTTACAATCTGCGTGGTGCCCAGATATTCTGTGGCCATCGTGCGCCCTTGAAGATGCCCGGTATCGGTGAGGGTGATATGTTCAGGCCGCACACCAAGCGCCAGGGCACGGCCGAGAGCATTTTCCTGCAATCGCGGCAGCGCGATATGCGCATCGCCCAGCGTCACAGCCTCAGCCCCGGCTGCTGCAACCCCGTCAAACCGCAGAAAATTCATCGCCGGGCTGCCAATGAAATCGGCGACAAACATGGTGGCCGGGTGATCGTAAATATCCTGCGGTTTGCCGAATTGTTCGACTACGCCGTGGTTCATCACCACAATCTTGTCACCCATCTGCATCGCCTCGAGCTGGTCATGGGTCACATAAACCGTGGTCGCCTTCATGCGGTCATGCAGGGCGCGCAGCTCCTCTGACATGTGCTCGCGAAATTCGGCGTCCAAAGCACCCAAGGGTTCGTCCATCATGAATGCCTTGGGGCTGCGCACGATGGCGCGGCCAAGTGCCACGCGCTGACGATCACCCCCTGACAGGCCGCCGACGGGTTTATCAAGGATCGATTCGATGCCCAGGATACGCGCCACCTCGGCCACCTTGGCCTTGACCTGCGCCGGCGCAAGCCCTTGGGAAACAAGGGGATAGCTGATGTTCTTGCGCACATTCATATGCGGGTACAGGGCGAACATCTGAAACACGAATGCGATGTCACGCTGGCTAGCAGGTTTCTGGCTGACCTCTTCACCGTCAATCAGAATTTCACCCGAGGTCGGCAGTTCCAGCCCGGCAATCATGCGCAGCGTGGTGGTCTTGCCGCAGCCCGATGGGCCCAGCAGCATGAAAAACTCACCGTCCGCGATGGTAAAGGATGATCCCTTTACCGCCGTGAAGGCCCCGAATTCCTTGCGTAAATTGCGAATAACGATCTCGGCCAAGGGGTTACTCCGGGAAATGGCTGGTGATGATGAACATCACGGTGCCAACAAGGGTGACGATAAAGCTGTAGGTAAAGGCCCAGAGCGCGAAGGGTTGCATGAGCATGACGACGCCAAGGCCGATCAAGACAGAGGCGAGGTTCTCCCATGGGCCCCGGCGCAGGCGCAGCAATCCGTTCAGAAAGTTCTTCATTTGCGCACCGCCCCGAATGTGATCCCGCGCAGCAGGTGTTTGCGCAAAAGGATGGTGAACACCATGACCGGGATCAGGAACAGCGTGACACCCGCGCCCACGGCTGGCCAATCCTGCCCGCCGACCCCGATGATGGTGGGAATGAAGGGCGGCGCGGTTTGGGCGGTGCCGGATGTCAGCAGCACGGCAAAGGCATATTCGTTCCAGGCAAAGATCAGGCAGAAGATCGCGGTTGAAGCGATGCCGGTGGCGGCCTGCGGCAGCACAACCTTGCGAAAGGCCTGGAACCGGGTGTAGCCGTCAATCAACGCGGCCTCTTCGTATTCGCGCGGGATTTCATCCATGAAACCGTGGATCAGCCAGACGGCAAGGCTGATGTTCACCCCGGTATACAGCAGGATCATGCCAAGGTGGGTATCGGACAGGCCAAGCTGGCGGAACATCAGGAAAATCGGGATGGCGACGGCGATGGGCGGCATCATCCGGGTGGACAGGATGAAGAACAACAGATCATCCTTGAGCGGGATGCGGAAGCGGCTGAAGGCATAGGCGGCCAAGGTGCCAAGGATAATGCTCAGCGCGGTTGACCCGAAACCGATGATGACGGAATTCAAGAAGCGTTCGCCGAACTTTGAGGGCCCGACGATGACTAGGCCACGGTCACGTACCAGTTCGTCATACCAGGTTTCGGCGGGGGGCAAGGCGGCCAGATCTTCGGCTGATACGCGCGAACGGGTGGTGAACAGGTTCACATACCCCTCTAACGTCGGCTGAAAGATCACCTTGGGCGGGTAGCTGATGCTGTCTGGCGGGGTTTTGAAACCCGTCAGCACGATCCAGACCAAGGGCAGCAGGGTGATCAGCGCATACAGGATGACGATGGTCCCGGCGATCCATTTGGCGCGGTTCGTGGGTTCGGTGATGGAAACGGCGCTCATGCTGGATGTCCCGCGCTCTGATTTTCATGGGTGGCGACACGCCCCCCCTGCCCAGCCCTCCCCCACAGTGGGGGGGAGAGGTACTTTGTTCTGCAAACCACAGCGGTGGGCCTTGCGCCTCCCCTCCCCTTTGTGGGGAAGGGAGAGGGGTGGGGGTGGGTTGCGAAAAGGATCATCACCGTTCCTTCACCTTGTTCAGGGCCTTGACGTAGATGCTGGCCAGACCAAACACCGTGACGAAAAGGATGATGGCATAGGCGCTGGAATACCCGGTGCGCCACTTTTCAAACGCCTCGCGCTTCAGGTTGATGGATGCAAGTTCCGTCACAGACCCCGGCCCGCCGCCTGTCAGCTGAACGACCAGATCGAACATCTTGAAGTTTTCAATGCCACGGAACAGCACGGCCAGCATCAGGAAGGGCAGCACCATGGGGATGGTGATGGTCCAGAATTGCCGCCAGGCACCGGCGCGGTCAACCTCGGCCGCCTCATAGATATATTCAGGGATCGACCGCAGGCCAGCAAGGCAGATCAGCATCACAAACGGCGTCCACATCCAGGTGTCCACGATCACGATGGCCCATGGGGCAAGCTGCGTAGTGCCCAGCATTTCGAAACTGGAGGCGGGCGTGCCGGTGAAAAATTCGATGGTATAGTTGAACAGGCCGATTTGCGGCTGATACAGAAACGTCCAGAAGTTGCCCACCACGGCGGGCGACAGCATCATCGGCAGCACGATCAGCGTGGTCCACAGATCATTGCCCTTGAATTTCTTGTTGATCAGCCAGGCCAGCGTGAACCCGATCAGCACCTGAAACACGATCGTCCAGAACAGAAAGTGCGCCGTGGCCTGCATGTTGGCCCAGATGCCCTCATCCGTCAGGATTTTCTGGTAATTCTCAAAACCCACCCATTCCACCGCACGCTTGGGGCGGTTGGCGCGGTAATCGGTGAACGACAGATAGATCGTCCAGATCAGCGGAAAGATGTTGATCGCCAGCAGCAGGAAAATCGTCGGGGCAACGAACAGCCACGCGATGGTGCGGTCAGACAGGCCCTTGATGCGGCGGGCGATGGTGGGCGGGGTGGCGTGGGCAGCGGCATCCATGGGGGAATGGGGCATGGTCGCAGGGACTCCTCTGCGCGAACGTCGGGACAACAGTAAAAAGTGCCCCCGGCCAGCAGGGAGAGACATGGCCGGGGGGCTTTTGGCCGGGGCTTAAAGTTTGCCTTCGGCCTCGAACACTTCGGTCCAGTCTTGCACCAGACCATCAAGTGCCTCTTGCGCGGTGCCTTCACCAGCCACCACGTAGTTGTGCATGCGTTCCTGCATGGCCAGCAGCAGTTCGGCATAGGCCGGTTCCTGCCAGAAGTCCTGCACGTTCGCCATCGCCTCGAGGAAGTCACCGGCGAAGGGTTGGCTGGTCACAAAGCCGGGATCGTTCAGCACCGAATTATGTGCAGAATAGCCACCCAGTGCCCACCATTTTGCCTGCACATCAGGCTGCGCGAACCATTTGATGTATTCAAGCGCGCCTTCCTGATTGTCGGTGTAGGACACCACCGAAATCCCCTGCCCGCCCAAGGTAGAGCCGGCCACGTTCTGCATCGGGTTCACGAAGAAATCAATCTTGTCACCCCCGGTGTTGGGATCGGCCGCAAGGCCGGGAAAGAAGGCAAACCAGTTCATCGCCATGGCCACCTGACCGGATTTGAACGCATCAAGCGATTCGGTCATATAGGCGTTGGTATAGCCGGGCGGCGTGCAGCAGTCATAGAACTCCTTATAGAATTCAAGCGCTTCGACAGCGGCGGGCGAGTTCACCGCCCCCTGCATGTCATAGCTGCCCGGCGTGTTTTCGTACTTGAACCCCCAAGCATACAGCGCGCCTGTCACGCCCATGGTAATACCTTCGGACCCACGTTCGGTAAAGATTGACGCGCCATATACAGTCTGCCCATCAATTTCACGACCCTGAAAGAATTTGGCGATTTCCAACAGTTCTCTCTGGGTTTTCGGTTCTGCCAGATCGCGGCCGTATTCAGCCTTGAACGCCTCTTGGATTTCGGGGCGGGCGAACCAGTCCTTGCGGTAGAACCAGCCATTCGCATCGCCCATCGCGGGCAGTGCGTAATAATTCGGCGTGCCCTTGGGCCAGGTCGAATAGGCGTAAACCGTGGCAGGCGCGAAATCATCCATGCTGATACCGCTTGCATCGAAGAAATCGTTCAGTTTGACGTAATGGCCATTTTCGGCCCCGCCGCCAATCCACTGGCTGTCACCGATCAACAGGTCGCACAGCTGCCCGCCAGAGTTCAACTCGTTCAGCATGCGGTCAGCGAAATTGGGCCATGGGATGAATTCGAAATTCATCTTGGTGCCGGATTGCGCTTCAAAATCCTTGGACAGTTCGACCAAGGCATTTGCCGGGTCCCAAGCGGCCCAGCACAGAGTCAGCTCGCCCTCGGCGCGGGCCGATGTGGCCGCCCCCAACACAAGCGCCATTGCCGCAGACGCGGCCAGAACACGTATCGTCATCTTCTCTCCTCCCAGGTTGAAGTCTGATTTGGCATGGGTGATTCCCCCCTGCCTTTTGTTCTTGAAAGCACCATGCGACAGGGCGATCAGTGTGTAAAGTCATTTTTGAGGAACGTACCTCAAAAAGTGAAAATTCCATCAAGACGCCGTGCGGTACATTCAGGCGCGGTTAATCGCGCGGGCCGGAAACAGTGGTGGTATCGCCTGCATGCGGGTTCAGGTTTTCGCGCAATAGCACGGTGATGTTGATCTGTTCCTGCCCTGCATCAATGCGCAAACGGTCAGTCTTGGCCTTCAGCACACGCAAGGCGGACCGTGCCAGATGGCCCACATCCTGTGCGATGACCGCATCAATTGACCCGTCAAGCAATGCGGCGCGGGTGTGGGGGGTCAGCTCATGCGCCACCACCACAAGCCGGCCCGCAATCTGACTGGCCTGCAACGCTTCGGTCACACCACCGGTGCCTGCCCCCGCCACATAGATGGCCACCACGCCCTTATGCGATGCAAGGCTTGCGGTCACAATCTGCACCGTCAGATCACGGTCATCATGCCCTTCAATCGACGGCAGCACCTGCAGATTAGGAAAGCGTTCGGCCATGACCCGGTCAAACCCAAGCCTGCGTTCCACCATATCACGCGCCTGCATCGAACTGACCACAACTGCCACTTTTCCCGGCTTTTCCCCTACAAAACGGCCCAAAAGCACACCTGCAGTGCGGCCTGCCGCCTCATTATCAATGCCCACAAAATGGTCGCGCGGCGCCTGCGGCTGGTCGGTGATCAGGGACACAACGGCCGTGCCTTCGCCCCGCAGGCGGATGATCAGGTCACGCACATCGGGGGTTTCATGCGCCATGATCGCGCAGCCATCCAGCGGGGTATGGCGGAACTCATCCACCGCCCGCACAAGCGCATGCGGATCGCGCAAAGGCGCCGTGACCACCATCACCTCGCAACTGTCGGCCAAGGGGCCACGGGCGGCTTCGGCAATTGCGGCTTGCAAGGCCAGCACAAACTGGCTTTGCACATTGGGCAGCACGAACAAAAACCGATAGACGCGCTGACGTGCAAGGTTGGCAGCCGCCACATTGCGGATGTAGCCCAGCGTGGCAATCGCGTCATTCACCGCAGTGATCGTCTTTTCGCGCACACCGGGGCGGGCGTTCAGCACGCGGTCAACCGTGGCCAGACTGACCCCCGCCTGCCGCGCAATATCATTCACCGTTGGCCGCACGTTACCCCCCGTTTTGCGCCCCGCCTGACAGCAGTATCCGCAAGAATATGAGGTACGTCAATCAAAGCGTTTTGGAAAGCATGATCGCAGCCCCTTGCATCGGGCAGATGATTGGCCTACTTCCGCGCTATGACGCAGGCTCGGCGGGTGGGCAGGCAGGCTATGCACCGGATTGCAAATCCGAGTAGACCGGTTCGATTCCGGTACCCGCCTCCAGTTTCCAGACATTGCACGCATCCACTCCCGGATATGTGCGCTTCGTGCGACGCCAATCAAAAAGTGTGGGTCCAATCGGATAACTGCTAGCCTTTGAAGGGTATCGGGGGTTGGCATGGATATCGCACGGTCACACAGGCAGACGCGCCGTTTGTGGGTTCTTGCTGTTGCCCTGTGCTGCGGTGCCTTGCCTATGCCGGCGGCCCGTGCGCAGGCAACAGCACGCGCAGACCCAGTCACCGGGCCGGGGGTAACGACCATTGGCAACATCGGCACAAACGCCCGTATCAACCTGCGCAGCGGGCCTGCGGTCATATTTCCGGCGGTGGGCACGCTGGGCTATGGCTCGCGGGTGAACAAGGGGCTGTGTATCGGGGGTGGCAGCAATCGGGGCAGACCCGCTGGTGCCGCATTCGCACAACGGGCCGTGATGAGGTGACGGGCTGGGTAAATGGCCGCTATCTGCGCGGGTGAGCGTGCTGCAACGCCGTCTGTCACGACAGCACGCCTGACGCTCAGGTGCCGCAAAAGGTAACATAGGGGGCCATGTGTTGCGGCGCGGGCAGGGCAAAACCCTCACGCCCCTGTTCGGAAAGATAGGGGGTGGTGATGGCAGCAAGCAGGGCCTTGAACGGCACAAGATCACCTGAAGTTGCAGCGACAAGTGCCTGTTCTACCATGTGATTGCGTGGAATGACGGCGGGGTTCACCTGTGCCATGCGGATCGCGGCATCGGGGGCAAGGCGTGCCTGCCACCCTGGCAACCAGGCGCGCAACAGCTTCGAATCGGCAAACAGTGGCGCCAGCACCGCGACATCGCCCTGCGTGGCGGTACCAATGCGGCGAAAGGTCAGCGTCCAGTCGGCCCCCTGCCCCTCCATTGCGGCCAGCAGCCCGTCAGCCAATGCCCCATCGCCATCCTGCGCACCATCAAGGCCCAGTTTGGCGCGCATCACATCCACCCATGCGGCGCGGTAGTGCCCGGCAATGCCTGCCAGACGTTCATTGGCCAGATCAACGGCGCGCGTTTCATCTGGGTCAAACAGCGGCACCAAAGCCTCGGCCAGCCGCGCCAGATTCCAGCCCAGAATCAGCGGTTGGTTGGCATAGGCATAGCGGCCCGTCTGGTCGATCGAGGAAAACACGGTACCCGGCGCATAATCCTCCATGAACGCGCAGGGGCCGTAGTCGATGGTTTCACCTGACAGCGTCATGTTATCGGTGTTCATCACGCCGTGCACAAAGCCAAGTCCCATCCACTGCGCAATCAGGCGGCACTGGCGCGCGATCACGCCATCAAACAGGGCAAGACAGGGGTTGGGCGCGCCAGCCGCATCAGGATAGTGGCGCGCGATGGTGTAGTCGGCCAAGGCGCGCACCTGCGCTGTATCGCCCCGTACGGCAAAGAACTGAAAGGTGCCCACACGGATGTGGCTGTCGGCCACGCGCGTCAGCACAGCGCCGGGCATGCGGCCATCACGCTGAATGGTTTCACCGGTGGCTACGGCGGCAAGGGCGCGCGTTGTGGGCACACCAAGGGCATGCATCGCCTCGGCCACCAGATATTCGCGCAACACAGGTCCTATGGCGGCCTTGCCATCACCACCGCGCGAAAACGGCGTACGGCCAGACCCTTTCAGCGCGATGTCGCGGCGGCGGCCTGATGTGTCGATCACCTCACCCAGCAACAGCGCGCGCCCATCGCCCAGTTGCGGTGAAAAGCCGCCAAACTGATGGCCCGCATAGGCCTGCGCAATCGGCATGGCCCCGGCTGGCACCACAGCGCCGGAAAACAGGCGGGCGGCATGCGGGGCAAGGGTTGCCGCATCCAGCCCCAGATCAGCGGCAAGTGCATGGTTCAGCTGCAACAGCACAGGGTCGGGCGCAACATCAGGGGTCTGCTGCACAAAGGTGCCGGGCAGATCGCGCGCAAAGCTGTTGTCAAAAGGGATCATCGGGGGTTCGGTTTCCATGCGCCTGATATGGCGGTCCGCAGCCCATCAGGCAAGCACTGGAAAGAAAGTGGTCGGGGCGGAGGGATTCGAACTCTCGACCTACGGTACCCAAAACCGTCGCGCTACCAGGCTGCGCTACGCCCCGACTGTGGCGGCTGATAGGGCAATGCTACGGGAAAGAAAAGCCCTATTCAGCAGCGCAGGGCAAAGCTGCGGTTTGTTGATTGATCGAAGGGTGGCGCAGGACAGCCCCTTCGGAAATGCCCATGCGCCGGGCAAGGCCGCCGTTGATTTCAAGCACATATTTGATGTTCGCCCCGCCGGGAATTGGCGTACGGTCCAGCGGTATGGCATTTTCATGCACATGCTGCACGCGGCCCGTGGGATCGGCAAAGATCATGTCCAACGGGATCAGCGTGTTTTCCATCCAGAATGACACGTTGCCGGGCCGTGCGTAGACAAACAGCATGCCCGCGGCGGTCGGCATGCTTTCGCGCCGCATCAGGCCTGTGCTGCGTTCGGCTGCATCATCGGCCACCTCAACGGTGAACCGGGCGATCGCACCCGTTGTGGTCTGCAGATCAATGCTGCCCTGACGGCATTCCGCGTGTAACGGCCCCGCAAGCACCAAAGCCAGGACTACCGCGCGGCTGATTCCCATGACACCACCTGAACGGCCATACGGCCGCGTTTACCATCTATGATCCGCAGGCACACCGCCTCACCGGGTTGAAGATCGGCAAAACCGGATGACCGCAGCACCTCGACATGAATGAACACATCGTCATTCTTGCCAAAGACATTGGCAAAGCCAAAACCCTTGCCCTTGTCGAACCACTTGACGCGCGCCGGTTCAAGCGGTTGTGCCGCAATCACCTCAGGCGTGGCGGCCCCCGCATCTTCGGTCAGCGGAAAGGTTCCGGAAGCGGGCGGTTCAACCGACACCACCTCAACCGCCTGTACGCCGCGCGCCGTTTCCTGCACGCGCACCGCAATTCTGGCCCCGTCCGCAATAGAGCTTTGGCCAAAATTGCGCAGCACGTTGGCATGCAACAAGATATCGGCGCCAGCGCCTTCACCTACAATAAATCCAAACCCCTTGACGGGGTCAAACCATTTGACTTGGCCATGCACAACCGGCATCGCCTTTTCTTCTTCTTCCATGGCGTTGGCCGCTTCCCCAGATTAAGCCCACCGCCGTAAATGTCGCATGTTTACGGCAGTTTGTCATGGGGAATACGGCCCCGCAATCGTGTCGGGCTCAATCTGACCCTTACATTGACCTGCCGTGCTTTCCGTGCGCGGCAACTCACACACCCGTTATGTCTTGTGCGGCGGGGGCAGTGTCAAGGGTTCAAGCGCGTGATATCCCAAGGTGCAGTCAGCGCGGATCGTGACCACCGAAAGCGGTCGTGCAACCGGAACGGGCCATCGGCCCAGAACTCAATCTCCAAAGGAGATATACGGTAGCCGCCCCAAAATGCCGGGCGCTGTGGGTTTAGCCCGTGCTTTGCCGTCTGGCGTGCAACTTCGGCCACCAACGCGCCCCGTGATGAAAGCGGTTTGGATTGGTCGGATGCCCAGGCCCCAAGGCGCGATCTCAGGCTGCGTGAGGCGTAATAGGCATCGGCTGCCGCACCCTCTTCACGCGTCACCAGCCCGCGCACACGCACCTGACGGCGCAGCGATTTCCAATGCAGCACAAACGCGGCTTTTCCTGCATTATCAATTTCCTGCGCCTTTTTGCTCGTGTAATTGGTGTAGAACACAAAGGCCGCTGGTTCGATGTCTTTCAGCAGCACCATGCGCACGTTCGGCATGCCGTTTGCATCGACCGTTGACAGCGCAATGGCATTCGGATCGTTCGGTTCAGACTTTTCCGCCTCGGACAGCCATGCGCGCGCGAGGGCAAACGGATCATCGCCCGCAAAAATCCCGTCGCGGTCTGCCTCGGTTGCAATGTCGGTCATGCCTGCGCCCTGCCTTGTCTTTTCTTTCGTGACGTTACGTCTTTGGCGGCGGCTTGAAGCCGTGCGGCAGTTCGCCTACACCACCTAGACAATAACCAAAGTGGGCGGGGCACAGATAATGTCAACAGGACTGATGGCAGGCAAACGCGGGCTGGTGATGGGGCTTGCGAATGACAAATCCATTGCCTGGGGCATTGCGCAGGCAATTGCGGCCCAAGGGGCCGAGATTGCGTTTTCCTATCAGGGTGAGGCGTTGAAAAAGCGGGTTGAACCGCTGGCAGCCAGCATCGGCATGCGCGAATTCGTGGAATGCGATGTGGGCGATGAGGCGTCAATGGACGCACTGTTTGCACACCTGGCGGGGCTGTGGGGCAAGATTGATTTTCTGGTTCATGCCATCGGGTTTTCCGATAAAAATGAACTTCGCGGCCGATATGCAGACACCAGCCGCGCGAATTTCCTGATGACGATGGATATCTCGGTCTATTCATTCACGGCCGTTTGCCGGCGGGCGGCGGCCATGATGAACCATGGTGGCAGTCTGTTGACGCTGACATATTATGGCGCGGAAAAGGTGATGCCGCATTACAACGTAATGGGCGTGGCCAAGGCGGGGCTGGAAGCGAGCGTGAAATATCTGGCCGAGGATCTGGGCAAGAATGGCATCCGCGTGAATGCAATTTCTGCCGGGCCGATCAAGACGCTGGCAGCATCGGGCATTGGCGATTTCCGCTATATCATGCGCTGGAATGAACTGAACTCGCCCTTGCGCCGCAACGTGACCCAGGAAGAGGTGGGCAAGGCCGCACTTTATCTGCTGTCTGATCTGGGATCAGGCACCACGGGTGAAAACCTGCATGTCGATGCGGGCTATCATGTGGTCGGCATGAAGGCGGTTGATGCACCCGATATCGACGTGGTCACCGCCAAGGCGCAGAAGGGCGAGGCATGACGATTGCAGCGTTTCTGGCCTTTGCTGGCCTTGTGATCTTTGCCGCCATATCGCCCGGCCCTGCCGTGCTGATGGCGGCGCGCACCGGCCTGACCGAGGGGCTTCGCACCGGGTTCATGCTGGCCATGGGCATTGGCATGGGGGCGGTGATCTGGGCCCTGGCGGCGATGTTCGGGCTGAATCTGGTGTTTGAGGCGGCGCCATCGCTGCTGTGGGCGCTGAAGTTTGGCGGGGCGGCCTATCTGTTATGGATGGGCTGGAAGCTGTGGCGCGATGCGGCCGAACCGCTGGAGATGCAGGATACCCGCCCGGTGCCGCGTTCGCCCTTTGCGGCGTTCCGGCTGGGGCTGTGGACCAACCTTGCAAACCCCAAGGCGGCGGTGATGTTTTCATCGATCTTTCTGGGCACGATCGGCGCAGACACGCCGCATTGGGTGCTGGGCCTGCTGCTGGCGGTGATTTTTGCGTCGGAAACCATCTGGAATACGCTGGTTGCACGTATCTTTTCGCTGGATCGTACGCGAACACGGTATATCAGCCTAAAATCCATCATTGACCGCACGTTCGGGGGGCTTTTGGCCCTGCTGGGCGTCAAGATTGCCATCTCCTGAAAGGGCCCTGCCATGAACGCCGAACGCTTGCCGCATGAAAAGGGGTTCCATGTCAGCTGGGACCAGATCCACCGCGATGCGCGTGCACTGGCATGGCGGCTGGATGGCAAGGGGCCGGATGACGGGGCGTGGCGGGCGGTTGTCGGCATCACGCGGGGCGGGCTGGTGCCGGCGATGATTGTGTCGCGCGAGCTGGACATCCGCATCGTCGATACGATTTCGGTCAAATCCTACAGCCATCAGGCGCAATCCGAAGTGCGGGTGCTCAAGGCGCCGCAGGCGGACCTGATGGGTGACGGTACGGGCATTCTGATTGTGGATGATCTGGTGGATACCGGCAAAACGCTGGAGGTGGTGCGCAATCTGTACCCAAAGGCGCATTTCGCAACGGTTTATGCCAAGCCGTCCGGCAAGCCGATGGTTGACAGCTACATCACCGAAGTATCGCAGGATACGTGGATATTCTTCCCGTGGGACATGGCGCTGCAATATGTGCAACCGATGCGCGGCGCTGACTGACCTCCCGACTGACCCTAGTTTCTCGCCTTTCATCTGTCCCTAAATATCCCACGGGGGTGCGGGGGTGTGAAACCCCCGCCGTCATCAGCCACAGGGAACTGACCGATGCCCTTTATCCTGAACCCCGCCATGGCCGCCACAGACCCGCCCCCGGTTATGGAGGCGCGCCGCTGGGCGGCTGAGGCAACCTTTCCCCCAGACCGCCCGCTGATCAACATCAGTCAGGCCGCCCCGGTTGATCCGCCGCCGCTGGCCCTGCGTCAGGCCATTGCTGATGCCGCACTGAATGACCCTGCCGCCCATCTGTATGGCCCGGTGCTGGGCCTGCCTGCCCTGCGCGCCGAAATTGCGCAGCAATGGTCCACATCCTATGCGGGCACCATCACCCCCGATCAGGTGGCCATCACCCAGGGCTGCAATCAGGCGTTCACCGCTGTGATGGCCACACTGGCCGGTGCGGGCGATGAAGTGATCCTGCCAACCCCGTGGTATTTCAATCACAAGATGTGGCTGGACATGGCCGGTGTCACCACCGTGCCCTTGCCCGCAGGCCCCGGCCTGATCCCTGATGTTGCGGATGCAATGGCAGCCATCACGCCGCGCACGCGGGCGATTGTGCTGGTCAGCCCGAACAACCCTGCGGGTGTGGAATACCCTGCTGCCACTATTACCGCCTTTCGTGATCTGGCGCGCAGGGTTGGCGTGGCGCTGATCATTGATGAAACCTACCGCGATTTTGACAGCCGGACCGGCGTACCACATGATCTGTTCACGGATCCCGATTGGGATAACACCCTGATCCAGCTGTATTCCTTTTCCAAGGCCTACCGGCTGACCGGCCACCGTGTGGGTGCTGTGGTTGCCAGCACGGCGCGGCTTGCCCAGGTGGAAAAGTTTCTGGATACCGTCGCGATCTGCCCCAGCCAATTGGGCCAGATTGCCGCCCTGTGGGGCATGCAGCACCTGTCGCAATGGGTGGCGGGTGAACGGGCGGAAATCCTTGATCGGCGTGCCGCCATGACGGCAGGCTTTCATCAGTTGCCCGGATGGCAGCTTTTGGGCTGTGGCGCCTATTTCGCCTATGTCGCCCATCCGTTTGATATGGCCAGCGACGTGCTTGCCAAACGATTGGTGCAAGAGGCAGGCCTGCTGATGCTGCCCGGCACCATGTTCAACCCGGCAGGACATGGCACTCGGGATTTGCGCATCGCGTTCGCCAATGTCGACCCTGCGGGCATTGCCGAGGTGTTCCGCCGTCTTGCGGCCTTTGCACCCTGAAAGGCGCACCCCCGAACCTGCCTTGCCTGCACGCGTTTCGCACCCTAAACAGACGCGGGAATAACGTTCGCCAAAAGGGGCAACCATGGCCAAAGCCACCGAAACTGATGCACCACGCAAGCGCGGCCAAGGCGCCCAGATCGCCGTCTACGGCCTGCTTGCCCTGCTTGTGCTGGGCCTTGGCGGCTTTGGCGTGGATAACTTCGGTGGCCGCGTGGCGCATGTGGGGTCGGTCGGTGACCGCGATATCAAAACCGATGATTACGCCCGCGCCTTGCAACGCCAGATTGCCGACATCACCCGCCAGTTCGGCATGCCCGCCAACATGGACATGCTGCGCGCCTTTGGGCTGGATGGTCAGGTGATGCAGGGCCTGGTGAACCGTGCGGCACTGGACAATGAGGCGGGCAGCATCGGCATTTCGGTGGGTGACGCCGTGGTGGCGCAGGAAGTGCAGGGCATGACCAGCTTTCATGCGGGCGCGGGTGGTTTCAACCGTGAAACCTACCGCGCCGTGCTGCAGCAGGAAGGCCTGACCGAAGGCCAGTTCGAAACCGGCCTGCGCGAAGATATCACGCGGTCCTTGCTGCAAGGCGCGATTTCGGGTGGCTTTGCCGCACCTGCGGCGCTGACGGAAACGCTGTATCGATGGGTGGGTGAACGGCGCGGCTTTACGCTGTTCCGCCTGACCGAGGCGAACCTGACCACGCCCGTGGCAGACCCGACCGGGGCCGATGTGCAGGCGTTCTATGATGCCAACCTTGACCGCTTTACCAAGCCTGAGGCCAAGCGCATTACCTATATCGCCCTGCTGCCCGAGATGATTGCCGATGGAATCGCAGTGGATGAGGCAGCCCTGCGCGGCGAATATGACAAGCGCATTGCAGAATTCGTGCAGCCCGAACGCCGTCTGGTCGAACGCCTTGCCTTTCCGGATGATGCCGCAGCAACCGCCGCAAAGGCGCGCATTGATGCAGGCGGCAGCTTTGAAGACGAAGTGTTCACGCGCGGCGTGCGGCTGGAGGATATTGATCTAGGCGATGTCGCCCCGGCTGATCTGGGTGCGGCAGGTGATGCGGTGTTTGCCCTGGCCGAACCCGGCATCGTTGGCCCCTTTCCATCCGATTTCGGCCCGGCGCTGTTTCGCATGAACGCCGTGCTGGGCGCACAGAACATCACCTTTGAGGATGCGCGCGAACAACTGGCGGGTGAGGCGCAGATGGAGGCGGCCCGGCGCGAAATTTCAACCCGCGCGGAAGGCATCAATGATGCGCTTGCCGGGGGGCCCACGCTGGCTGACCTTGCAGCAGAGGAAGATTTGCAGATCGGCACGTTTGACTATGTGCCGGGCGGCCAGAATGATGAGGCAATTGCCGGATACGAAGATTTCCGCACCGCCGCTGATGCAGTAACGGCGGACAGCTTTGCCGAAGCCATCTCGCTGGATGATGGCGGGCTGGTGGCCTTGCAGCTGGATGACATCGTGCCCCCTGCCCCGATCCCGCTGGCCGAGGTTGAGGCCGATGTGGCCGCCGCATGGCGCGCCGATGCACTGGCAAAGGCGCTGTCGGCCCGCGCGATCGAGGTAAAAGCGGCGGTTGAAGGCGGCGCTGCCATCGGCAGTTTTGGCATCGTGTCCGTCACCCCGGAAATCGCGCGCGAAGGCACGGTGGAAGGCCTGCCGCCAGCGGTGATTGCGGCGGTGTTTGCCCTTGAAGCGGGCCAAAGCCTTGTGGTGGAAGAGGCTGATTTTGTGGCCGTGTTGCAGCTGAATACGGTGATTGCAGCGGCACAGGCAGGGGAAGAGGCTGATGCACTGCGGCAGGCGATTGCGGCACAGGCCGAACAAGCCATCGCACAGGATGCGTTCACGGCGTTTTCAACCGCCCTGTCTGCCGGGGCGGGTGTGCAGATTGATGAGGCTGCCGTGGCTGCCGTGCAGGCACAGTTCAACTGATGGCGCTGACACCCGACTTTGCCGCGTTCGACGCCGGCTGGACCGCCGGGCGCAACCAGCTGGTCTATACGCGGCTGGCGGCTGATCTGGATACGCCGGTATCGCTGATGCTGAAACTGGGCGATGCACGCACCGATACCTTCATGCTGGAATCAGTCACCGGCGGTGAGGTGCGCGGGCGCTATTCCATTGTCGGGATGAAGCCCGATCTGATCTGGCGCTGCCGGGGTGAGGTGTCCGAGATCAACCGCGAAGCGCGGTTTGACCGCACGGCATTCACCCTGCTGGATGGCCACCCGCTGCACACCTTGCGCGGCCTGATTGCCGAATGCGCGGTGGATATGCCCGCCGATCTGCCCGCAGCGGCGGCGGGCCTGTTCGGATACCTTGGCTATGACATGATCCGTCTGGTGGAACATCTGCCTGACGTGAACCCAGATCCGCTGGGCCTGCCTGATGCCGTGCTGATGCGCCCGTCTGTGGTGGCGGTGCTGGACGGGGTCAAGGGTGAGGTGATCATCGTAGCGCCCGCCTGGGTGGCATCGGGCCTGTCAGCCCGCGCGGCCTATGCGCAGGCCGCTGAGCGCGTGATGGACGCGCTGCGCGATCTGGACCGCGCCCCCCCCGTGCAGCGCGATCTGGGTGAGGCAGCCCCGGTGGGCGACGCCATTTCCAACTTTACCCATGCAGGCTATCTGGCGGCGGTTGAACGCGCCAAGCATTACATCCGCGCGGGCGACATCTTTCAGGTGGTGCCAAGCCAACGCTGGACCCAGCGGTTTGACGCGCCGCCCTTTGCATTTTATCGCAGCCTGCGCCGCACCAACCCGTCGCCCTTCATGTTCTTTTTCAACTTTGGCGGCTTTCAGGTGGTGGGGGCCAGCCCCGAAATTCTGGTCCGCCTGCGCGATGGTGAAGTCACCGTGCGCCCGATTGCAGGCACGCGCAAACGCGGGGCGACGCCAGAGGAAGACCGCGCATTAGAGCTTGATCTGCTGGCCGACCCGAAGGAACGCGCCGAACACCTGATGCTGCTGGATCTGGGGCGCAATGATGTGGGCCGCGTGGCGAAACTGGGCACGGTACGGCCCACCGAACAGTTCATCATCGAACGCTACAGCCATGTCATGCACATCGTGTCCAATGTGGTCGGTCAGATTGCCGATGGGCAGGATGCGCTTGCCGCCCTGCTGGCGGGCCTGCCTGCGGGCACGGTGTCAGGCGCGCCAAAAGTGCGGGCGATGGAAATCATTGATGAGCTGGAGCCGGAAAAGCGCGGCGTCTATGGTGGCGGCGTGGGGTATTTTGCAGCCAATGGCGAGATGGACTTTTGCATTGCGCTGCGCACCGCCGTGCTGAAGGACGCGCAGCTTTACATTCAGGCGGGCGGTGGCGTTGTCTATGACAGCGATCCCGAGGCGGAATATCAGGAAACGGTGAACAAATCCCGCGCGTTGCGGCGGGCAGCCGAAGATGCAGGCATGTTTGTCCGGCGGGGGAATGGTTGATGGTATCACGGCGGGCCATTGGGCTGTTGGCAATTGCTGCTTTGGCGGGATGCGGGCGGCGTGGTGGATCAACCGCTGCACCAGTGGCAAATCTGTACCCCGGTGAGACACCGGAAATGCGGGCGCTGATCCGCAAATATGCAGGGATTCACGGCATTCCCGAAAGCCTGCTGCACCGGATCATTCAACGCGAAAGTGATTACAACGCCGGCGCGCGCAACGGGCCTTACTACGGGCTGATGCAGATTTTGCCGCAGACGGCAGGCACGATGGGCTATGACGGGCCGCCATCTGGGCTGCTGGATGCCGAAACCAACCTGAAATACGCAGGCCGCTATCTGCGCGGGGCCTGGCTTGTATCGGGTGGGGATGAGGAAGAGGCCGTGGGCTGGTACGCGCGCGGCTATTACTATGAGGCAAAGCGACTGGGGCTGTTGGAAGAAACCGGCCTGCGGTCATAGGGGGGGAAATCCTTCAAAAGGATTTTGCCAAATTTCTTTACCAGAAATTTGGCTACTCCGCCGCGATGCGCTTTGATTTCAGCATGTCTTTCAGATAGCGCCCGGTATGCGACGCCTCCACTTGTGCCACCTGTTCCGGTGTGCCGGTTGCGATGATTTCGCCACCGCCATCGCCACCTTCGGGGCCGATATCAATCAGCCAGTCGGCGATCTTGATCACATCCAGATTGTGTTCGATCACCACCACCGTATTGCCCTGATCCACCAGTTCCTGCAGCACTTCCAACAGCTTGCGCACGTCTTCAAAATGCAGGCCTGTGGTCGGTTCATCCAGAATATACAGCGTGCGGCCCGTGGCCCGGCGCGAAAGCTCTTTGGACAGCTTCACGCGCTGCGCCTCGCCGCCTGACAGCGTGGTCGCCTGTTGGCCCACCTTGATGTAGCCAAGCCCCACACGGCACAGCGCATCCATCTTTTCGCGGATGCTGGGCACTGCCTGGAAAAAGCCCTGAGCTTCTTCACATGTCATCTCAAGAACGTCTGATATATTCTTGTTCTTGAAGCGTATTTCCAAAGTCTCACGGTTGTAGCGCGCGCCTTTGCAGGTCTCACACGTCACATAGACATCGGGCAGAAAGTTCATCTCGATCTTCAAAACACCATCACCCTGACACGCCTCACACCGCCCGCCCTTGACGTTGAACGAAAACCGCCCCGCCTGATAGCCGCGTGCCTTGGATTCGGGCAGGCCCGCAAACCAATCCCGGATCGGCGTGAAGGCCCCGGTGTAGGTGGCGGGGTTTGACCGCGGCGTGCGGCCGATGGCGCGCTGGTCAATATCAATGACCTTGTCCAGATGTTCAAAGCCCTTGATCGTCTCACACGGGCTGGGCGTTTCATGCGCGCCGTTCAAGCGGCTGGCGGCGGTCTTGAACAGCGTTTCAATCGTCAGCGTGGATTTGCCACCACCCGAAACGCCGGTCACACAGACAAATTTGCCCAAAGGAAAATCGGCGGTGACGTTTTTCAGGTTGTTCCCCGTGGCCCCAACCACCGTCAGCTTTTTGCCATTGCCCTTGCGCCGCACCTTGGGCACGGCGATTTCGCGCGCGCCAGAAAGGTACAGCCCGGTCATGCTGTTCGGGTCTGCTGCCACCTGCGCGGGTGTGCCGTGTGATACCACCTGCCCGCCATGCACCCCGGCCCCCGGCCCCATGTCGAACACGTAATCCGCCGTGCGGATGGCGTCTTCGTCATGCTCGACCACCAGCACGGTATTGCCCGCATCGCGCAGGTTTTTCAGCGTGGTCAGCAGGCGGTCATTGTCACGCTGGTGCAGGCCGATGCTGGGTTCATCCAGCACGTACAGAACACCCGTCAGGCCCGACCCGATCTGGCTGGCAAGGCGAATACGCTGCGACTCGCCGCCTGAAAGCGTGCCTGCGTTGCGCGACAGCGTCAGGTAGTTCAGGCCGACATTCACAAGGAAACCAAGGCGTTCACGGATTTCCTTGAGAATCGCCTTGGCGATTTCGTTTTTCTGCACCCCCAGCGTGGTGGGCACCGTCTCAACCCAGGCATAAGCCTCGGCGATTGACATCCGCACGACATGTCCCACGTGAAGCCCTGCGATTTTCACCGCCAGCGCCTCGGGCCGCAGCCGGAAACCTTCACAAGACCCGCAGGCACGGTTGTTCTGGAACCGCTCCATTTCCTCACGGCTCCACGCGCTGTCAGTCTCACGGTAGCGGCGTTCCATGTTGGGCACCACGCCTTCGAACACGCGGCTCACCTCATACACCCGCCCGCCTTCATCATAGCGAAAGCGGATTTCTTCGGTGCCGGAACCGTGCAGGAACAACTGCTGCACATGCGCGGCCAGATCCTTCCACTTGGTCTTGGCGTCAAATTCGTAATGCTTGGCCAGCGCCATGACCGTTTGTGTCAGGTAAGGTGATTTCGATTTCGCCCACGGGCCAATCGCCCCTTGCAGCACCGAAAGCCCCTGATCCGGCACGATCAGCCGTTCGTCAAAGAACAGCTCAACCCCAAGCCCATCACATACCGGGCATGCGCCAAAGGGTGCGTTGAACGAAAACAGACGTGGTTCAATCTCGGCAATGGTAAAGCCCGACACCGGGCAGGCAAATTTTTCGCTATAGGTCACGCGCTGTGCGGCCTCACCTTCGGGCGCATCAGCCATTTCAATGACGGCAATGCCATCGGCGAGGTTGAGTGCCGTGCGAAAGCTGTCGGCCAGACGGGTTTCCAGCCCTTCGCGCACAACGATCCGGTCAACCACCACGTCGATGTTGTGGCGGAATTTCTTGTCCAGCGTGGGTGGTTCATCCAGTTCATAAAACGCGCCGTTCACCTTGACACGCTGAAACCCCTGTTTGCGCAGATCAATGAATTCCTTTTTATACTCGCCCTTGCGGTCCCGGATGATGGGCGCCAGCAGATAGGCGCGCGCACCATCAGGCATGGCCATCACGGCATCGACCATATCCTGTACCTGCATCGCGGTGATCGGCAGGCCGGTGGTTGGGCTGTAGGGCGTGCCAACGCGGGCAAACAGCAGGCGCAGATAATCGTAAATCTCGGTCACGGTGCCAACAGTGGAGCGCGGGTTTTTCGAGGTGGTCTTTTGTTCAATCGAAATCGCGGGCGACAGGCCGCTGATGTGGTCAACATCAGGTTTGCCCATCATGTCCAAAAATTGCCGGGCATAGGCCGACAGCGATTCGACATAGCGCCGCTGGCCTTCGGCATAGATGGTATCAAAGGCGAGCGATGATTTGCCAGACCCCGACAGCCCGGTAATGACCACCAGCTGATCACGCGGAATGCTGACATCCACGTTTTTCAGGTTATGCTCACGCGCACCCCGCACCTCGATAAACTTTTGCTCTGCCATGACCCACCCCTGCACCGAGCACGATAGATAGTATGGATCGCCCGAGTCTCCAACCGGATTTTGTGAACGAAGGGGGAACGCAGTCAGATTGTGCGGCGGCGGTGCAGCCAATGATGCAGGGCAATACCAAGTGCGGAAAAGGCGATGAAGAACAAGGCCATGCCGGTAACGCCGGACGCCCCCAGGATCAGCGCAAGAATCGGCGTGCCCGTGGTGGTGCCAAGGTTGCCCAACTGTGCAATGGCACCCGCCGCAAGGGCACGGTCGGTGGCGGCGGTGTTCAACTGGGGAATGGCAGCGAAAGACGCCCCCTGCGCAATGCCCATGGCGGCTGCCAGCAAACAGGCAAAGGCCGCCACAGACGGGCCATGGCCCCATGTGGCGTACAGG
Organism: Rhodobacterales bacterium; assembly: GCA_043751715.1. Taxonomy (GTDB): domain Bacteria; phylum Pseudomonadota; class Alphaproteobacteria; order Rhodobacterales; family Rhodobacteraceae; genus JAAFHS01. Next base: position 6,730 of record JAYUZO010000160.1, on the reverse strand, counting down.
CCAAGGGCCGCGACAATGACGGTGGCAAAGCCCGATTGCACCACGCGCACGGCGGTCATGCGTGACAGCAGCCACACGCCAAGGGTAAGCGAGACGATAATGCTGACCAGCGGCATCGCCACGGCTACGGTCTGCGCCCAATCGGGCTGCACGGCACCGGGCAGCAGGGTCAGTGCTGCGACATAGGTGATGGTATAGCAGACAAACCCCATGGCGGGGGCAGCGATGCTGGGCGAGCGGTAGGTATCCAGATGCTGGGCGATGATACCCAAACGCGCAGTACCTGCAGGCAAGGCGATATCACGCGGCAACAACAGCGCCAGCACCCCCACACACAGCAGCAGCCAGACGGCATGAACCCGGAACAACAGCCCCGGACCGCCCGCCTCAACCAGCCCCGGCCCAAAGAACGCAAGTGCGGTGAATGTCAGCCCGAAAAAACTGCCCCAGAGCGTCATCACCAGCCCCTGAAACCGCGGTGTGGCGGTGGCGGCAATCGCGGTGGGGCCGATCACAACGATGGCCAGATGCGAAAACCCTTCCGGGATGCGCGTCAGCAGCATGGCCCAATAGGGCAGCATGAAGGATTGCACCAGGCTGACCCCTGCCCCCAGCAACAGCGCCCCCAACATCACCCGTCGCGGCCCCAGCCGCATCACAATGCCGCCCGCTGTGGTGCCAAAGATCAGCCCGACAATGCCGATGACCGATACCAGAATGCCAATGCCTACCCCTGCATGATCAGGGTAAATCACCCCCAGATCATCATAAATCACCGACATCTTGCCAAACTGCGCCGCAGCCCCAAGGCCCGCACACCAGATCGCAAGCGCGGTCAAAACCCGCATAGCAGCGCCTCAATCTTGCAAACCGTGTTCCAGTTGCGGGCGGTCTGCGCAGGGCCAAACACCTTGTCCAGCCGGGCCAGCGTCAGCACTGATTGCGAAATGGATGCGCCATAGTCGATCACAACCTCGTCCCCTACGCGCTGTATCCTTGTGTCAGGTGCCAGAACCCGCAACCCCGCCAACGCCGCGTCACTGACAGGCACTGCCAGAAAGTGCAACTGCACACGGGCCGGACGCGTCGCAAGTGGCATCGCAAAATCGGGCAGATTGCGAAGGCCAGCGGCCGCAGCCTGGATCTGCAATCCATTGCGCCGCTGCCATGTCCTGCGCAACCTACCCGATTGCAATGCCTGCGCAAACCGCACCTCCACCTCGGCCCCGGCCAGATCAGACGTCACGATCAGATTGCCCGTCGCCAGCAAATTGCGCGTGCCCGGCAGACCCTGCGCCTGACAGGCCGCCTCAAGTGCTTTCATCGTCATGATGCTGTGCGACGCAGGGCCAATCCCGCGCACCAGAAAGACATGGGTCACAAAATCACCATCCATTGCGCGCCCCCGCCCCCCGCCTTTCATCTGTCCTCAAATATCCCACGGGGGTCCGGGGGTGTGAAACCCCCGGTTCTTGATTTTTCGCAGAAAAATCGTGGCCCTAAATATGCAGCGCGCGCCCGTAGGCATCCAGCACCGCCTCATGCATCATCTCCGATAGCGTCGGGTGCGGGAAGACCGTGTTCATCAGGTCTTCTTCCGTGGTCTCTAACGCGCGGCCCACAACATAGCCCTGAATAAGCTCGGTCACTTCCGCGCCGATCATATGCGCACCCAGCATCTCGCCGGTTTTGGCATCAAAGATCGTCTTGATCATGCCCTCGGATTCACCCAAGGCAATCGCCTTGCCGTTGCCGATGAACGGAAAGCGGCCGACCTTGATATCAAAGCCCGCTTCCTTGGCCTTGGCCTCGGTATAGCCCACGCTCGCCACCTGCGGCTGGCAATAGGTGCAGCCCGCAATCGAACCGGGCTTGATCGGGTGCGGATGTTTGCCTGCAATCAGTTCCGCCACCATCACGCCTTCATGGCTGGCCTTGTGCGCGAGCCACGGCGCGCCTGCGATATCGCCAATGGCAAACAGACCATCAACCCCCGTGCGGCAATATTCATCCGTCACCACATGCGTGCGGTCAATTTTCACGCCAAGCGCCTCGAGCCCCAGCCCTTCGACATTGCCGACAATGCCAACTGCGGAAATCACCGTATCAAAGTCCTGCGTGGTGGTCTGGCCATCCTGTTCGATATGCGCGGTCACGCCCACACCCGGCTTGCGGTCAAGCTTTTTGACGGCGGCCTTTTCCATGATGATCATGCCCTGTTTCACAAAGGCTTTTTTCGCAAAGGCGCTGATTTCCGCGTCCTCCACCGGCAGGATACGGTCCATCACCTCCACCACCGTGGTTTTCGCGCCCAAGGTGTTAAAGAAGCTGGCAAATTCAATGCCAATCGCACCAGAGCCAATCACCAGGAGGTTTTTGGGCATCCGCGTGGCCACCAGTGCATGCTTGTAGGACCAGACCAGATCACCGTCCGCCTCCAGCCCCGGCAGTTCGCGGGCACGCGCGCCGGTGGCGACGACAATGTTTTTGGCCGTCAGTTCCTCAATCCCTTTGTCGGTTTTCACCGAAACGCGGCCCTTGGCGGGGATCGAGGCCGCACCCATCACGACCGTAATCTTGTTCTTTTTCATCAAGTGGCCAATGCCGCCTGACAACTGCTTGGCCACCCCGCGTGACCGCGCAATGACCGCCGGCAGATCATAGCTGATGCCGGTGGCTGCCAGCCCGAATTCCTTTGCGCGATGCATCAGATGGAACACCTCGGCTGACCGCAGCATGGCCTTGGTCGGAATACAGCCCCAGTTCAGGCAGATGCCGCCCAGATGCTCACGTTCAACGATGACCACCTTTTTGCCCAGTTGGGCCGCACGGATGGCCGCCACATACCCGCCGGGGCCAGCCCCGATCACGATCACATCATATTCGGCCATCACATCCTCCCACAGGTATATGGTTTACCCTTAAACCATCCCGAAAGTCCGAGCAACAAAGCCCGCGCCGCAGGGCTATGCGTGGGGTGCATGGCTGTCAGGGTGCAGCTTTCATGGCGCTGACCAGTGCCGCATATCCACCTTCGGTCAGATAGGTCTGTTCTTCAGGTGTTGATACCCGGCCAAGGGCTGCGTTGCGGGTGGGAAAGCGGCCGTAGCGGCGGATCACTTCGGCATGGGCGCAGGCATGCAGGGCCATGTCGGGAACCGATGGCAGACGGGTTTCCAGCAGATGCACGGCCATGGCCTGATCGGCAGGCACCTCGCTGTGCTCAAATGGCATGTAGAAGAATTGCCTTTCGGGTTCGGGGGCAAGCATATCCCAGCACTGTTCAACCGCCACCTTTGCAGCGGCAAGCGCGCGCGCGTCACAGGCAAAGGCGCGCGCATCATCGCGGTGGATGTTGCGCGACAACTGATCGGTGACAATCAGATAGGCCAATGTGGCGGCAGGCCCGTCTACCCAATGATCCAGCCCGCCATCATGTGCGGCCTGCCACAGATCGCCAAACCGCGTGGCGCACAGCGCGTCCAGTGCAGGGCCACCGCGATACCAGCCATCAGGGCCCACCTCACCCAGCCAGAAATCCAGCACTTCAATGGGGTCAGCCATCAGTTTTTACCCTCAATCACGGCACCTACGGCCAAGGACGAGGCGTTGGGTGACAGACCAGCGAAATTACCGGTTTCCAGTGGCGCGGCCCGCCGCGTCATGCGCCATGCGGCATAGGCCGACAGGGCGGCGAACAGCAGCCCCATGAACAGGAAAAACCCACCCGGGCCAACCGTCTCCATCAGCCATCCGGTGGCCAGCGGGCCGGCAATGGCACCCAGCCCGTTCAGAAAGATCAGCCCGGCAGATGCGGCGGCCATTTCTTCCTTGCCAAGATAATCATTGGTGTGGGCAATCAGCAGCGAATACAACGGATTGGTGATACCGCCCAGCAGCACGGCCACCAGCAGCAGCGCATCAAACGGCAAGGGGGCAAAGGCGGCAATCAGCATGGTGACGGTGGCAATGGCTGACAGGATCAAGATCAGCTGGCGGCGGTCCATCCGGTCGGACAACCGGCCGATGGGGTATTGCAGCACCAGCCCCCCCGCATAGGTGGCCGCAACAAACAGGGCAATCTGGGCGACTGTCAGCCCGGCCATGGTGCCCCAGACAGCGGCCATGCCGAACATGGCGGCAAAAATACCCCCGGTCAGCAGCATGCCTGCGCACCCCAAAGGTGACACCTGAAACAGCCGCACAAAGCCCAGCCGCTTGATGGTGCCAAAGGTGGGCGCGGGGGTATCGGCCAAAAGCAAGGGCATAAAAGCAAGCGACACCAGCACTGATGGGATGATGAACAGGGTAAAGCCGGACGGATCCCCCATACTAAGCAATCCCTGTGCGGCAATGATGCCAATCATCTGCACGATCATATAGGCCGACAGGGCCTGCCCGCGGTTTTCATTGCTGGCGGTGTTGTTCAACCAGCTTTCGGCGCAGACATATATGCCGGAAAAACAAAACCCGATCAGCACGCGCATCACCGCCCACGCCGTCCAGTCCAGAAACACCGGATACAGCACCAGCACGGCCGAAATCATCGACCCAAGGGCGGCAAACACCCGCACATGGCCAACGCGGCGGATCATTTCAGGGGCAAGCGTAGTGCCACCCAGAAAGCCCACAAAATACGCGGCCATGACGGCGGAAATCTGATAGGTGCCAAAGCCCTCGATATTGCCACGGATGCCCAGAAGTGAGCCTTGCACACCATTGCCCACCATCAAGAGCATGACGCCAAGCAAAAGGGGCCAGGTCTGGGCAAGGGTTTTCAGCATGGGCGGCGACTCCGAAGATGGGACATCTGAAAATGTCAGTCTTGAAATTTTCAGCTGTCGCGGGGCGGGATCAGCAAGGAGCTATCACCATAGCTGAAGAACCGATAGCCATGGCTGATCGCATGGCTATAAATCGCCTTGATCCGGTCTTGCCCCATCAGGGCCGACACCAGCATCATCAAAGTCGACTTTGGCAAATGAAAATTGGTCATCAGTGCATCAGTGATTTGAAAGCAGAACCCCGGATAAATGAAAATATCCGTCGGGCCTTGCCACGGTTTCACCACCCCTGACCGCCCCGCCGTTTCAATCAGCCGCAGCGCTGTGGTGCCCACCGGGATCACCCGCCCCCCGGCGGCTTTGGTTGCATTGATCGCATCAGCGGCACCTTGCGTCACCTCACCCCATTCGGCGTGCATCTTGTGGGTGGTCACATCTTCCACCTTGACCGGCAAAAAGGTGCCCGCACCGACATGCAGGGTCACTTCGGTGAACTCCACCCCCTTGGCCGCAAGTGCTGCCAGCAGGGCCGCATCGAAATGCAATGATGCCGTGGGGGCCGCCACGGCCCCGGCATGGCGCGCAAAAACGGTTTGATAATCATCCCGGTCCTGCGCATCAGGCGCGCGTTTGGCGGCAATATAGGGTGGCAGCGGCATGGCCCCGGCGGCATTCAGCGCGGCATCAAAATCATCACCGGTCAGGTTGAAGGCCAGTGTCAGATCGGTTTCGGTTTTCGCGGCCACCGTGGCCGACAGCGCATCTGAAAACCGGATCACCTCATCCAACTGCACTTTGCGCAGCGGTTTGGCCAGTGCGCGCCAGCCGCCCGGTGCCGGGTCAAGCAGGGTGATTTCCACCTTTGCCACCGCTTCACCACGCTGGCGCTGCCCCGTCAGGCGTGCCGGGATCACGCGCGTGTTGTTCAACACCAGCCGGTCGCCCGCGCGAAACACCCCGACCAGATCGCGCACATGCAGATCGGTGATCGCGTCACGCTGTGCCAGCAGCAGCCGCGCCGCGGTGCGTGGACGTGCCGGGCGCGTGGCAATCAGCCCATCGGGCAGATCGAAATCAAAATCATCCAGCTTCAATCGGTTCCCCCCAATACCGGCGGCGGGCGGCGAAACAAATCGCGGAACATCCCCGGCGTCAGAATCGACAAGGGGTTCACGCTGACCTGCGGGTCATCCGCCGTGCCGCGCATGCTGTAATTGAACCCGAACAACCCCTCACCCCGCCGCGTCAGCACCGCCCCCACGCCGTTCACGATATAAATCGGTGATATCACACCCTGCACGTTCAGTTCGCGGCTGGCGGTCTGATAGACCCCGGCCATGGATACCCCAAGCGATGCGCCGATGGCCGATCCCTTGGTAATTTCAATCGCACGCGGGGTCAGCAGGAAATCAACCTCGGCGTTGTTGAACACGATGCCATTGCCGTTCAGCTGCTCTAACAACCCCACCACCGAAATGGCGTTCAGCAGTTCGGCCAGCACATTGGCATTGCGCACCCGCAAACGGGTCAGTTCGGCGCGGCCATCATAGGTGCCGCCTTGGGCGCGCGGTGTCAGTTGCAGATCAAGCGCGCCGCCGCGTGCCGATGCAAACACCCCCGCCGCCGCCATCACCACGCCCGCATCATCTGACTGAATGCGCACGGCTGATCCGTTCGGTGATGGCACCAGCGTGCCTGCGATGGCACCTTCACCGTTCACCGCTGCCGTAAAGCTGCCGTTCAACCCGCCGCGCGGACTGAATTCACCCCGGAAAGCAGTAAAGGCGATGGAATCAGTCACGATCAGGCGGTCCAGCTGCAGGGTGAACGGGCTGCCATCGCCACCGCCACCATCACGGTCAGGCATGCGGCGCAAATCAATCGTGCCATCCGTCACCGCCACCGACGCAGGCCCCCTGCCCTGCCCGGTCAGCGTTACCCCGGCA
>JAYUZO010000159.1:0-8147 GCA_043751715.1 Rhodobacterales bacterium | reverse complement strand
GCGCTGACGGTGATCCTGTTCAAACTGTTGCAATTCTGGCAGGCGCGGGTCGGGCGGCATGGCAGGCTGGACGCGGCCTTGCAGGACTTGGATCAGGGCCAGTGCGCACGCGCGACGACGGCGTTGTCAGCGACGCGGTCATCCCTTGCGCCGGTGCTGCGCCGGGCGATTGCCGCTGATCCGGGATCTGCCCCTGCGACGGATCGCATTGAAGCCGAGGCCGAAGTGGCACTGGCACGGCTGGAAAGCGGCTTTCGCCTGCTGGATGCGATCAGCCAGACAGCACCCTTGCTGGGCCTGTTCGGCACGGTGCTGGGCATGATTGAGGCGTTTCGGGCGATGCAGGGGGCGGGCGCATCGGTTGACCCATCAGTGCTGGCCGGGGGCATCTGGGTGGCGCTGCTGACCACGGCTGTCGGGCTGGCGGTGGCCATACCCACATCGTTGATGCTGACATGGTTTGAGGCGCGGGTGGCGGATGAACGGCTGTGGCTGGCGGGGGCTTTGGCACGGGTGCGCGCACCGCTTGGCACGCAACCGGTTCAGATGGCGCGCGCACATGCCGCTTAAGGCCGCCACGTTTCGCCAGCGGCGGTTATCGCTGACATCGCTGATTGATGTGATCTTTCTGCTGTTGCTGTTTTTCATGCTGTCATCGACGTTTTCAAAGTATGGCGAAGTGCCCCTGTTGGTGGGCGGGCCGGCTAACAATGCAGCGCCAGCCACGGTGCCACCGCTGTTTTTGCGCCTTGATGGCGACCGTCTTAGCCTGAATGCAGCACCGCTTGGCCTTGATGCGCTGCCGCAGGCGATTGCGGCGCAACGGCAACCGGATCAGATGCAACCGGTGATCCTGTCGGTGTCGGGCCATGCCACTGCGCAGGGCCTGGTGGATGTGCTGGCCCCGTTGGCGCGTATCCCCGATCTGCAAGTCACCGTGCTGGAGTAGGCCATGCGCCCCCGCCCGTTTCGCCACAGCCCCAAAGAGCCGACGATCACGCTGATCAACGTGGTTTTTCTGATGCTGATCTTTTTTCTGGTGGCAGGCACCCTTGCGCCCCCTAAAGACAGCCGCCTGACGCTGGTTGCGGCGGCTGATCTGGTGGCGGTGCCGCCGCCTGACGGTGTTCTGGTGTTGCAGGATGGGACGCTGATGGTGGATGGGCGGGCGGTCAGTGCACGCGTGGCCGCGCAGGGCCATGGTGCTGTGCGGCTGGTGCCGGACCGTGACTTGGCCGCTGATACGCTGATCCGGCTGGCGCGTGAATTGCGGGCGGCAGGGGCGGTGGATGTGATCGTGATCGGCGAAAGGGCAGCGCCATGATGGGGCAAAGGTTTCTGATCTGCGCGGCTGTGTCCATGACGGCCCATGTGGCGGCGGCGGCCATACTGTTTGCGCCGGACCCGGTGCATGTTGCAGGGGGTGCAACGCCATCAGCCCGGCTTGGCAACAGTTTCGCCGATGTGGCTGCGGGGGGGGCGGTGTCGGTGCCAAAGCCGGAAAGGGTGCTGCCCTTGGTGGCACCTGCAGCCATTGGGGCCAGTCCCGCCACCAGCATGGATGCGACAGCGGTTGCGGCCAGTGTCACGGTCAGCGTGGCACCGAGCATAGTTGCAACTCGTGTGACCGCGACCGCACCGGTGACGGTGTCACAGGCCACGCCGGACACCATCCGCCCCCAGGCGCGGTCGGACCGGCGCGAAGCAAGGTCATCGCCCCCGGCGGCACCGGCACAGGCAGGTGCGGCACAGCCAGAGCGACGGGGGGCAGCTGACGGGGCCGTGGCGGCCGAGGCGACGGTTGCCGGGCCAGAGACAGGCACCCATACCGAAGCGGGTAATGCTGCAGCGACGCATTACCCCGGTGCGGTGATGCGCAAGATCAACCGCACGCGTAAACCACGCGTGGGCCTGCGCGGTACGGCGATTGTGGGCTTTGAGGTGTCAGGCAATGGCGGGCTGGCCGGGCTGCGGGTTCTGCAATCATCCGGTGCCGCGGAAATTGACGCAGCAGCGATGGACCATCTGCGCCGCGCCGCGCCTTTTCCGCCCCCGCCTGCAGGCGCGCAGCGGCGGTTTCAGGTGGCCTATGACAGCCGGTAAATGGGCAAAGGTTCAACTGCGGGCTTTATTGCCAAGCGGCATTTCCCTGACAACCGGTGCCCTGCCCGGTTCCAGCCCCGCGATGAACCGTGCCAGTTCGGCCTGACTTGGGCGTTTGCCGCAGAAGATTTCCACGTAATGTGGCACGCGCGCGATCCGCGTTTCCAGCGTTTCGCGCGTCTGCATCGCGATATAGCCGATCTGGACGAGATAGATCGCGCGCGCCCGCACATCGGCATCAACCGGATCATGGCCCCATTGCAGCAACAGCGCGTGCAGGGCCGCCAGCCGTTCTGCATCGGCTGCACGCAGCCTGTCCAGCACGCCTGCATCCTGCAAAGCCCAGCCCCGCATGGCAAATTCAAACCCCGCATCAAAGGTCTGATCTGACAGAAAGCAGCTGATCAGGTTTAGCATCGCTTCGGGTTCCGTTTGCGCATAGGCCTTGGTCGCGGCCACCATCGGCCCGGTGGTGCGCCCCGCCCACATGTCAATCAGCGCCTGCAAAAGGTCTGCCCGATCACGGAAGAACCAGTAAAAGCTGGTGCGTGACAGTTTCAGGCGTACGCCAAGCGGTTGAATTTTCACGGCATCAATACCCTGATCTTTCAGCGCGTCATAGGCGGCGCTTACCCAAACCTCGCGCGAGCCGCGCCAGCCTGTTTCCTGTGTGTCGCCCTGATCCATTGCCCCAGCCTATCGCAGCAGCGCCGTGCTGACAAGAAAATGTTCGTGGGTGCCTGTAAAGTTGACACATATGAACATTTCGATCATGCTGATCGAAACCCTGCCCGGAGCCGCAAGCCATGCTGAACGACCCCCTGCTGCAACCCTACCAGCTGAAGCATCTGACGCTGCGCAACCGGATCATGATCACCAGCCACGAACCCGCCTACCCCGAAGACGGCATGCCGAAAGACCGCTACCGCGCCTATCACGTGGAACGCGCGCGTGCAGGCGTGGCGCTGACGATGACGGCTGGGTCGGCATCGGTGGCCCGCGACAGCCCGCCGGTGTTCAACAACATCCTGGCCTGGAAGGATGAGGTGGTGGGCTGGATGAAGGCGATGGTGGACGAATGCCACGATCACGGGGCGGCGGTGATGATACAGCTGACGCATCTGGGCCGGCGGACGCGGTGGGATAAATCCGACTGGCTGCCGGTTGTGGCACCAAGCCATGCGCGAGAGGCATCGCACCGGGCCTTTCCAAAGCGGATGGAGGATTGGGATATTGCGCGGATCATCGGTGATTTTGCCGATGCGGCGGAACGGATGCAGGCGGCGGGCGTGGATGGCATAGAGCTGGAGGCGTATGGCCACCTGCTGGAACAGTTCTGGTCACCGCTGACCAATGATCTGGACGCGCCTTATGGCGGCAGTCTGGATAACCGGCTGCGATTTACCTTTGATGTGCTGCGGGCGATCCGGGCGCGCTGCGGCGCGCAGTTCATCGTGGGTTTGCGTTACACGGGGGATCAGATGCTGCCGGGGGGCACGACGGCGGCGGACGGGATGGCGATTTCGCACAAGCTGCGCGACAGCGGTCTGGTGGATTTTCTGAATGTGGTGCGGGGATATATTGATACAGATGCGGGGCTGACCGACCTGATCCCGATTCAGGGCATGCGCAACGCGCCGCATCTGGATTTTGCAGGTGAGATCAGGGCGGCCACGGGGTTTCCGACGTTTCACGCAGCGAAAATTCCGGATGTGGCAACGGCGCGGCATGCGATTGCCAGCGGCAAGCTGGATATGGTGGGGATGACACGGGCGCACATGGCGGACCCGCATCTGGTGCGCAAGGTGATTGAAGGGCGCGAAGATGATATCCGGCCATGTGTGGGGGCGAACTACTGCCTTGACCGGATTTATCAGGGGGGTATGGCGTTGTGCCTGCACAACCCGGCCACGGGGCGCGAACTGGAGGTGCCGCAGACGATTGTGCCAGCAACGGTGCGCAAGCGGGTGACAATCGTGGGTGCAGGGCCGGGGGGCATGGAAGCAGCCAGAGTGGCAGCCGAGCGGGGGCATGCGGTCACGGTGCTGGAGGCGGCGGACCAACCGGGGGGGCAGATCAGGCTGACGGCCCTGCAAGAGCGGCGACGCGAGATGATCAGCATCATCCGCTGGCGGTTTGAACAGTGCGAAAAGCGCGGGGTGCAGTTTCAGTTCAATACCTATGCGGATGCAGAGGCGGTGCTGGCGACCCAACCCGATGAGGTGATCATTGCAACGGGTGGTTTGCCGCATACGGCGGTGCTGACGGCGGGGAATGATCTGGTGGTATCGGCGTGGGATATCCTGTCAGGCGATGCAAAGCCGGGCAGCAATGTGCTGGTTTATGATGACGCGGGCGATCATGCGGGGTTGCAGGCGGCAGATCTGATTGCGGCGACGGGGGCCAAAGTTGAGGTGGTGACGCCGGACCGCAGCTTTGCCCCCGAGGTGATGGCGATGAATCTGGTGCCCTATATGCGCAGTTTGCAGGCACGGGATACGACATTCACGGTGACTTGGCGGCTGATGGCAGTGGAACGCGATGGCAACCAGTTGCGGGCGGTGCTTGGCAGCGATTATGGCGGGGTGCGGCGGGACCGGAAGGTGGATCAAGTGGTGGTGAACCACGGGACATTGCCGCTGGATGAGTTGTATTTCGCGCTCAAGCCTGCGTCGCGCAATCTGGGGCAGGTGGATTATGAGGCCTTGGCGACGGGCGCAGGGCAGGGGCTGGAGCCAAATCCGGGCGGGGCGTTCCGGCTGTTCCGGATTGGCGATGCGGTGGCGGCGCGCAACACGCATGCAGCAATTTATGATGCGCTGCGGTTGGTGAAGGATTTTTGACGCCAGCAGGCGGGCGTTGATTTCTGCAAAGAAATCGGTCCGGAAAATTCGAATTTTCCGGCGCGGGATTTCAAATTCGGGGTTTCCGAAAACGTCGTATGCCTGACATGACATGCGGTCCTAACGGCTTGATCCGCGGATCAGCAGTTCCGGTGTGATGCGGATGCATTGCGCGGCATCGGTGCCGTCAAGCACCTGCAGGATCAGGGCGGCGGTGCGAGTGCCGATATCACGCGGAAAGGGGTTGATCGTGGTCAGCGGCGGTACGCAGACGCCGGCAATTTCGTAATCGCCAAAGCCCGCCAGCCACATCTGGCCCGGCACATCTACGCCGCGCCGCTGACATTCGGTCAACGCGCCGTAGGCTGACAGGTCTGACACGCAGATCACGGCCTGGGTATCTGGCAGGGTCTCCAGCAGGCGGCCCATCGCGGCAGCCCCTTCGCGCATGGAAATGGGCGGCGGGCCAGCGGCGATCAGGCGGGTGGCATCCAGCCCGTGGGCCTGCATGGCCGTAACAAATCCACTGCGGCGATCAGCGCCGCGCGTATCGCGGCTGGCATCGCCGCCGATAAAGGCGATGCGGGTCAGGCCGCGTGCCACGAAATGATCAACCATGGCACCCACGGTCTGCGCGTTGGAAAACCCCACGACATGGCCAATTGGGGCATCGGGCAAATCCCAGGTTTCAATCACCGGAATGCCTGCGTTTTCCAGCATGCGCCGGGCGCGCGGGGTATGTTTGCCGCCGGTGACGACAATCGCCTCGGGGCGGCGGCGCAGAAACTGGGCGATCAGGGTTTCCTCGGTCGCCATGTCATAATCGGTATAGCCGAGCAGAATCTGCAAACCCCCGGCCTTGAGGCCCTCGGACAGACCGCGCAGGGTATCGGCAAAGTTGGCGTTATTGATGGAGGGGATGGTGACGGCGACAAAGCCAGTCTTTTGTGACCGCAGGTTTGATGCGGTGCTGTCAAACACATAACCCAGATCATCGGCCGCCTGCAGAATGGACTGCCGCGTTGCATCACTGACGGCGCTGTCAGCCTTGAAGGCGCGGCTGACGGTCATCGGGGATACGCCCGCACGCTGGGCGACATCGGCCATGGTGGGGGCTTTGCGGGGGTTGGTCATGGATACGTGGTAACGATACCCGCGCGGCAAATCCAGTGTGACGCAGGGGGGCTAGACGGGGGCAAAGCTGTGCGCCGTGGTGACATGGTGATGAATGCGCCCGATGAAAAACCGCGCGAGGACGGATTCGGTGGCAGCGCGGCCTTCCATGCGGATGGGGTGGGCAATAAAGGCGTCGACGGTGGCACGGTCGGGCCAGTCTATGGCCAGGATCAGCGGGTATTCGGGTGCGCCTGCATCGCGGTCATCGGCGAAGGTGACGTGGATGGCAAGCGCGCCGGGAAAGCGTTGCCAGACGGGCAGCATTTCGGCCAGCACGGCGGCGCGAAAGGCATCCGTCTGGCCTGCGTGAATGGTGCCTTCGAACAGGGCATAGCGGGTGATCATGGACGGTGTTCCTTTTCCGGTTCCCTGAATTGTGGATCGCTGAAAAATTCCATCAGCGCGGCCTGATCTTCGGCGCCCAGGCCTGCGGCGGTTAACCGGCGGTGCACATCGGCGCACAGGGCTGTCAGCGGTATGGGGGTATGGGTGGCGCGGGCAAGATCGGCGGCACCGTTCAGATCCTTGACCATGTTATCAATGCGGCCGGTGCGGGTGTAATCGCGCGCGGCAAAGCGCGGCATGTATTCCTGCAGGATGGCACTGTCGGCCCGCCCGCCACGCAGCGCCTGCGGGATCATCATCGCGTCCACCCCGGCGGCTTCGGCCAGTGCTGTGGCCTCGGCCACCGCCAGAAAACCAAGGCCGCACAGCACCTGATTGATCAGTTTGGTGGTTTGCCCGGCCCCGGCATGGCCCATGCGGGTCTGGTTGGTGGCGACCTGTGCCAGAATGGCCTGCGCCTGTGCCACTGCATCGGGGTCGCCACCCTGCATCAGGGTCAGTTGCCCGGTGGCGGCCTTTGGGATGCCACCCGACAGCGGGCTGTCCACCCAGCGCAAGCCGCGTCGGGCGGCATCCGTGGCAAGTGCGATGGTCGACGCCGGATCAATAGATGACATGTCGATGATCAGCGTGCCGGGGGCGGCCCCTTCGACCACGCCACCGGTGCCGAACACCGCCGCGTGTACGATATGGGCGGCGTTCAGGGACAGGATCACGGCACTGGCACCGTTTGCGGCAGCGGCGGCAGTGGTGGCCGATGTGGCACCAAGGGCCGTCAGCATTGCCACCTTGGCGGGGTCCAGATCGCACACAACCAGCGGCGTGCCGGTGGCCAGCAGCCGTGCGCCAATGGCGCCACCCATGGCGCCGGCACCGATCAGGGCAACGGTCATGGCGTTCCTTTCAGATGGGCGGTGATGGTGGCCACGATGGCGGCAAGGGGCTGGTCGATATCCACCGTCAGCGCCTCATCCATCCCTGGCGGTTCAAGCGTGGCAAATTGACTGTCGAGCAGGCTGGTGGGCATGTAATGCCTGGTGCGCGCGGTCATGCGGGCGGTGATCACCGCGCGGCTGCCTGACAGATGCACAAATTGCACCGGCGCGCCCGCACCTGTGCGCAACCTGTCACGATAGGTGCGGCGCAGGGCCGAGCAGCCGATAATGACGGGGGGCTGATCGGCCAGCAGCTGTGCGCACCGGTCAAGCCACGGCCAGCGGTCATCATCCGACAGCGGCAGGCCTGCGCGCATTTTTGCGACGTTGGCTGCAGGGTGAAGGTCATCGCCGTCCATGTAGGGGATATGCATCTGCGCGGCCAGTGCGGCCCCGACCGAAGATTTGCCACAGCCCGACACGCCCATGATGATGATCCGCTGGGTCATAGGGATGCGGTGATGCCGCCATCGACATAAAGGATATGCCCGTTCACAAAGCTCGCGGCATCGGAGGCAAGAAAAATGCAGGCCCCTTGCAGTTCTTCCACATTGCCCCACCGACCGGCAGGCGTGCGCTTTTCCAGCCAGGCGGAAAAGGCGGGGTCTGCCACAAGCGCTGCGTTCAGCGGCGTGTCGAAATAGCCGGGGGCAATGGCATTGCAGTTCAGCCCGTATTTGGCCCAGTCGGTGGCCATGCCCTTGGTCAGATTGCCGACCGCACCCTTGGTGGCGGTGTACGGCGC
>JAYUZO010000158.1:0-5641 GCA_043751715.1 Rhodobacterales bacterium | reverse complement strand
TTGCCGATCCCGCAGCAGATTGCACGGTTCATCGCACTGCCGGGCAAACCGGGCGAGGCGCGGTTTCTGCCGCTGGAAGAATTGCTGCTGCTGCATCTGAACATGCTGTTTCCCGGCTATTCCGACCGGGGCCATTGCACATTCCGCGTGCTGCGCGACAGCGATCTGGAGGTTGAGGACGAGGCCGAAGATCTGGTGCGCGAATTTGAAACCGCGTTGAAACGTCGGCGCCGGGGCGAGGTGATTCGCCTGAAGATCAGCGCAGGTGCCCCCGAAGATCTGCGCGCGATGATCATGGAAGAACTGCATGTCACCGAAGTGGACGTGGTGGAATTGCGCGGCCTTCTGGGCATTGCCGACCTGAAGGAACTGGTGATCGGCAGCCGCAAAGATTTGCTCTGGCCGCCCTTTACGCCGCGCGTGCCCGAACGGGTGCAGGACCATGATGGCGATATGTTCGCGGCGATCCGGCAAAAGGACATGCTGCTGCACCACCCCTATGAAACCTTTGACATGGTCATCCGGTTTCTGGAACAAGCCGCACTTGACCCGAACGTGCTGGCCATCAAGCAGACGCTGTACCGCACCAGCCATGACAGCCCGATTGTATCGGCCCTGTGCGAGGCGGCCGAGGCGGGCAAATCGGTGACGGCTTTGGTTGAATTGAAAGCGCGGTTTGATGAGGCGGCGAATATCCGGCAATCACGGCGGCTGGAACGGGCGGGGGCGCATGTGGTGTATGGTTTCATGCACCTGAAAACGCACGCGAAAATCAGCACGGTGGTGCGGCGTGAGGGTGAGCGGATCGTAACCTACACCCATTACGGCACCGGCAATTACCACCCGATCACCGCGCGCATTTATACCGACCTGTCGTTCTTTACCTGCGACCCGGCCCTGGGGCGTGATGCGACGCGGGTGTTCAATTACCTGTCGGGCTATGTGCAGCCCGAGGGGCTGGAAAACCTGTCGATTGCCCCCAGTGGCATGAAAGCCAAACTGCTGGAACTGATTGCCGCCGAGGCTGATCATGCCCGCGCCGGGCGGCCTGCGGAAATCTGGATCAAGCTGAATTCGCTGGTCGAACCCAATGTCATCGACGCGCTGTATGCGGCCAGCAACGCAGGCGTGAAGATCAGCCTTGTGGTGCGCGGCATCTGTGCGCTGCGGCCGGGCGTGGCGGGCCTGTCGGAAAACATCCGCGTCAAAAGCATCGTGGGGCGGTTTCTGGAACACAGCCGGATCGTGTGTTTTGGCAATGGCCACGGGTTGCCTGCGAAAAAGGCGCGGGTGTTTTTCAGCAGTGCCGACTGGATGGGGCGTAACCTGACGCGACGGGTGGAAACGCTGGTCGAGGCGATGAACCCCACGGTCAAGAACCAGATCATGAGCCAGATCATGGCGGCAAACCTTGCGGACAATGCGCAGAGCTGGGTGCTGGACGGGATGGGTGTGTACCACCGCGATGTGCCAGCAGCGGGGGTAGAGCCGTTCAACTGCCACCGGTTTTTCATGGAAAATCCGTCGCTGTCAGGGCGCGGCACGGCGGGGGCCAAGGATGTGCCCCGGCTGGCACGGCCACGGGATGAGGCGGCGCAGGTCTAGCACAGGGCCTATGGCGCGGCATGCCGGTTCGCGGTGGCGTTGGGTTGTGCGCCGATTTCTTTGAAGAAATCGGTCCGGAATTTTCGAAAATTCCGGTGCGCAGTTCTGCAAAACGCTGAAACAACCTTGCGGCAGACAAAGCCCGCCATTGACCGCTCTGTGCGGCTTGGCTAGGCAGGGGCCAGCCAGCTGGGGAGCGGGAAAATGAACGCGGACCTTGCACATGCGGATGATGAGTTCGGCCCCTTCGGGCGGCCCTTGTTTGATGACGCCGCCACCCGCGCATTAAGCCGTGTCGGGGTGGTGGATGTGGGGTCAAACTCTGTCCGGATGGTGGTGTTTGACGGGGCGGCGCGGTCTCCTGCGTATTTCTACAATGAAAAGATCATGTGTGGTCTGGGCAAGGGTCTGGCCGAAACCGGCCTGCTGAACCCCGAAGGCCGGGTGCGCGCGCTTGCGGCGCTGAAACGCTTTGCGCTGCTGGCCGAGGGGATGGAGATTGCTCCGCTGACGGTGGTGGCAACAGCCGCCACGCGTGAGGCCAGGGATGGCCCGGCATTTCAGGACGAGGTGCTGGCGGCAACCGGGCTGAAGCTGTGGGTGATCGACGGTGATGAAGAGGCGCGGCTTTCGGCCCAGGGCGTGCTTTTGGGCTGGCCCGAGGCGCGCGGCATTGTCTGCGATATTGGCGGCAATTCGATGGAACTGGCCCGCATCGGCGGTGGCAAGGTGGGCAAACGCCTCAGCACGCCGCTTGGCCCGTTCCGGCTGCAACAGATTGCAGGCGGTATTGCCCAGCACAAGGCCCATATTCAAAAGGTACTGCGCGCGGCACAGGCTGACATAAAGTCCGAAGGCGAACACCTGTATCTGGTGGGTGGGTCGTGGCGCACGATCGCCCGGCTGGACATGGAGCGGCGCAGCTATCCGCTGACCGTGCTGCATGAATACCGCATGACGCCCAAGAACATCATCGACACGCTGGATTGGATCGCCACCAGCGATCTGGCCTATCTGCGCGCCAAAACCGGCACGTCAGCCGAACGGATGGAACTGGTGCCCCTGGCGGCAGAGGTGCTGCGCGAGGTGGTCACCTTGCTGAAACCCACGGACATCAACATTTCAGCCTACGGTATCCGCGAGGGGCTGCTGTATGAACAAATGCCCGAACGCCTGCGCGCGCGCGATCCGCTGATCGAGGCGGCACGGTCAGCCGAACGGACCTTTGCACGCATTCCGGGCTTTGGCAAAAAGCTGTATGGCTTTCTGGAACCGCTGTTTGCAGGCACCCCCCCCGCCCGCCTGCGCCTGACCAAGGCCGCCTGCCTGCTGCATGATACCACATGGCGCGCGCACCCCGATTACCGGGCCGAGGCGTGTTTTGACAATGCGACGCGGGCCAATCTGGGCGGGCTTGATCATCCGGGCCGGGTGTTTCTGGGCCTGTCCTTGCTGCACCGCTATAAAAACAGCCGCGCGGGCAGCCGGATGGAAAACCTGTTCCGCCTGCTGACCGAAGACGAGATGCAAGAGGCCGAGGTTCTGGGCAAGGCCATGCGCTTTGGCGCGATGTTTTCGATTGCTGACCCATCTGAGGCGGGGCGGCTGGCTTGGAACGGCAAAAAACGCGTGCTGGAACTTGCGCTTACACCGCGCGGGCATGATCTGTTCGGTGAGGTGGCGCAATCACGCTTCTACGCGCTGGCGCTGTCACTCAAGGCCACAACGCGGCTTACAGATCTGACATGACGCTGCGGATGGATCATCTGGCCATCAGTTGTGCTGTACTGGCCGATGGCGCGGCATGGGTCGAAGGCCTGCTGGGCGTGGCGCTGTCGCCCGGTGGACAGCACG
This sequence comes from Rhodobacterales bacterium, assembly GCA_043751715.1. GTDB lineage: Bacteria > Pseudomonadota > Alphaproteobacteria > Rhodobacterales > Rhodobacteraceae > JAAFHS01. The sequence goes on along the minus strand of JAYUZO010000158.1, from coordinate 2,182 downwards.
CGCATATGGGCACACATAACCGGCTGGTAAACCTTGGCGATCTGTATCTGGAGGTGATTGCGGTTGATCCCGCAGCCCCAGCCCCCAACTGGCCCCGCTGGTTTGATCTGGATCATTTCGCAGGCCCGCCGCGCCTGACCAACTGGGTGGCGGGATGTGATGATCTGACCACTGAACTGGCGCTGTCACCACCGGGCACGGGCGCGCCCGTGGCCCTGTCACGCGGCGATTTGCAGTGGCAGATGGCGGTGCCAGCCGATGGACAGCTGCCGTTTGGCGGCTGTTTTCCCGCGCTGATCGCATGGCAAGGCAGTGCACACCCGGTGCAGCGTTTGCCGGATGTCGGCCTGCGGTTGGAACGTCTGACCCTGTTCCATCCCGAAGGTAGAGCGTTGCAGCAGGCCCTGCAGGGGCGGCTGGATGACCCCAGACTGGTGGTGCAAACCGGCCCGCTGGGGTTAGAGGCGCGTATCGCCACGCCACATGGCCTGCGGATTCTGAATTAATGCAGGCGCAGCATTTCCCCACCTGACATTGCCCATGGCCTGCAGTAGCCTGCGGTCATGTCAATCTGGGACCGCATTTCTGATGCCCTGGCGGCACTTGTTGCCGGTGAACCGCTGTCAGTGGTGTTTGAACGGCTGACCGGGCCGGGCGAAAGATCTGTGGGCTTTACCATTGCCGTTATTGCGCTTGGTGCCAAGCTCGCCAAGGCAGACGGGCAGGTCACGCGGGATGAGGTGTCTGCCTTTCGCCGCGTGTTCACCATCGCCGATGCCGAGGCCGACAATGCCGCGCGGGTTTACAATCTGGCGCGGCAGGATGTGGCGGGGTTTGATGCCTATTCCCGTAAAATTCGTGCGATGTTTGGCACGGATGACCGCCAGATGCTGATCGACGTGCTGGAAGGGCTGTTTCACATCGCGCTGTCAGACGGCCATTACCACCCGAACGAAGACCTGTATCTGCAAGAGGTGGCACATCAGCTTGGGCTGGATGACAGCTGTTTCCGGTCCTTGCGGGCGCGGTTTGTCGAAGGGGCCACGCCTGACCCGTATGATGTGCTGGGCGTGCCACCGGGTGCCAGTCTGGAGGTTGCAAAGGCCGCATGGCGCGACGCGGTCAAGTCCAGCCACCCGGATGCAATGATCGCGCGCGGCGTTCCGCCCGAGGCCCTGCGCATGGCGGAAAAGCGGCTGATGGATATCAACCGCGCTTGGGAAGATATTCAGGCGCGGGTGGCGGCCTGAATGGCAGTCCGGCTGGCAACATGGAACATTGAATGGGCCAATGCGCTGTTTGATGATGCGGGGCGGCTGCTGAATGATACCGGCCCCTCAGCACGATATCAGACAACGCGGGCGACCCAGATTGCCGGGATCACGCAGGTGCTGTCAGCGATGGATGCCGATGCCGTGATGGTGATTGAGGCGCCGGATACCGGCAGCAAACGCAGCACGGTGACCGCACTGGAAACACTGGCACGGCATGCGCGTTTGCGCGCGCGCAAGGCGATGATCGGCTTTGCCAGCGGGACGGAGCAGGAAATTGCCTTTCTGTATGACCCGGACCGGATCAATGCGGCACATAAGCTCGGCGGTGATGCGGCATTTCCGCAGTTTGACGGGCATATCCTGTCCGAGCATGGCAAGATCACCCATTCCAAACCACCGCTGGAATTGCTGGTCAGTATAAATGGGCGCCGCCTGCGGCTGATCGGGGTGCATGCCAAGTCAAAGGCCCCGCATGGCGCGCATGATGCGGCAGATGCGATTCGGATTGCGCGCGATAACCGGCTGAAACAATTGGTGCAATGCCGCTGGATCAGGGGGCGGGTGGATAGCCTGCTGGCGGCGGGCGAAGATGTGATTGTGCTGGGTGATTTCAATGATGGGCCGGGGCTGGACAGCTATGAGGCCGAATTTGGCCAATCAGGCGTCGAGGTGGCCTTGGGCGCGGGTGATACGGCGCTGACCGACCCGCATGCACGGTTGGCGCTTTCCCGCCGGTTGGGCATTGTGCCCACATCAGCGCGGTTCTGGCTGGCCCCGGAAAAGCGGTATTTTGAGGCGCTGTTGGATTTTATCATGATCTCCAAGGGGTTGAATGCTTTGCGTCCACGTTGGAACATCTGGCATCCGTTCAATGACCCGGCCTGCGCGCCCTTGCGTGACGCCCTGCT
>JAYUZO010000157.1:0-13572 GCA_043751715.1 Rhodobacterales bacterium | reverse complement strand
CGGCACAGAAAGGCGGCTGTCCAGATGCGAATGCAGCACCCCCACCTGCCAGGGGCGTGGCGGACGGCCCTTCAGGCAGGGCGTAAAGGAATGAATGGCAACAATCACTGTCCCGTCCTGCCGCGCGGCCATTTGCGCCAAGGCCGCATGATAGGGCCGGTACAGCCGGTTCAGCCGCGCCGTGACATCGGCCGCATCCACCCTGCGGTTGGCCGGAATGATCGTGCCGTCATACAGCCGCATCACCAGCGTCGGATCATCCTCAGCCCGGTTCGGATCAATCACAAGGCGTGAGAATCGCGACAAGACCGCCGGACAGCCCAAATTTTCAGCCAAGGCGCAGGCCAGCCCTGCCGCCCCCACATCATAGGCAATGTGGCGCGCCATATCGGCAGCGCAGATGCCCAGATCGCCGCCAGAAACCCAATCCGGCACATGATTTGACGCATGATCGCAGGTCACCAACCACCGGCTTTGCCGCATGGCCCCCACAATTTCATGGCTTTCGCTTTTTTCATCCTGCACAGAAATTATGCACCTTTCCGCTTTATCACCGTCGCGAAGCATCCGCATGTTGCCGCTAACGGATTCTGCTGCCATAAGCCCGCGAATACTGCCATGCACGTAAGGATCAGCCCATATGAGACGCCAGCGTAATGTCAAGATCGTCGCCACCCTCGGGCCTGCATCCAGCGATTACAAGATGATCCGGGCGCTGTTTGAGGCGGGTGCCGACGTGTTCCGCCTGAACATGAGCCATGGTGTGCACGAAGACATCCGCGCGCGCCACGCGATCATCCGCCAGATTGAGGCTGATGTTGGCCGCCCGATCTGCATTCTGGCCGATCTTCAGGGGCCAAAGCTGCGCGTGGGTGTGTTTGCCAACCCCGCAGGCGAAGAACTGATCGCAGGGGCGGCTTTCCGCATGGACCTGTCCACGGTGCCGGGCGATATCAACCGCGTGAACCTGCCCCACCCGGAAATTTTTGCCGCACTTGAGGCGGGCACATCGCTGCTGGTCAACGATGGCAAGATCCGCCTGCATGTGAACGAATGCGGCAAGGATTTTGCCAATTGCACGGTGACCGTGGGTGGCACGATTTCCAACCGCAAGGGCGTGAACGTGCCGGACGTGGTGCTGCCAGTGGCGGCGCTTTCGGAAAAAGACCGCGTCGATCTGGAATTCGCCTGCGAACTGGGTGTTGACTGGCTGGCGCTGTCGTTTGTGCAGCGGCCTGAAGATGTGCTTGAGGCGCGCAAGCTGGCGCGCGGGCGTGCCGCAATCCTGTCCAAGATTGAAAAACCTGCTGCGGTCAAAGCCTATGATGCCATCCTTCAGGTGTCAGACGGCATCATGGTGGCGCGCGGCGATCTGGGCGTGGAATTGCCGGTGTATGCGGTGCCGCCTATCCAGAAACGTCTTGTGCGCGGCGCGCGTGCCGCAGCAAAGCCGGTGATCGTGGCCACACAAATGATGGAATCGATGATCGAAAGCCCTGTGCCCACGCGGGCCGAGGTGTCTGACGTGGCGACTGCCATTTACGAAGGCGCCGATGCCGTGATGCTGTCGGCGGAATCAGCGGCGGGCAAATACCCGATCGAGGCCGTGACCACGATGCACAACGTGGCCATTTCGGTTGAAAAAGACCCGACCTATCAGCAGATCATTGCGGCCAGCCGCGTGGTGGCGCGCGAAACCGTGGCCGATGGCATTGTTGTGGCCGCGCGCGAAATCGCCGAGGCGACCAACATCAAGGCGATTGCCTGCTTTAGCCAGACCGGCACCACGGCCAGCCTTGTTGCGCGTGAACGTCCGCGTGTGCCTATTCTGGCGCTGACACCGCTGATGTCCACGGCGCGGCGCATGACGCTGACATGGGGCCTGCACTGCGCCATTACCGAACCGCAGGACCGGTTCAAGGGCGCTGTTCTGGCCGCCGTAAAGGCTGCACGCGATGATGGCTTTGCCGGGCAGGAAGACCAGATCGTGGTCACGGCCGGTGTGCCCTTCAACGTGAAGGGCACCACAAACATCCTGCGTGTGGCCCCTTGCGATGAACGGTTGATTAGCAGCGTTGACCCAGAGTAATCTGCACCCACAGTCTTTGTGGTAAAGGTCAGCATGGATACCGATCTGCTTCTTATCATCGGCTTGGTGGTGGCCATTCTGGCCGTGCCATCCGTTATCAGCGCATTTTCAGAAAGCCGCCCGCCCCGCGCAGCGGCCATTCTGTTTCTGATCGGTGGCACGCTGATCGTGGTTGCGCTGACGCAGGGCACGACACGTTACAGCATGGCCGATCTGCCCGAGGTTCTTAGCCGGGTGGTTGCGCGTTACCTGAACTGATCGCCAACGCTCTACCCCCCTTGCGCGCCCACTGATCCCCGCCTATAGACGCGGCTTCGGAAAAGCCTGTGCGACCGGCCAAAGTGGCATGCCGAGTCGCACTTTCAACGACTGGAGATCGAAATGCCCAAGATGAAGACAAAATCGGCGGCCAAGAAGCGTTTCAGCTTCACAGCCACCGGTCGGGTGAAGGCCGGTCCTGCCGGCAAACGCCACGGCATGATCAAACGCTCGACGAAGTTCATTCGCGATGCATCGGGGGCCATGCTCCTGTGTGCAAGCGATGCGAAAATCGTCAAGAAATACATGCCCTACGACCGGTAAGGAGAAACACACATGTCCCGCGTCAAATCCGGTGTCGTGACCCACGCCCGCCACCGCAAGGTGATCAAGGCAGCCAAAGGGTATTACGCCGCCCGCAGCACAAACTTTCGCACGGCCACGCAGGCTGTCGACAAGGCCAACCAATACGCCACGCGTGACCGCAAGAACCGCAAGCGCAACTTCCGCGCCCTGTGGATTCAGCGGATCAACGCCGCCGTGCGTCTGTTCGACCCGGCCTTCACCTATTCGCGTCTGATCAACGGTCTGGCTTTAGCCGGCATCGAAGTTGACCGCAAGGTGCTCGCCGATCTGGCGGTGCACGAACCAGAGGCGTTCAACGCAATTGCCGCACAGGCCAAGGCAGCAATGCCTGCCTGAACCAAAATCCTGCGAGGGATTTTGCAAATGGCGTAGCAGAAATTTGAACCCCGCCTGACAAGGGCGGGGTTTTTGCTTTGTTTGGCAGACAAGATACCGCCCTAGCTGCGCGGCTCTTGCCCTTTCATACCCGTGCGCACCACCCAGTTCCGGTCTGCCGCCTTTTGCGTGGCAAGCCGCCCCGTCACAAAGGCTGCACCCGTGTCTGGCGGTATGGCAATCATATCCTTGTCGGATGCGGGCCCGCAGTCTGCTTTCATGGCACTGCCTGCAAGTGCTGGTTCAGGATCGTTGCGGTGCAACACATGGATGATGAACTGCATTGCCAGGGATATCGCAATAATTCCCATCAGATAGATCGACAGCAGGTCCACCGCTGATACCTTGAAGTTCAATTGCGGAAATGCACCAAGCGCCACCGGCATATACCATGACGTGGCCGATATCGCCCCCGACATCACAAAAACCGTCCGGCGCGCCGGGCTGACGCCATTGAACATGGATTTGCCAATCTGGGCGCGGACCGTAGGCAGGATGATCGTATGAATGAAAAATCCATTCACCGTCAGAATTGAAACGATAATCAGCTTGGCATGTACCTTTGGATTGGTCAGCAATTCGATGTTGGTAAGGGCGTACAGGAACAAAAAGCTAATCCCGGTGATCCACAAAATGCGCAACCCGATATCCACGATCTTTGAGGCAAAGGCAAAAATCTGATAGGTTTCCTCGACGATCCGCCCCCGGACAAAGAACCGCAGTACCATCAGGTCCAGCAGTGTGGCCCCCCCCAGACCCAAGGCGAGCCCGATGAAATGAAAGAACCGGATCACTGTGCGATAGGCGTTTGCCGGATCATCGGTGAACAGTGTCGGCAGGTTCAGCAGGTCCATTCTCGTTGCCCCTTTTATGTTATTGCGCATGCGATGATATCCTGCACCGACGGTGCAGTTTTGATAAACAGTGACAAGGCAACTTGGATTACTGCCAGACAAACGCTGTTATTCGCGTTTTACCACAACTGAAGCATTCGGATCGTTTTCCGTCACAAAGCAGTTACCGAATGTTTTTTCATGTGACAACATGCGCGGAATTTCAGCGTTAACCTTTGGCGATTTATTGCTGACTGGCCAGTTAAGTACCTGATTGCATTATATCGTTGCAGGTGCGCTTTCGGTGAATTGGCCGGCCGCCATGTGTTTTTGGCCGATTTGGGCGTGGTGAGGGATGATCCATGGGCGGATTGGCGCCCGTCTTTTAGGTGCCGGGCGCCGGATGATATGCCTTTGTCCTGTGCCGCAATCGGCGTTAGGCTGCGCACATGACCATGACCTTGCACCTTGCCGATGTTGATGTGCTGGCCGGCACGCTGGAAGACCATCAGCCTGCCGGTGCGCAGATTGCTGTGCTGAAAGCGGCCAATGTGGCACTGGATGCGGGGGATACGGTGCTGGCTGTTCGACTGTGCCAAACAGCGCTTGGGCAGGGGCCGGTGCACCCGCTTGTGGCGGCAAATCTGACAATGGTGATGGTGGCGGCGGGTGCAGATGATGCGGCACGCGTCTGGCAGGATGACCTGTTGGCGCAGCTTTCGGCCGGGCTGACAGACCTGCCGGCTGACGCGCGCCGCAGGATCAGTCTGGGCCGGTTGCTGGCCGTTCTGGGCCGCACCGAAGCCGCCGAGGCAGCACTGGCGGGCGCCCTGCCGGACTGCCCTGCAGATCAGCCGGGCGTGCTGGCGCTGTCGGCGTTGTTTGTGAAATCCGGGCGGCCCTCACAGGTGGTGGACCTGTGGCAACCGCTGATTGCCGCCAGTGTTGACCGGGGCGCACGGCATCTGGATCTGGTCAAGATCCTTGCGGCCACCGGGCATGGGCAGGTCGCACGACAGGAACTGGCCAAGGCGGCCCCGTTTTGCGGCCATATCCGGGCGGAATATGACCAGATCGCAGCGGCGCTGACAGGCGGGCAAGCGGGCAATCAGGCGGCAGCTACGCTGAACGTGTTTGACCGCTTTGCCACAGGCTATGACGCGGCGTTGGAAAAGTTGGGCAATCAGGGGCCGGTCGCCGTGCAGCACCTGCTGGTGGCCGTTGGCCTGCCCGCGCAGCGAAAGCTGGCTGTGCTGGATGCAGGTTGTGGCACTGGGCTGTGCGGGCCGGTTCTGCGGGCCCATGCGCGCCGCCTGACCGGGGTTGACCTGTCAGCGCCCATGCTGGGGCAGGCCCGTAAAAAGCGCTGCTATGATGCTTTGGCGCGGTGTGATCTTTCGGTGTTGGGCACCTACCCCGATGGGCCGTTTGATCTGTTGGTCAGTTCCGACACACTGGTTTACTTTGGCGATCTGGCCGTGGTTCTGGCCAACATGGCGCATCGCATCAGGCCGGGCGGGTGGCTGATCCTGACGTTGGAGGACGGCGACACGCAGCCGCGCCCGTGGCTGCTGACACCGGCTGGCCGTCACTGCCACCGGCGCGACTATCTGGAACAGGCGCTGCAGGTGGCGGGCTTTGGCAGGCCGCGCCTGTGGCACAGCTTTACGCTGCGGCACGAATTCGGCGCAGCGATTGCGGGGGTGGGCGTTGCGGTGCAGCGGCTGGCGCTGTTCGCCTGACCCTTGCAATCGGCACGGCGCGTGGGTAGCACCAAGCCGCACCACCCGGAGACGCACATGGACGCCCCTGAAACGCTGAAAGCGAAATACCTGATCGCCGTTGCCGCAGCCGCGGATGAAAACGGGCTGGAAGCGGTGCGTCTGGCCGCCCTTGGCAAAAAGGGTGAAATCAGCGCGCTTATGGCGACGCTGGGCAAAATGGACCCGGATCAGCGCAAGGCAGCTGGTGCCATGCTGAACGTGGTCAAAGATGAGATTGACGCCGCCCTGCGCGTCAAAAAGGCCGCCTTGGGTGACGCGGCACTGGATGCGCGCCTGCGCGATGAATGGCTGGATGTGACACTGCCCGCGCGGCCACGGCCACGGGGCACCATCCACCCGGTCAGTCAGGTGATGGAAGAGCTGACGGCGATCTTTGCCGATATGGGCTTTGCGGTGGCCGAAGGGCCGCAGGTGGAATCTGACTGGTACAATTTTGATGCGCTGAACATTCCGCCCGAACACCCCGCCCGGCAGGAACATGACACGTTCTTCATGCACCGTGATGCGGATGATGCCCGCCCGCCGCATGTGCTGCGCACCCATACCAGCCCGGTGCAGATCCGCGCGCTGATGGAACAAGGCGCGCCGATCCGGGTGATCGCGCCGGGGCGCGTGTACCGCATGGACATGGACCAGACGCACACGCCAATGTTCCATCAGGTCGAAGGGCTGTGCATTGACCGCGACATCAGCATGGCCAACCTGAAATGGGTGCTGGAAGAATTCTGCCGGGCGTATTTTGAAGTGCCATCAGTGGAACTGCGGTTCCGCGCGTCGCACTTTCCGTTCACCGAACCAAGCGCCGAGGTGGACATCCGCTGTTCATGGGAAGGCGGGCAGCTGAAGATCGGTCAGGGCGACAAGTGGATGGAGATTCTGGGCAGCGGCATGGTGCACCCCAAGGTGCTGACGGCGGCAGGGGTTGACCCCACACAATGGCAGGGCTTTGCCTTTGGCATGGGCATCGACCGGATTGCCATGCTGAAATACGGCATCCCGGACCTGCGCGCGTTTTTTGAAAGCGATCTGCGTTGGCTGCGGCATTATGGCTTTGCGGCACTGGACATGCCTGATCTGGCGGGGGGGTTGAGTGTATGATTTGGCTCGGCGGATTGCTTCTAACGATACTTGGATTTATTTTCGGAAAAATTTTCAGTCAGTCTGAAACAATTCTATCTGATAAAAGGAGAGTTTACGAAGAGTTTCTCCGAAATTGCCCTCAACCAGATGATGTTGTGGGAGAAAACGCCAAGGAAATCGTTGAATCTAGGGTAGTAAAACTCAAAGAATTGAAAGGTCCGCTGATGATTTACGCAGCGCCTTTGGTGATGATCGCACTCAGCGAGTATTTGAATGTTATTTCTACATTGATCACACAGTTTGAAGAAGGTGGCGCTCACAATGCCGATTTACAAAGATTGGCTACAAGAGCCCAAAACTCCCTTATAATTGAGATGAGGAGGGATAGCCTTGCTTGGTCGGTGTTTGCTTTTCGGGGTGAGAAAAAGGCCCTAAGCGAGGGGAAGTTCTAGGATCAACGGGCGCTCGGAACATGGCTTTAGAACAGCACACTTCCATTGCGCAGTAAGTCGGGGCTTCCGACCGACACAGCACCCATGTCGGGGTGAACCCCGACCTACGAAAGCACCTCGATGACCACCGATGACCACCGCATCCACCTTGCCGCCAATGACCCCGCTTTTCCCGCACAGCGCGAGGCGGCGTTTGTGGTGATCTGTGATGCCATCTCCGCCACCCTTGCGCCCTTGGGATACGCACAAACCGGCAGCACATGGCGGCGTGAAACCTCTGCGGGCCGCTCTGCCATCAACCTGCAACGCAGCCGCTACGGCTTTGACGCTGCCATCACCCTGCGGTTTTTACTGCCGGATGGTGCACCGCTGGAAACCGGGCCGTGGGCCGATGCCCCCGAAATCCCGTTGTCAGCGTTTTGCACAGGTGGCACAGACCCCGGCCTGATCCTGTATCTGGACGTGCGCGATAGCCCTGCCTGCCTTGACTGCCCGATGGCGATCTTGCGTGACCATGCTTTGCCGTGGCTGGAACGCCATCACAACGGTGAAAGCCCGCCGATCAGTCCTGCGCCATTGCCGTAACGGCGCTGTCAGCATTGTCCAGCGCGGCAAGCGCCACGCCATAGGTGTTCATGATCATCAGAAACAGCAGCGCTGTCAGGCCCAGCAGCAGGCACAGCCGCCAGACGGGCACGGGTTTGCGGTTCTTGGGTATGTTGAGCATCGGGTCCATGAATGTGTTTTACCCCTAATTCCGCACCGAATTGTGGCGGCAAGCCCCCTGTTCTGGCAACACGGTGTTTCCAAGCAGGAAACCGCTGCCCCAAATGCTTTCCATCGGCAACCCTTTGCGCTAATCCCTGTGCCGCATCACCTAACGCAGGCGCCTCGCAATGAAATTCACGCTTTCCTGGTTGTTCGATCACCTTGAAACCACCGCCCCGCTGGATGACATCCTGTATGCCCTGACCGATCTGGGGCTGGAGGTTGAGGGCGTAAGCGACCCTGCCGCCACATTGGGCGCGTTCCGCATCTGCCGCGTGATTGAGGCCGTGCCCCACCCCAATGCCGACCGGTTGCGCCTGTGCCGTGTGGCCACTTATCCCGGCGGTCCGGGCACAGCGATGCAAGAGGTGCAGGTGGTGTGCGGCGCACCCAATGCGCGCACTGGGCTGGTGGGGGTGTTTGCACCCGTGGGCACGTATGTGCCGGGCACGGGTGTGGACCTGAAACCGGGGGTGATCCGGGGGGTCGAATCCAACGGGATGCTGTGTTCAGAGCGCGAGATGGAGCTGTCGGACGATCATGACGGCATCATAGACCTGCCCGATGATGCACCGCTGGGGGCGCGGTTTATTGACTACAAGGGTCTGAACGACCCGATGATCCATATCAAGGTTACGCCGAACCGCCCCGATGCACTTGGTGTGCGCGGTATTGCGCGCGATCTGGCGGCGCGCGGCCTTGGCACGCTGAAACCCCTGCCGATCCCCACCATCAAAGGCGGTTTTGCCAGCCCGGTTCAGGTGGCCATTGACGCTGGCCTGCGCGCCAAGGGCTGCCCACATTTCGCCGGGCGCACGATCACTGGCGTCACAAACGGCCCTTCACCTGCATGGCTGCAGGCCCGCCTGCGCGCCATTGGCCTGCGGCCGATTTCCGTGCTGGTCGATATCACGAACTTTTTCACCTTTGCGCTGAACCGCCCCTTGCATGTGTTTGACGTGGCAAAGGTGCACGGTCCCTTGCGTATTCATGCAGCTGCGGGCGGCGAAACCCTGCTGGCACTGGATGGAAAGACCTATACGCTGGCGGCGGGCCAGATGGTGATTTCTGATGACAATGGCCCGGAATCTTTGGCCGGGATCATGGGCGGGCAGGCGTCGGGCTGTTCGGATGCCACAACAGATATTTTCCTTGAATCCGCCTGGTGGGACCCGATCACCATTGCCGCAACGGGCCGCGCGCTGAAAATCAATTCTGATGCGCGCTACCGCTTTGAACGTGGGGTCGATCCGGCCTTCACGCTGCCGGGGCTGGACCTTGCCACACAGATGATCCTTGATCTGTGCGGCGGGCAGGCGTCTGACGTGATGCAGGACGGCGCACCTGTAGATACCACGCGCGCTTACCGGCTGGATACCGCGCGTGTCAGCTCACTTGTCGGGATGGATATTCCGGCCGATGTGCAGCGCGCATCCCTTGCCGCCCTTGGTTTTACGTTGCAGGGCGATATGGCCACGCCGCCAACCTGGCGCCCCGATATACTGGGTGAGGCTGATCTGGTGGAAGAGGTGGCGCGCATCGCCTCGCTGTCCAAACTGGTGGGCAAGCCGTTGGCACGGGTGAATACCGGCGTACCGCGCCCCATTCTGACGCCTGCACAGGTGCGCGAACGCACAGCGCGGCGCACGTTGGCGGCCTTGGGGTACAATGAATGCGTCACCTACAGTTTCATTGATGCCGCTGATGCCGCACTGTTTGGCGGTGGCACCGATGCCCTGCGCGTGGACAACCCGATTTCATCGGAAATGTCACATCTGCGGCCTGATCTGTTGCCCGGCCTGTTGCGCGCCGCCGCCCGCAATCAGGCGCGCGGCTTTGCCGACATGGCGCTGACAGAGGTTGGCCCGGTGTTCAGCGGTGGTGAGCCGGGCGATCAGCACCTGCAGGCCACCGGCCTGTTGATCGGGGCCACCGCCCCGCGTGATCCCTTTGCCAGCCGCCGCATGGTGGATGTGTTTGACGCCAAGGCTGACGCCGAGGCGGTGCTGGCCGCCATCGGCGCGCCCGCCCGCGTGCAGATCACCCGCAAGGCGGCAGGCTGGTGGCATCCGGGCCGTGCGGGCGTTGTGGGGCTGGGGCCGAACCAGCTTGCCACCTACGGCGAGGTGCACCCCCGCGTGCTGGCGGCGATGGGGGTCAAAGGCCCCGCTGTCGCCTTTACCATCCTGATCGGCAATGTGCCCCTGCCACGCGCGAAAACGCCCACACGGCCCGCGCTGACCATCAGCGATCTGCAAGCGGTCGAGCGTGATTTCGCCTTTGTCGTGGACGCAGGCGTTGAGGCGCTGACACTGGTGAACGCCGCCACAGGGGCCGACAAGGCACTGATTGCAGGCGTGCGGGTGTTTGATGCGTTCAGCGGTGAAAAGGCAGCCGCCCAGATGGGCGCGGGCAAGAAATCACTGGCTATCACCGTGCGCCTGCAACCCACGGATCAGACCCTGACCGAAGCCGAGATTGAGGCGGTATCTGCGCGGATCATTGGCAAGGTGACCAAAGCCACGGGCGGGGTTTTGCGCGCCTAAAGGGGGGCTTTGGCCGCAGGTATGGCTGGTGGTCCAAAGGGGGGTGTCCGCTTTATGGCGCGGATAAAATCGACGGATCAGGAAATCCGGGTTCAGTGCTTGTCAATAAACCATGGGATGTTGCGTGCGACCGGACGGCGCGCCAAGACAGGCCGGGTCGATGCCTGCGTGCTTTCGCGCATGGGCCGGGCGCTGACCCTTGCACCTGCCATCCCGGAACATGGTGATCGCGCACGCCTTTCCGATCTGGTCGCGCGGCGTGATACAATTGTCATCCTGATCCGTGCTACAAAAAACCGCGCCGAACCCACCCGCGTCTACCAGAGGGTGGTTTGTTTAGCGGTTGGGCGGCCATATCAAGTGTGTTCAGATTTGCCGAAAAGGCCTGCGTCGGCATTGGAACGCGTACCTTTCCGGCCTTTGCCTTTGCGTGCTGTCAGGCCGGGTGACGGTGGCAGGCCCGTGTCACACCAGCCCCTATTCGAAACAAAACAGCGGCACGACCGATGCTGACACCGCCTCGGGTACGCCGCGTGACAGATCAAAACCTTGCCCGTCGGACGGCGGGAAGGTCACCTGTGCGCGGGCGAGGAATTCATTCAGTTCGGCGTTCGTGACGGCAAAGTTCATGTTTTGCGGCAGGGTGCCAGTCTCCTCCAGCACGATGATATCGTCAATGCGTGCGACCACCACGCCGATCACCTCACCATCGCCATTCAACAGGGGGCCGCCGGAATTGCCGGGCTGCACGGGGGCGGAAATCATGATCTGGCTATCGCCAAAGGTGCCACCGGGCAGAGCAGAGACATTGCCACCGGTGACAGTCAGGCCCTGGCCAAAGCGCCCCAGATAGGGAAAGCCAAGGGCGGTGACGGTTTCACCGAGTTTGGCGTTCAGCTCGGGGCTGATTTCCAGCCAGACATCGCTTTCGCCGGGCTCAAACAGCACGGACACATCGCCGGGCACCTTGAGCACGGCAAGATCAAGATCGGGTTCAGAGCGGACGACCTGCAGTGCGGTGCGGTTGGTCAGTTCCATCCGGGTGCAGCCTTCCACCACATGGGCGGCGGTCACAAGGTAATCACGGTTGATATAGAACCCGGTGCCAGAGCTGCTGAAATTGCCGCTGTTTTGTTCTTGTGCGTATGGTTCGGGCACCTCTTCCAGTGCGCCTTCGTTGGCAAAGGGCTCGGCTTCTTCGGCAGGCGGGTCAAGCAAAGTACCGGGGTCAATGGTCACGTCGGGTTCAGTGCCGCGAAAGGTTGGGCCATCCAGATCGGGCGGCAGCACGACGACCTTTTCGCCTGCCAGCGGGTTCGGATCGGGGATCGGGGTTTCGCCATCGGGGTCAATGCCATTGAACGGGTTGGCATCGGGCAGGGACGCCACGCGCGCGCCGGTGGCCCCGGTCAGCACCTGCGCCAGACGCCCGTTTGGCGGCAGCACAAATTGCGGGGCACGGCCGCGTTGCAATGACCCGGCAATCAGGGCAAGCCGCGCGCGGTGCTGATCAGCGGCAATCAGCGAAAAGGTCACATAGCCATCGCCCACCCAATCGGACCGGACATAAGCAAGCAGGCCACCGGGCAGGGTGACGGAACTGATCAGGCGTTCATCGCTGTAATTCTGGTAGGGGGCGGGCGTGCGCAGGCCCTGGCCAAAGATATAGGCATGCACAGCGGTGGCGCCGGTGCGATCCGCATAATCAATGGTGACGCTGAAGCTGTCATCGGCGGCGTCGAACTGCATGATCGACGTATCGGCCCCTTCCAGCAGCAGATTCAGCGGGTGGGCATAGGACACATCCACGCTTTCCAGATAGATCATCTGCCAGTCGTTCTGCGCCACCTCATTGCCAAAATCGGTCAGCAGGGCGGCGATGGTGCCATAGGTGGCATTTACCCGGCCTTCGCGTTCAGCGGCGTATATCGACAGGGCGCGTTCGCTGCCCCGGCCCCATTCGCCGTCCAGAAGGCCAAGGTAATTGCCCGACAGCGCAAGCGCCGCCTGCAGGATGCGCTTTTCTTCATAGCCAAGGCGGTTGACATCAACCGGGTCATTCAGCGTTTGCGCGCGCGCGGGCAGACTGGCAAGCGCCAAGGCCAGCCAAAGAACAGCAAGCAGCGGCCAAGCGTGGTGATGCAGGGGGCGGGCGGCGGTGATGGTGATAACGTGGGTCATCAGGTAATGGATTCCAATCGTTCCTTTGACATATCCCCCGGCACGATGGTGATGGGGATCGGCAGGTTACCGGCATTCTTGGTCATCTGGGTCACCAGCGGGCCGGGGCCGCCTTTATCGGTGCCCGCCCCCAGCACCAGCACGCCGACATCTGCATCATCCTTGACCTGCGCCAATATCTGCACGACCGGGTCGCCTTCGCGGATCACAAGTTCGGGATTGATGCCCTGTTTGTCACGCATCCATTTGGCGAACACCTCAAAATGCGCTTCGATCCGTTCACGCGCTTCGGCGCGCATCAGGTCTGCCACACCCATCCAGTGCTGGTATTCTTCGGGCGGGATGATCGACAATATCTGCACGCCACCGCCGGTATGGGCCGCACGCAGCGCGGCAAAGCGCATGGCATTCAGGCATTCGCGTGTATCATCCAGCACGACCAGAAACTTGCGCATGATACCCCCGCATTTTCACCTAAGTGTGGCGCAAGCCTGTGCGGCTGGCAACGGGGGATCGGATCGGCTGCACGGTACATTTTGCCCAGTCTTTCGCGGCCTCTTTCAGATGCGTCAGAAACGCCTGCACCTTGCGCGTGCGGTGCAGATCGACATGCGTCACCAGCCACAGCGGGCCATCCCATTCCGACCGGGTGGGCAGCACTTCAACCAGATTATCATCGCCCGCACCCTCAAACACGGGCAGAAAACCTATTCCGGCACCCGCATGCACGGCGGCACGCGCTACGGCATTTTCAACGGCATGAAAGCCGATCTGTGCGGGCAAGACGGTGTTACGCAACCAGACATAATAGGGCGCGCGGGAAACATCGCCATCCATGCC
>JAYUZO010000156.1:0-5219 GCA_043751715.1 Rhodobacterales bacterium | reverse complement strand
GCGCGGATCGCTCGGTTGGCCAGATTGTCGGGGTTCCACGCCTCGGCGCAATCGGCGGTTTTCAGCGCGGGGTCGGTATAGGGAAACAGGCAGATGGCCGGAATGCCAAGGCTTGCCGCCTGTTCTGCCGCTGCCACGATCAGATCAACTGACAGGCGTTCTACCCCCGGCATCGATGCAATCGGTTCACGCAGGCCCACACCATCACGCACGAACAGGGGCCAGATCAGATCACCCACGTCCAGCCGGTTTTCCTGTGTCAGGGCGCGCAAGGCAGGCGTGCGGCGCATGCGGCGGAAACGGGCAGCGGGGGCAGGGGCGGAAATCGGGCGCATGGCGGGTCTTTCAGATGGCACAACGGGCGAAACGGGGGCTTGCAGAGCCTGCCCTTGCCTGCCATGGAAAGAGCCGCGCCCGCAAGTGCATCTGATGCGCGCGGGCAAAACATCGGGGGCAAGACATCGGGAACTGGAATAGGACCAGAGCCGGACTTGGGCCAGACAGGGAGCGGTGCTGTTGCAGTGGTATGAGACCCTTTTCGAAGTGATCGACATGCGGTCATTTTCGAACCTCTGGTATTGGATCGGCCTTGCCGTGCTGTGGTCGTCCACCAGCCACTGGGTGCTGGGCGTACCGTTTGACATGGTCACCCGTGCGCGGCGCACCGGCGGCACGCTAAGCACGGATATGGAAACGCTGGCGCATATCAACGTGAACCGCCTGCTGTACATAGCGGGAACGGCGGGGGTGTGGCTGGTGGGCATCGTCACATTCCTGTTGATGACGCTGGCCATACTGGCATTCTTTTATGATCTGGAATTTGCCCAGGCTGTGCTGTTCATGGCCGCCCCGATGACACTGGTTGGCTTTGTCACCTATCGCACAGCGCTGGCCGTATCGGCCGAAGACAGCCGTGGTGCAAATCTGGTGCGCCGGATCACGCGCTGCCGGATGATTGTGCAGGTCATTGGCATGTTTTCCATTCTGACCACGTCAATGTTCGGCATGTGGCAGAACCTGAACACGCTGTCCTTTCCCGGCTTCTGATTTTCATGGTCGCTGATCGCATCATCCTTGGCGGCGCCCCCGAAGGCTTTGACGCCCGCCTGATCGCACGCGAATTGGCCAAGGGTGCGCCGGTCATCCACGTGGCGCGCGATGACAAGCGCGCGGCGGCCATGCGCGCGGCCCTCGCGGTGATGGCGCCGCAAACCGTGATCATTGATCTGCCCGCGTGGGATTGTCTGCCCTATGACCGGTCATCCCCGAACCCCACGATTTCCGCCCGCCGCATGGCCACACTGGCGGCCCTTGCCCAAGGGGCGGTGCCCGGCAATTTCGTGCTGCTGACCACGCTTTCGGCCGCCATGCAGCGGGTTCCCGCGCGTGAAACCTTGCGCGATGCCGCGTTTTCGGCGCGCGTGGGTGACCGCACGGATGTCGATGCGCTGAAGGGGTTCCTGTCGCGCATGGGTTTTTCGCCGGTGTCCACCGTGGCGGAACCCGGCGATTATGCCATTCGGGGCGGGATCATTGATCTGTGGCCGCCGGGGCAGCGCGGCCCGGTACGGCTTGATTTCTTTGGCGATGTGCTGGATGGCGCGCGGCGGTTTGATGCGGAAACGCAGCGCACAGTGGAAAAGCTGAGCGCGATCGAATTTGCACCAATGTCAGAGGTGCTGCTGGACCCTGCCGCGATCACCCGGTTCCGGCAGAACTATCGCGCGGAATTTGGTGTGGGCGGGGCGGATGACCCCTTGTACGAGGCGGTTTCGGCGGGCCGCAAACATCAGGGGATGGAGCATTGGCTGCCATTCTTTCACGCGCGGCTGGAGACTATTTTCGATTACCTGCCCGCCGCGGCGGTGATGCTGGATGATGCGGTCACGCCTGCGCGTCTGGCGCGGTGGGACAGTATCGCCGATGGCTATGATGCGCGGTGCGAGGCGATGACGGCGCGCGGCCGGCTGGATACGGTCTATAAACCCGTAGAGCCGGGCCTGTTGTATCTGGATGATGCGGCATGGGTAGCGGCCGTGGCTGGGCACCGCCTTATCCAGCTATCCCCCTTGCCGCAATCGCCGGGGCCGGTGGTTCTGGATGCGCAGGGCCGTATCGGGCGCAGTTTCGCGCCGGAACGTCAGCAGGAACAAGTCAGCCTTTTCGGGGCCTTGGCGGACTATGTGAAAGCGTTGCGTGAAGAAGGGCAGGTTGTGATTGCCAGCTGGTCTGACGGCGCGCGCGAACGCCTGCAGGGGTTGCTGGCCGACCAAGGTGCGCGCGGGGCCGAGGTGGTGCGCGATTTTCGCGGCGTGCCGGAGGGCAAGGGTGGCCTGTTCCTGATGGTCTGGGCGCTGGAGGCGGGGTTTGTGGCCCCCGGCCTTGCGGTGATATCAGAACAGGATGTGCTGGGTGACCGGCTGGTCGCCAAACCCAAGAAACGCCGCAAGGCCGAAAATTTTCTGCGTGAGGTGGATACGCTGACACCGGGCGATCTGGTGGTGCATGTCGAACATGGCGTGGGCCGCTATCTGGGGTTGGAAACCATCACAGCTCTGGGTGCACCCCATGCCTGCGTGGCCCTGGAATATGCTGATAATGCAAAGCTTTACCTGCCGGTTGAAAATATTGAACTACTGTCGCGCTATGGCCATGAGGAGGGCTTGCTGGACCGTCTGGGTGGGGGTGCCTGGCAGGCGAAAAAGGCCAAACTCAAGGACCGTATCCGAGAGATTGCCGACCGTCTCATGCGCATTGCCGCCGAACGTGCCTTGCGCAGCGCCCCGGTGTTTGAGGCCCCGCATTCGATTTGGGAGGCGTTTGCCGCGCGGTTCCCCTATCAGGAAACCGACGATCAGCTGTCGGCCATTGGCGATGTGATCGCTGACCTTGAAAAGGGCAGCCCGATGGACCGCCTGATCGTGGGCGATGTCGGCTTTGGTAAAACCGAGGTTGCCATGCGCGCGGCCTTTGTGGCGGCGCTGTCCGGCAAACAGGTGGCGGTGATCTGCCCGACCACCTTGCTTGCGCGCCAGCACTTTCGCAGCTTTGCCGAACGCTTTCGCGGATTTCCCATCAACGTCAAGCCCTTGTCGCGCTTTGTTGGCACCAAGGATGCCAATGCCACGCGTGAAGGGCTGGCGGATGGCACGGTTGATATCTGCGTGGGTACGCATGCGCTGCTGGCCAAGGGGATACGGTTCAAGGACCTTGGCCTGATCGTGATTGATGAAGAACAGCACTTTGGCGTGCAGCACAAGGAACGCCTCAAGGAAATGCGCTCAGAGGTGCATGTGCTGACCCTGACCGCCACACCCATTCCGCGCACGCTGCAACTGTCCCTGACCGGCGTGCGTGACCTGTCGATCATCGCGACCCCACCGGTGGACCGTCTGGCCATCCGCACCTATGTGTCGGAGTTTGACACGGTCACCATCCGCGAAGCGTTGCTGCGCGAACGCTTCCGGGGGGGGCAGTCATTTTACGTGGTACCGCGCATTTCTGATCTGCACGAGGTGGAGGATTTCCTGAAAACCCATGTGCCCGAGGTGAGTTACACGATTGCCCATGGCCAGATGGCGGCGGGTGATCTGGACGCGCGGATGAACCAGTTCTACGATGGCAAGTTTGACGTGCTGCTGGCCACCACCATCGTGGAATCCGGCCTTGATATCCCCACCGCCAACACGATGATCATTCACCGCGCCGATATGTTTGGCCTGTCGCAACTGTATCAGATCCGGGGCCGGGTAGGCCGCGCCAAGACCCGCGCCTATTGCTACCTGACCACCAAACCCCGCAGCCCGCTGACACCGCAAGCCACCAAACGCCTGCGTCTGCTGGGCAGCCTTGATAACCTTGGGGCGGGCTTCAATCTTGCCAGCCATGACCTTGATCTGCGCGGCGCGGGCAATCTGCTGGGCGAGGAACAATCGGGCCATATCAAAGAGGTAGGATATGAGCTGTACCAGCAGATGCTGGAAGAAACGATTGCCAAGATACGCTCGGGTGAAATTGCCGGGCTGGCCACGGTGGATGATGCCTGGGCGCCAACGCTGAATTTGGGTGTGCCGGTGCTGATTCCTGATGAATATGTGGTGGACCTTGACCTGCGCCTTGGCCTGTATCGCCGCCTGTCCAGCCTGACGACAAAGGTGGAGCTTGAAGGGTTCGCAGCCGAGATGATTGACCGGTTCGGGCCACTGCCGAGGGAAGTGAATACGCTTCTTCTGGTGGTGCGGATCAAGGCGATGTGCAAACGCGCAGGCATTGCCAAACTGGATGCGGGCCCGCGCGGGGCGACGGTGCAGTTCCACCTCGACAAATATGGCAACCCAGCGGGGCTGGTGGATGTGATCAAGGCCGAGGCAGGTGCGGCAAGGGTGAACGGCAACAAGATCGTGTTCACACGCGATTGGAAGACTGAGGCCGACCGGATCAAGGGCGCACATGCGATTGCGCGGGCTTTGGCCGAAAAGATCGTGCGGCCAAACGGTTAGGGTGTGATCTTAACGCTGGCGTAGCAGTGGCATGATGGCCAGTGCCAAGCCTGCACAGACCGTCACACCAATCGCCAAAGGCCCCGGCGTGCCGTCAAAGGCCAAACCCAATGGCGCTGCAATCAGCGTGCCAAGAATGGTTGGCACGGCCAGAATAACGCTGGCGGCAAGGCCCGCAATCGCGCCCATCGGCTCCATCGCCAGTGCGTTCAGGTTGCCCACGGTCATGCCCGCCATCGCGAATACGCCGCACACCCAGACAAAGAACAGCATGAAATTGGCCCCCGGCGGCAGCGCCCCGGTCAGTGTAGCGATGGCCATTATCGCTGACAGCAGCACCATCACCGCAAAAACGGTAGCAATCACCCGCAGCATGCCCAGTCGGCGCACCAAAAGCGCGTTGGTCAGGCTGGCCCCGGCTGACATCAGTGCAATCAGCGCAAACCATGCCGGAAAGCTGGCCTCGCGGCCAAAGGTCTGGGCGAACAGCGGCTGCACCGATGACAGCGTGCCAAACAGCGCGCCGAACACCATGGTCTGCGCCGCGATTGACGCAAGCGCGATGCGGTTGGTCAGCACCACCTTTGCCCCTTGCATCAGCGTGCCAAACCGCAGCGGTCGTCGGTTGGCAGGGGTCAGCGTTTCGGGCTGACGCCACATCATCCACGTGCCCGTTACCATGGCAAACACCAGAAACGTCCAGAACACCCCGCGCCAGCC
>JAYUZO010000155.1:0-12305 GCA_043751715.1 Rhodobacterales bacterium | reverse complement strand
AGCTCAGCTGCCGCATCCGCCGCCAAGAAAAAGAAGGAGACAACACAGATCTTGACCCAAGCATGAACCGAAATCCATAATCAGAGGTGGCTCACTTCCCGGTGAAAAAACCGGCTCAGTTCTAGGTGAAAATCAACAGCCAGTTTCTATTTGCTACGCGTACGGCGGCGTTTTCCCTGTGTGCTGTTTCTAGAGTCCGACCATCAGCCGATTGGCAGCGTCAAGGTTCAGCCGAACTTTGGCCAACCGCTCTATCGTTGCCACGATACCGGCCTTGTGATCAGCAAACCTGCGATGGCCGGGCATCACCTGTTCAGCACGTCCATCGTCGCCGGCGGCTTTACCATCATGTCTGACGCGTTGATGGCGGAATGCAAACGGCGCAAGATCACGGGCTTTCGCGCGCATCCGGCGGGGGAGCTTGACCGGCCATGGGACGCGGAAGTTGAAGTGCCGGAATTCATGCAATGGCTGCGTGACCATCCGGATCTTGCGCCGCAGTTTGAGCGCTTCCTTGTTGGCATCCGGGCGTAAAAGATCACCCTGCGGGAAGCTGTGAATGGCTGCGAAAGCCGCCGCAATCAGGTCCGCGCGCAGACCCCGCCACATCTCAACCCCAAGGCCGCCGCCATCACCGCTTGAGGCCGGTCGCCGTGCGCGCTACATCACGCCCACCCCGCGCGAAAGGCCCGCTGATGCCCATGTTTCTTGATACTGCCGATGCAGGCTTTGCCACAGCCTTTGACGCCCTGCTGGGCATGAAGCGCGAGGAATCTGATGATGTGGATCGTGATGTGGCCGCCATCATCGCCGATGTGCGGGCGCGCGGCGATGCCGCCGTCATTGACCTGACCGCGAAATTTGACCGGCTTGATCTGACCCCCGCCACACTGGCCTTTTCGCCTGCTGAAATTGCCGCCGCCTGCATGGCTGTGCCTGCCGATACGCGTGCCGCCCTGAACCTTGCCGCCGCGCGCATCCGCGCCTATCACGAACGGCAGCGCCCCGTTGATGAAAGCTGGCAGGATGCCACAGGGGCCACACTTGGCTGGCGCTGGACGGCCGTTTCGGCGGCGGGGCTGTATGTGCCCGGCGGCACCGCCAGCTACCCCTCATCCGTGCTGATGAACGCGATTCCGGCGCAGGTGGCAGGCGTTGCACGCCTTGCCATCTGCGCCCCCACGCCCGATGGCAACTATAACCCCGCGGTCATCTATGCCGCGCGGCTGGCGGGGGTGGAAACCATCTACCGCATTGGCGGCGCGCAGGCGATTGCGGCGCTGGCCTATGGCACCCAAACCATTCAGCCGGTGGACAAGATCACCGGCCCCGGCAACGCATGGGTCGCCGCCGCCAAACGCCGGGTCTTTGGCCGGGTAGGGATCGACATGATCGCAGGGCCATCCGAGATTCTGATCATTGCCGACGCCGACAATGATCCCGACTGGATAGCCCTTGATCTGCTGTCCCAGGCCGAACATGACGTGTCGGCGCAATCCATCCTGATCACAACCGATGCCGCCTTGGGCGAGAAGGTGGCGCATGCCGTGACCCGCCTGTGTGCCACCCTGCCACGCGCGGCCATCGCCGGGGAAAGCTGGGAGAAAAACGGCGCCATCATCGTGGTGCGCGATCTGGATCAGGCGGCAGAGCTTGCCAACCGCATTGCGCCCGAACACCTTGAAATCATGACCGATGACCCCGAAGGTCTGGCTGCCAAAATCCCCCATGCCGGTGCGATCTTCCTTGGCCAATGGACACCCGAGGCGATTGGCGATTATGTCGGCGGCCCCAACCATGTGCTGCCCACCGCCCGTTCAGCGCGGTTTTCTTCGGGCCTGTCGGTGCTGGATTTCATGAAGCGCACGACGATGGCCCGGATGACGCCCGCAGCACTGAAAGCCGTCGGTCCAGCCGCCGAAACGCTGGCCATCAGTGAAAGCCTGACAGCACATGGGCGCAGCGTGCGCGCACGACTGGACCGGTTGAATGGCTGACACCCCCTTGCCGAACCTGCATCCCACTGGCATCACGGGCGGGTGATCTTGTAAGGCCTGCCCATGACGAACCGCCTTTGCCATGTCGAAATTGACGAACGCGGGCTGGCGCGGCCCACGCCCGAGATTGAACAGGAACGCCGGGTGGCGATCTTTGATCTTCTGGAAGACAATTCCTTTGCCATCCCGCCCAAACCTGACCGTGCGCCACCGCCCGGCCCCTACCGGCTGCAACTGGCCATCCGCGACGGCAGGCTTGTCTTTGATCTGGCACAGGAAGATGCCACCAGGGTGACCGAATTCATCCTGTCACTTGGCCCGTTCCGCCAGGTGGTGAAGGATTATTTCCAGATTTGCGAAAGCTATTTCGACGCCGTCAAACGCCTGCCGCCCAGCCAGATCGAGGCGATTGATATGGCCCGGCGCGGCATTCACAACGAAGGCGCGCGCGTGTTGCAGGAACGGCTGGAGGGCAAGGCCGAGGTGGACATTGATACCGCGCGCCGCCTGTTCACGCTGATCTGCGTTCTGCACTGGGGCTGACAGGTGGCAGATTTCCCCCAATCGGTGCTGTTCTGCTGCGATCATAATGCCGTGCGGTCCCCCATGGCTGAAGGCCTGATGAAGCAGATGTACGGCCAACGCGCCTATGTGCAATCGGCGGGGGTCAAGAACGATATCGAGGTTGACGGCTTTTCTATCGCGGTCTGCGCCGAGATGGGGATTGAGCTGTCACGTCACCGGTCACGCTCGTTTGAGGAAATGGAACAATGGGGTGATGATCTAAGCCAGTTTGATCTGATCGTGGCCCTGTCGCCCGCCAGCCAGCGCCTTGCCCTTGAACTGACCCGGTTTTACCACCTGAACGTCGAATACTGGCCGATCATTGACCCGACCGGTCTGGGCGAAAGCCGCGAGGCGAAACTGCAGGCCTACCGGCAGGCGCGCGATCAGATCAGGGACCGGATGCTGGCAAGGTTTGGTGAGCCTACCGTCTGATCACGCCAGATTTGCAAGCGGTGTTACGCGGCTTTGGCGGCCCTGTGCGCCATGATGGTGGGCAGGTTGCATTCAATCAGCGTGGCCAGTTGCACCACATGTGCTGAAACCTCTGCTCCAAGCGGGGTCAGGCTGTAGTCCACATGCGGCGGCACCACGTCATGCGCCACCCGCAGCACCAGCCCGTCAGCTTCCAGCAATTGCAGCGTTTGCGCCAGCATCCGGTCACTGACCCCACCAATCCGCCGCCGCAACGTGCTGAACCGGTGCGTGCCGGTTTGCAGCGCAATCATCACCAACCCGCCCCACCGGCTGGTCACATGCTGCAACACCATGCGCGACGGGCATTCCGCCACCAGAACATTGCCGGTTTCGAACTGCCGCAAAAGGGCGGTGGCCTGTTGTGCGGGTGTCATGTGCGCTCCTGCAGGATACTTACAAAAATGTAGGTACTTCCTTTTCGTAAGTAGAGACGTATCTGTTACACATCAACAGTACAGGAGACAGAAATCATGACCATCGCCATCACCGCAGCCACCGGCCAACTTGGCCGCCTTGCCATTGCTGCGCTTCAGGCGCGCGGGCACAGCCCCATCGCGCTAGCCCGCAATCCGGCCAAGGCCGCCGATATCGGCGTGCCGGTGCGGGCGTTTGACTATTTCACCGCCGATGCCACAGCCCTTGTCGGGGTGGACGTGCTGGTGCTGATTTCATCGAATGATTTCAACGATCGCATGGGCCAGCATGCCCGCGTGATTGCCGCCGCCAAGGCGGCTGGCGTTGGGCGGATTGTGTATACATCCATCCTGAAAGGGGCCGCCTCGCCCCTGATTTTGGTGCGGGACCACATCACAACCGAGGCCGATCTGCACGCATCAGGCCTGACCGTCACCATCCTGCGCAATGGCTGGTATACCGAAAACTACACCGGGTCGCTGGGCGGGGCCATTGCTGCCGGGGCCATGGTGGGCACAGCAGGGGATGCACGCCTGTCCACCGCCGCGCGTGCCGATTACGCCGAGGCGATTGCCGTTGTGGCCACCGCCGATGGCCATGCAGGCCAGACCTATGAACTGGCTGGCGATACCGCCCATACGCTGGGCGACATGGCCGCCGAAGTATCGCGCCAGACTGGCAAGCCGCTGCCCTATGCCGATATGCCTGCCGATGCCTACAAGGCGCTGCTGGTCAGTTTCGGCCTGCCCGAAGTGCTGGTCACAGCCCTTGTCGATGCAGATACCCATGCCAAGGCAGGCTATCTGTTTGATGACAGCAAAACCCTGTCGCGCCTGATCGGGCGGCCCACCACGCCGATGGCCGCCACGGTGACCGCCGCACTTTCCGCGCTTTGACTGACTGACCGTTCGCCTTGCCGGCATTTGCCGCAGGGCGAATGGCCCACCGACCACACAGATTAACGCAGGCCCACCAGTTTTCGCTTGAAAACCGCCAGCGTCAGGCGCATATGCCGCCCCGTGCCTGCACCCAAAGTCGCGGGCGAAATCCTATTGGAGAGACCATGGCCAAGGAAGACATTCTCGAATTCCCCGGTGTCGTCAAGGAACTGCTGCCGAACGCGACATTCAAGGTCGAACTCGATAATGGCCATGAGCTGATCGCGGTGATGGCAGGCAAGATGCGCAAGAACCGCATCCGCGTGCTGGCAGGCGACAAGGTGCAGGTGGAAATGACACCGTATGACCTGTCCAAAGGCCGTATCAACTATCGGTTCAAGTAGCCTGTCTTGCGGCTGATACTCGGATCAGGCAGCCCGCGCCGGCTGGAATTGCTGGCGCAACTGGGCGTGGTGCCCGATGCCGTGCTTCCCCCCGACATCAACGAAGACCCAGCCAAGGGCGAACTGCCGCGTCCCTATTGCATCAGGCTGGCCGCCGAAAAGGTGGCGGCGGTGCAGGCGGGCGATGATGATATTGTCATCTGCGCCGACACCACCGTGGCCCTTGGCCGTCGTATTCTGGGAAAACCACGCGATGCAGGGCAGGCAGCGGAATTTCTGTTGAAACTCGGTGGCCGCCGTCATCAGGTGATCACCGCTGTGGCCGTGCGCCGGGGCGCCCGCATCTGGCAAAAAGACAGCGTCAGCGCAGTGAAATTCAAACGCCTGTCGGACATGGAACTGAACGCCTATCTTGCCGGGGGTGATTGGCAGGGCAAGGCGGGTGCATATGGCATTCAGGGGGCGGCGGGTGCGTTCATCCCGTGGATTTCCGGATCATACACCGGCATCATGGGCCTGCCATTGGCCGAAACCGCAGCCCTGCTGACCGCCGCAGGCTACCCCGTCTGGAGGACCACATGAAGGGCCGCGTTGTCGTACTTGATGAAATGAACGGTCAACAGGCCGCCGCCCTGATTGAAGATGGTGTGCTGGTTGAACTGGCCATTGATCCGGCCACCGATGTGGCGATGCCCGGTGCAATTTACCGCGCGGTGGCAGACCGGCCAATGAAAGGGCAGGGCGGCATTTTTGTGAAACTGCCGCATGGCAGCGGCTTTTTGCGCCAGATCAGTGGCATTTCCCCCGGTCAGCGTTTGCTGGTGCAGGTTTCGGGCCCGGCAGAGGCGGGCAAGGCCACGCCTGTGACGGCACGCCTGCTGTTCAAAAGCCGCTTTGCCATTGTCACACCCGATGCACCGGGCCTGAACATCAGCCGCCGCATCCGGGATGAAGACCTGCGTGCCGACTTGCAGGCTATCGCCGTGGCACAGATGCAGGGTGCCGCTGAAACGCTGGGCCTGATCCTGCGGTCAGCCTGCTGGGATGCCGAACCCGATGCGGTGGCCGAAGACATTGCCGCCATGCGCGCTCTGGCCGAAGCGGTGCTGGTTGATCTGGACGGCGGGCCGGAACTGCTGGTGGATGGCGCAGGCGCGCACGAAGCGGCGTTCCGCGATTGGCTGGACCCCGCCCCCGATGCGCTGGAAACCGATGCCGGGGCGTTTGAAAACAATGGCGTGCTTGATCTGATTGATGCGCTGCGTGACGCGCGCGTTGATCTGGGCGAGGGGCATATGATGGTGGAACCCACGCGCGCCCTTGTGGCCGTGGATGTGAACACCGGGGCCGATACCAGCCCGGCAGCCGCGCTGAAGGTCAACATCGCCGCCGCACGCGATCTGCCGCGCCAGTTGCGCCTGCGCGGGCTTGGCGGGCAGGTGGTGGTGGATTTCGCCCCCATGCCCAAACGCGAACGCGCCATTCTGGATCAGGTGATGCGCGCGGCGTTCAAGACCGAAGGTGAGGTGAACCTTGCCGGTTGGACAACGCTTGGCCTGTATGAGTTGACGCGCAAGCGCGACCGCCTGCCCTTGTCACAGGTGCTGCCATGACCTGTGCGGTGTGCAGCAAACCCGTCAATCCGGCCTACACGCCATTTTGTTCGCGGCGCTGTGCGGATGTCGATCTGGCGCGCTGGCTGAACGGATCTTACGCCATTCCGGTGCCGGTGGATGATGCCGACAGCAGCACCGATGACCCCGACGCACCCGCCCGCCCGCACTGACCGGGCAGCTGCAGTCAACAGCGTTTTTGCGCCAATTCCCTCTGGACAGCCCCACCGCCGTCGCGTATCACGCCCCCAGTTTGCCAAGGCAGACCCAACGGTGCCCAGATAGCTCAGTTGGTAGAGCAGCGGATTGAAAATCCGCGTGTCGGCGGTTCAATTCCGTCTCTGGGCACCACTTCAACTCCAAATCCCATAGGCAAAACGCGCCACTTGGGCGCACTTTGGTTTTGGGCTACAGCGCCTGCAGCATCGCCTCTTCGGCACGCTTTGCCTCGGCCTCACGTGCGGATTCAATGCGCGCCACCCGGCGGCGGTTCAGTTCATACACAATGGCCGCGCCCAGTGTGACAAGGATCAGGATCAGCGCCAGTGCGTTGATCGTAGGCGTGATGCCCGAACGCACCTTGGAAAACACATACACCGTCAGCGTATCGGCCCCGCCGCGCGTGAACAGTGTGATGTTAAAGTTTTCGATCGACTGAAAGAATGCAATCGCCGCCCCCGCGCCAATGGCCGGATACAGATGCGGCAACAGGATGCGCCGCATGACCTGCCCATGGCTTGCACCCAGATCAAGGGCCGCTTCCTCCAACCCCTGATCAAAGCTTTGCAGACGTGCCAGCACCAGCAGCATCACGAAACTGGCAATATAGCTGACCTGCCCCAGCACAGACAAATGCAGGCCGGACCCGACTGAAAGGTTGTTCCAGAACAACAGGGTAGAGATGCCAATCACCACACCGGGAATCAGGATCGGCGCCACCATCAGGCCATACAGCGCCGCGCGCCACCGCCCCGATACCGAATTGATCAGAATCGCCCCTGCCGTGCCGATGGGCACCGCAAGTGCCACCACGCCAAGCGCCACTAGCAGCGTGTTGCGGAATGCAATCCAGATGCGGTTGTCATTCCACAGGTCAACGAACCACTGGTCGGTGAACCCCTTCCACGGCAGCACGGTGGGCAGTTTGCTGTCATTGAACGCAGCCCCGCCCATGACCAGCAGGGGCAAAAGCAGATACAACAGGAACGCGCCCATGTAGATGTGAAACAGCGTGTTGCGGGTGTTGTGCATGATCCGCCCCCTATTTCGCAATGTCAGAAAGTTTGACGCCGAACACCCGCATGGCAAGGCTGACAAACAGCGTGCACACGAACAGCAGCATGAAGGCAAAGGCAGCGCCGGTGTTCCAGTCCTGCTCTTCCAGCATCACGCCCTGAATGGTCTGCGTGAACCAGCCCGATGTGGTTGACCCCAGCAGTGACGGCACCAGCAATGACCCGGCAGACAGCATGAAAACCATCACCGCACCCGAAGCGATGCCGGGTTTGGAATGCGGCAGGATGATGCGCCAA
The DNA here is from genome assembly GCA_043751715.1 of Rhodobacterales bacterium. Lineage (GTDB taxonomy): Bacteria > Pseudomonadota > Alphaproteobacteria > Rhodobacterales > Rhodobacteraceae > JAAFHS01. The sequence continues at coordinate 4,426 of JAYUZO010000155.1, read as the reverse complement.
TGCGTGCGCCACCACGGCGCGCCCAAATCTTCGGCGGCCTCAATCTGATTGGAATCAAGGCTTTGCATGGAATTGAACAGCGGGAACACCATGAACAGCACATAGGTATAGACCAGCCCGATGATCACCGGGCTGAACCCGGCAATCCAGCGGATTTCACTGTCAATGATGCCCACCGACATCAGCAGGGCATTCAGCGGCCCCTTGAAGGACAGGATGATGAACCACGCAAAAGACCGCAGAATTTCGGATACCCACAGCGGCACGAACAGCAGCAGGAACAGCGTGGGCAAGGACCGGGGGGATACGATCTTGGCCAGATAATAGGCCAGCGGATAGGCCAGCACAAAGGTCACAATGGTAACCACGGCGGCATAAAAGATGGTCAGCAGGAACACCTTCACGCGCACCGGCACCTCCACCGTCACACCGAAGATGTTCATATCCACCGCGTTGCCAAGAATGCGCAGGTAGTTGTTGCCCGAATAGGTATCTTTCGGCCCGCCGACCTCGGTCACCGGCAGATAGGGGCGAAAACTGCTTTCGAACATGGTCAGGTTCGGCAGGATCAGCAGGATCACCAGCCAGAACACGGTCAGCAGCAGAATGGCCCCGGTCAACCCGCCGCCATAGCGTTTCAACAGATCTCCCATCGCGGTCAGCCCCCTGTCACAGTGGCGTCAGGCAGGATGGCGGCCTTGCCTGCATCAAAGGTGACAAAGTGGTTTGATCCGACATCGGGCACCGGGGCAGACCCATCATTCCGCAGCTCAGACGTGAACGCCATGCCACTGGCACTGTGCGAAATCACCGAAATGAAGTTGCCCTCGAACGCCACTTCGCTGACCGTTACCGCGACCGAGTTTTCCGCCTCGGCCCCGATGGACAGTTTGGTATGTTCCGGCCGGACATACAGCTTGACGCCTTTCCCCGACACGCCATCGCCCAGCTTGGCCCGAAAGGTGCCATGCGGCGTGGCAAGGCTGGCAAAACCACCTGCTGGGTTGACCACATCACCCGACAAAATGTTGTTTTCGCCGACAAAAGACGCAACAAACCCATTCGCTGGATTGTTGTAAATGTCGCGCGGGTTGGCCACCTGTTGCAGTTTACCCTGGCTCATCACGCCGACCCGGTCGCTCATGGCCAGTGCCTCACCCTGATCATGGGTGATGTAGATAAAGGTCACGCCCGTGCGTTTCTGAATGGCGCGCAACTCTGCCCGCATATGCTGGCGCAGTTTCAGATCAAGCGCTGACAGCGGTTCATCCAGCAGCATCACCGATGGTTCCACCGCCAATGCGCGCGCAATCGCCACGCGCTGTTTTTGCCCGCCTGACAGCTGGCTGATCATCTTGTCCGCCGCGTTCGGCAGATCGACCAGTGCCAGCAATTCCTCGGCCTTTTTGCGGCGTGTGGCGCGATCAACCCCGCGTACCTCCAGCCCGAAGGCGATGTTTTCCCAGACCGGCATCAGCGGAAACAGCGCCAGGTTCTGAAAGATCAGCGCCGTGGGCCGCTGGTTGGGCCGCTGGCCTTTTACATCTTTGCCCCCGATGCGGATCACCCCGCCGGTGGGTTCGATAAACCCTGAAACCATGCGCAGGATCGTGGTTTTGCCGCAGCCTGATGGCCCAAGGAACGAAAAGAATTCGCCCGGCTGAATGCTGACGTTCACATGATCCACAGCCCGAAAACTGCCGAAATCGCAAACGACATTGTCCAGGTCAATGCCAGCGCTCATTGATGCAATCCTTTTCCCCGTTGGTCTTTTTATTTTGGTCAGCCTAGCAGGCCCTGTGCATGACGCAATGGAAAGCGCCTTTGCACGCAGCCCGGTTGCAGAACCGCCCCGTTCAAATAAACACGCCGGGCCAAAGCTGACCCGGCGTGTTCACAATGCGCTGATAAATCAGGATGCCTTGTATTTGTCTGAATACTCGCCACGCTTGGCGATGAATTCTGCCGACTGGTCTGGCCACCACCACAAAGCTGCCAGTTTGGCATCATCGAAGGCGCTGTTGTAATAGGCCGACACGTCCGGGCTCATCAGCGTAGCGGCACCTTTGCCAACCGCGTTCGACGAGAAAGCAGAGGCCCAGGCCGCCGCACCTTCGGCGGTGGATACCCATTTGACCAGTTCATGCGCCTGATCGGTGTTTGTGGCGTTTTTCATCAGGATAAAGCCCTGATGCCATGCAAACGCACCTTCAACCGGGGCCGCATAGCCGTAGCCATCATTGCGCAGGTTGTAACCGGTTGAATCCCAGCACAGGCCCACGGTCGCACCATTGGCAACAAAGCCGGCGTTGGCTTCATTTTCACCTGACCAGAACTGAACCACGTTCGCCTTGGCCTTCACGCATTCAGCAAATGCGATATCCCAAAGTTCAACCATGGCATCCATGTCGGTGTAGGCATCCAACCACGGACGCGGCAGTTTACCCTGGGCTTCCAGCAGGCGGCCCATGGCGGTCAGCGCGGAACGTGGCCGCAGCACAACCTGGTTGGCCGGGTCAAACAAGGCAGCCAGTGAAGGCGGATCGCCCAGCACCGCTGTTTCCTTGTTGTAAACAATCGCCTCGGTCCCCCAGTTGGACGGCACATAAACCAGTGCGCTATCTTTGCGCGAACGCTGACCCGCGGCACCATCGGCCAGACCTGGCAGATAGTTGTCCATCGCCAGTTTGGTTTCATCCCATGCGCCAAGCAGGCCATTGGTATGCCATGCACCAACGCTGTCGATCGTCGGTTCGATCATATCAACGCCGCCGGTTTCAAGCGCGATCTTGCCCTGTGCCAGCATTGCATCTTGATCGGGCTGTTCGGTAAAGTTTACCGTAATCCCGGTTGCCGCCGTGAACGCAGGAAACACCTTTTCGGCAAGGGCCGGATAACCCGCCCACCCCATAAAGTTCAGCTCACCCGAAGACGCAAGCGCCTTGGACGAAATGATGGCCGGGGCAGCAAGCGCACCCGCACCGATGGCCGACGTTTTCAGAAACGCGCGGCGGCTGACAGCAGAAGTTTTTTTCACGTAAGTCTCCCTGATTTGGACCCGTTGGAACGGATAGCATATGGCGCATGACACATCTGTGACGCGCGCCCTTGTTGATGAAGGTGGCTTTATAACGGCAGCCCTCCGATTGCCGCGCAAACGACCCCGTGGGCACAGCTTACCCTGCGGCGGGGGAGAGGAGTCAACAATTGTTATTGGCCGGTGGGTCAATAAACGGCGAACTGCCTGCGCTTTGGGCACGTGCGGGTGCGGTTTTGAATCAGTTGCGCCGCAAACCCGGCCCGGATCAGGCCCGGATCAGATGTGGGGCGGGATCAGGCCCTGATCCCGGCAAAGCGCTGCTGCCAATCGGCGCGCTCTTCATCGGTGATCTTGCGGAACAGGTTTTCGGGCACGGCATAGGCCGCGCCCTCAGGCAGCACCTGCATGGCGGCGGCCAGATCATCGGGCCATGTCCAGTCATCACTGCCCATCGCCGCCATCATTGCCGCCGCTGCATCTGGGATGAACGGGCGCGAAATAATGGCGTAAACGCGGATCAGGTTCATCGCGAGCCGGATCATCATAGCCGCCTGATCTGGGTCGGTCTTAACGGCGGTCCAGGGTGCCGCTGCCTGCAGATATTCATTCCCCGCCACCCACAGCGCGCGCAGATCGGCCGCGGATTTGCGCACCTCCATCGCCGCCATGTTGGCCTCATAGCTGCGCAATTGTGTGGTGAGGGCTGCCATCAGATCAGCCTCACGCTGCCCCGGCACACCGCCCGCCGGGATCACATCGCCGAACTTGGCCTTGGCGAATTTTGTCACGCGGGACACGAGGTTGCCCAGCACATCGGCCAGATCCTTGTTCACGCTTGCCTGAAAATTCTCCCACGTAAATTCAGCATCAGACGATTCCGGCGCATGGCTTAACAGCCACCACCGCCAGTAATCCGACGGCAGGATCGACAGCGCCTGATCCATGAACACCCCCCGCCCGCGCGAGGTGCTGAACTGCCCGCCATCATAATTCAGGTAGTTGAAGGATTTCAGGTAATCCACCAGCTTCCACGGCTCACCCGACCCAAGGATCGTGGCCGGGAAAGACAGGGTGTGGAAGGGCACGTTATCCTTGCCCATGAACTGGTAATAAGTCACGTCCTGCGCCCCCTTGTCGGTGCGCCACCAGCGTTCCCATGCGGCATCGGGCAACCCATGCGCGTCGGCCCATTCGGCGGTACCCGCGATATATTCGATGGGCGCATCGAACCAGACGTAGAACACCTTGCCTTCCATGCCCGGCCACGGATCATCGCCTTTTTGCACCGGAATGCCCCAATGCAGATCGCGGGTGATGCCGCGATCCTGCAATCCGTCGCCGTCGTTCAGCCATTTCTTGGCAATCGAGGTGGTCAGGATCGGCCAA
>JAYUZO010000154.1:0-2501 GCA_043751715.1 Rhodobacterales bacterium | reverse complement strand
ATCGGCCCCAATGTGATTTTCGGCCCCGGCGTCACCATTGAATCCGGCGCTGAAATCAAAGGCTTTTGCCATCTGGAAGGCTGCCATGTGTCGCGCGGGTCTGACATCGGCCCCTTTGCCCGTCTGCGCCCCGGCGCGGAACTGGCCGAAGATGTGCATGTCGGCAATTTTGTGGAAATCAAGAACAGCGTGCTGGGTGAAGGCGTCAAGATCGGCCATCTGACGTATATTGGTGATGCCGATATCGGCGATGGAACCAATATCGGCGCAGGCACCGTCACCTGCAATTATGATGGCGCAATGAAGCACCGCACCACCATTGGCAAACGCGCCTTTATCGGGTCTGACACCATGCTGGTGGCCCCCGTGACCATCGGTGATGATGCCCTGACCGGGTCTGGCAGTGTGATTACAAAGGATGTGCCCGCCGGGGCAATGGCCCTTGGACGTGCGAAACAAGTCAACAAACCGGGGCTTGCCCTGCGGCTGATGGAGCGGTTGCGCGCTATCCAAGCTGCGAAGAAAGGTTCGTAAATGTGCGGTATCATTGGTATTCTCGGGCTAAACGAAGTTGCGCCCCTGCTGGTCGAAAGTCTGAAACGGCTGGAATATCGCGGCTATGATTCCGCCGGAATTGCCACCATCCACAATGGTACGCTGGACCGTCGGCGCGCCGTGGGCAAGCTTGTCAACCTGTCTGACCTGTTGGTGCACAATCCGCTGGCTGGCAAGGCTGGCATCGGCCACACCCGCTGGGCCACGCATGGGGCTGCCACGGTGACCAATGCCCACCCGCACAAGGCAGGCAACGTGGCCGTCGTGCACAACGGCATCATCGAAAATTTCCGCGAACTGCGCGCTGAACTGGCTGCTGCGGGCCTCGCATGGGAATCTGAAACCGATACCGAAACCGTGGCCCTGCTGACCAAAATACACATGGACCGCGGCCTTTCACCCGTTGACGCCGCCGAGGCGACACTGAAACGCTTGCATGGTGCTTTTGCGCTGTGTTTTCTGTTTGACGGCGAGGATGATCTGATCGTGGCCGCCCGCAAAGGATCACCGCTGGCCATCGGGCATGGCGAAGGCGAAATGTTCGTAGGCTCTGATGCCATCGCCCTGTCGCCCTTCACCGCCCGCATCACCTATTTGGAAGAGGGTGATTGGGCCATCGTGACACGCGCCGGTGCCGAAATCCGTGATGATCAGGGCCGCCGCGCCAACCGTGCCATGACCACGATCCAGATTGATGCCACCCGCATTGAAAAGGCTGGCCACCGCCACTTCATGGCCAAGGAAATTGCCGAACAGCCAACGGTGATTGCCGATGCGCTCAAGCATTACCTCAACGGTGACATGATAAACCTGCCACAAGGCGTTGATTTTACGGGTGTAGACCGTATCACGCTGGTGGCTTGCGGCACCGCCTCTTATGCCTGCCACGTGGCAAAATACTGGTTTGAACAGATCGCAGGCCTGCCCGCCGAGGTGGATATAGCATCCGAATTCCGCTACCGCGAACCACCAATGTCACCCACTTCATGGGCGCTTTTTGTCAGCCAGTCGGGTGAGACTGCCGATACGCTTGCCGCCTTGCGTTACACCAAAGACAAGGTCGCCAAGGTGGTGTCGGTGGTCAATGTGCCCACCTCCAGCATCGCGCGGGAATCCGATCTGTCCCTGCCGATCATGGCCGGGGTCGAGGTTGGCGTGGCCTCGACCAAGGCGTTCACCTGCCAGTTGACGGTGCTGGCCTTACTGGCCCTGAAAGCCGCGCATGATCGTAGCCGCCTTACCCCGGCAGCACTTGCCACCCATCTTGCCGCCTTGCGCGCCATTCCCGGCCTGATGAACCACGCGCTGACCCTGTCCAAACCGATAGCCGCCATCGCCGATGACCTGAGCCGCGCGCAGGATGTGCTGTTTCTGGGCCGGGGCGCGATGTTCCCGATGGCATTGGAAGGTGCGCTGAAACTCAAGGAAATCAGCTACATCCACGCCGAAGGTTATGCATCGGGTGAACTGAAGCATGGCCCCATCGCGCTGATTGATGAAGCCGTGCCCGTGGTGGTGCTGGCCCCCCGTGACGCCCTGTTCGACAAGACCGTGTCCAACATGCAAGAGGTGATGGCGCGGCACGGCAAGGTGCTGCTGATATCGGATGCGCAGGGCGTGGCCGAGGCCGGAAGCGGCGTCTGGCGCAGCATCACCATGCCCGAGGTTGACCCGGTCTTTGCCCCTATCCTGTATGCGGTGCCGGCCCAGCTGTTGGCCTATCACACGGCCATCGCAAAGGGCACCGATGTGGATCAGCCACGAAATCTGGCGAAATCCGTGACTGTGGAATAGGTTATGGGCAAACGTTACAGTGAATTGCAGCCTGACCAGACCGCGTTCATCGCCGATCAGCACCTGTTTTTTGTGGCCACTGCCCCGGTGCAGGGCCGCGTGAACCTGTCACCCAAGGGGATGGATGCGCTGCGTGTTCTGTCACCTACCCG
>JAYUZO010000153.1:0-3883 GCA_043751715.1 Rhodobacterales bacterium | reverse complement strand
GCCTGACCGGGGATCAAACAGCCCAAGGCAGCATCAACACCTGCGATTTCGGCATCGGTGGCCTTGCCGGCCCATTGGCGCAGCGTGGCAAGCGCAAGGGCAACGTCTTCGCGGCTGGGCTTGCGGTCAATCGTCGGGGTGTGGATGTTCATGATGCAGTCCTTTCGGTTCAGGCACCACGGGATGCCATCAATGTCAGCAGGTTTACGCAGCGGGCCTGTGCACGGATCAGTCAGATAGGCGCGCTGACTGGGATTGCAAGTATCGGTTGGGGGACAGGGGGGATGGGCAGATTGCCCATCCTACGCGTTTCGGGTGGGTATTTAGGATGGGCAATCTGCCCATCCCCGCGTTGGGTTACCCAAGCGCCGTCATCAGATCAGCAATCAGATCATCGGGGTCTTCCAGCCCCACTGACAGGCGGATCAGGCCCGGCGTGATGCCAAGCAGCACCTTCTGATCATCGGGCAGGCGCGAATGCGTGGTCGTGGCCGGGTGCGTGACAATGGTTTTCGCATCGCCCAGATTGTTCGATATCTTGGCAATCTGCAGCGCGTTCATGAATGCAAACGCCGCCTCTTTGGTGCCCACATCAAAGGTCACCAGCGTGCCCCCTGTGCCCATCTGCCGCATCGCCAGCGCATGCTGCGGATGGTCCGCCAGCCCCGGATACAGCAGCTGTGTCAGCGCCGGGTGTCCCTGCAGCGCCTGCGCCACCTGCAGCGCCGCCGCCGCCATCGCCCGGCAACGCAGATCAAGCGTGGCCATGCCGTTCAGGTGCATCCATGCCGTGAACGGCGACATGCTGCCGCCCGTATGCTTCATATAAGGTTCAACCACCTTGCGGATAAACTCGGTCGTCCCGCAGATCACCCCACCCAGCGCGCGGCCCTGCCCGTCAATGTGTTTGGTCGTGGAATACACCACCACATCCGCGCCTTGTTCCACGGCCCGCGAAAAGATCGGCGTGGCAAAGACGTTGTCGCAGATAACGATGGCCCCATGCCGGTGCGCAATCGCCGACACGGCGGCAATATCCACCAGCTCCAGCGTCGGGTTCGCCATGGATTCAAAGAACACAGCCTTGGTCGCCGGTGTCACCGCCGCCTCCCACGCCGCAAGGTCAGTGCCATTCACAAAGGTGACATGCACGCCGTAGCGCGCAAGCACCTCTTCCAGAATATACAGGCACGATCCGAACAGCGCGCGCGAGCTGACAACATGATCGCCCGCCCGCAGCATGGATGTCAGCGCACCATTGACCGCTGCCATGCCGCTTGCCGTGGCAAAGGCATCTTCCGTGCCCTCAATTGCCGCAATGCGTTCTTCAAAGCTGCGTGTCGTCGGGTTGCCATAGCGTGCATAGATAAACTCATCCGGGCCCGCCTTGGTAAAGCGCGCCTCGGCCGCCTCGGCCGACGGGTAAACAAAGCCCTGCGTCAGGAAAATCGCCTCGGCCATCTCACCATACTGGCTGCGGCGGCTGCCTTCATGCACCAGTTTCGTGCGCGTTTTCCAATCATCTGACATGGCCGTTGATCCCAAAACAAAACCCCGAAGCCCAAGGGCCTTCGGGGTGACGTGCCGAAAGGTGCCCTTTTAGCGGTGTATTTAACGTGGCCCGCAATCCGGTATCAAAGCACCACAATTGTGTGGTTACGCTGCACAAAGCAGCACGTCAAGGCAGGCACATGCAGTGCTTGCCCTACTTTTTCACATCATCTTCAATGATGTATTTCTGCAGCGTGAAGATCTGAAAGAACAGGAACGCCGCCAGTGCGATGGGAAACACGAAGGTTTCAATCGTCACCCAGGCATCGTTCGACATGTTGCGCCAGATGATTTCGTTGGCCACCGCAAGCACGATAAACATCGCGGCAAGGCGGCGGGTCAGGATCATCCAGCCGGTGTTTTCCATCGGCAGCGCCTCGGACAAGACGACCTTCAGCCAGCTTTGCCCGCGCAAAAGGCCAATCACCAAAAGCCCCGCCATGCAGCCGTAGACAATGGTGGTTTTCATCTTGAAGAACCGCTCATCGTTGAAATACGCCGTCAGCCCGCCAAAAAACAGCACCATAAACGCGGTGAACACCTGCATGCGGCTGATCGTGCCGGTCAGATACCACAGCGCGGCAATGGACCCCAGAATGATCGGAATGAACACAAGCGCCGCCACAATGAACCCGGAATAGGCGGTGCCCGCGATGGTGAAGGTGTCATCCCTGATCCACATGTAGATCAGAAAAAACACCACGGTCGGGCCAAGTTCCAACACTTGTTTCAACGCCGGACTGATGGGTTTTTGTGCCATTTATTCCAGTCCTACCAATGCTTTGGCAAATTCTTCAGGATCAAAGGGCGCCAGATCATCAATCTGTTCGCCAACGCCAATCGCATGGATGGGCAGCCCGAATTTATCAGCCAGTGCCACCAGCACGCCGCCCTTGGCGGTGCCATCAAGTTTGGTCATCACAAGGCCCGATACATCGGCGATCTTGCGGAAAATCTCCACCTGCAGCAGGGCGTTCTGGCCCGTGGTCGCATCGAGCACCAGAAGCGTGTTATGCGGCGCTGTGGCATCAACCTTGCGGATCACACGTACGATCTTGGCCAGTTCCTCCATCAGATCGGCCCGGTTTTGCAACCGGCCTGCGGTATCAATCATCAACAGATCCACGCCATCGGCTCGGGCCTGTGTCAGCGCATCAAACGCAAGGCTGGCGGGATCGCTGCCCTCGGGGGCGGTCAGCACCGGCACCCCTGCGCGCGTGCCCCAGATTTGCAACTGCTCCACCGCCGCCGCGCGGAACGTATCACCGGCGGCAATCACCACCGATTTGCCCGCCGCCTTGAACTGGCTGGCCAGTTTGCCGATGGTCGTGGTCTTGCCTGACCCATTCACCCCCACCACCAGCACCACCTGCGGTTTTTGCGGATACAGCGGCAGGGGGAGGGCGACCGGCTCCATGATCCGCGCTACCTCGGCCGCTAGTGCCTGCCGCAACTCGGTGGCCGAAATGCGCCGGCCAAGGCGGCCTTCGGCGATGTTGGCGGTCACGCGCGTGGCGGTTTGCACGCCCATATCAGCAGCAATCAGCAGGTCTTCCAGGCTTTCAAGCATGGCATCATCAAGGATACGGCGGGGCTCATCCGCCGGGGTGGTGCGGGCAAAAAGGCGGTTCAGCAGGCCGGGTTTGGCGGGTTCAGGCACGCGCGGCGGATCAACGGGCGCAGCGGCAGTATTCGGGGCCCGAGCCGGTTCCTGCGCAAGATCAGACGCGGCAGCCACCGCAGCGTGCGGTTCAGTCACCGCCTCTGCCACGGGTTCGCTGACAAGCGCATCCAGCCCTTCGCCGATCTTGTCGGACGACCGGAACAGTTTGTCCTTGAGTTTCTTGAAAAACGACATGTGCGCCCTGACACCCTTGGGACTGGTTTTCCCTGACCTAATGCTTCCCTGCGCCCGTGAAAAGGCCGGATGCAGCCCATGGCGCAATAGTGCGTTTCCAAAGCGGGGGCTGTCAGGGCCGCGCAGGCGTGCTATTTTGCCACTGATGAAACCCATACCGATGATCCTGTTTGCCATTGCCAGCCTTGCCCCCCTGCCGCTGTTTGCGGCGGGCCTGTGGCTGGGCGGGCCGTGGGTGCTGGCGGTTTTCCTGTACATGACGGCATTTGCGGCGCTGATGGATCAGGCCATTCCGCATGTGATTGGTGACGCGGCGGAGGGCGCTGAATTTCCCGGCGCGGATGCGCTGCTGGTGGTGCTGGCGGCTGGGCACCTGCTGGCCTTTCCCGCTGTTGTCTGGGCGATTGCGGGGGGCAGCGGCCTTGGCACATGGGAAAAGGCCGGGTTGTTTCTGGGCGCGGGGCTGTGGTTCGG
>JAYUZO010000152.1:0-6522 GCA_043751715.1 Rhodobacterales bacterium | reverse complement strand
TGGCAAACCGCACGCCGGAGGCCGAACTGCGCGCCGTGCAAGCGACGGAAAGTTTCGTGGCCTTCCTGCGCGATTACATTGATCAACGCCGCGCGCATCCAGCCGATGATCTGATCACCTCGCTGATCGCGGCGGAAGAAGCGGGCGAGAAACTGACCACGGACGAGCTCATTTCAACCTGCATCCTGCTGCTGAACGCAGGCCATGAAGCGACGGTGCACACCATCGGCAATGGCGTCAAAACCCTGCTGGAGACGCAAACGCCACTGGCGGCCCTCGCCCGCAATGCGGTAGATGCCACCATCGAAGAAATCCTGCGCTACGATCCGGCGCTGCATATGTTCACCCGCTGGGCTTACGAAGACATCGATCTCATGGGCCAAAGTTTCCAGCGCGGCGACCGTGTGGCCTTGCTGCTGGGGGCTGCCAACCGGGATCCCGCCAACTGGGAAAACCCAAACCGATTCATTCCAACCCGCCCGGTCAAACCCAATGTCACCTTCGGCGCAGGTCTGCACTTTTGCGTCGGTGCGCCACTGGCAAGGTTGGAACTGCAAATTGCCCTGCCAATTCTGTTCAACCGCCTGCCCGGCCTGCGCATCGCCGCCCCGCCGAACTATGCCGATGCCTACCATTTCCACGGCTTGACCAAACTGATGCTCGACCGCGCCTGATATTCATCTGTTGAAAAATATCCTCGGGGGAAGCGGCCACCGGCCGCGCCGGGGGCAGACAGCCCCCGAAAAATCTTTTTCCAAGATTTTTAGCCCCTTAAACCGGCAACACGGTCGTCGATTTAATTTCTTCCATGCTCAAAAGCGCCGTCACATTGTAAATCCGCACCTCGGATATCAGCGCCTGATAAAACGTGTCATAGGCCCGCGCATTCTTGACCCGCACTTTCAGGATGTAATCAATATCCCCCGCCAAGCGATGCGCCTCCATCACCTCTGGCCGCGCCTGCAATGCCGTCAAAAACTTGCGCTGCCACTCGGCCTCATGCTCGGATGTGCGGATCAGCACGAAAAAACATGCCTCAAGCCCCAAGGCCTCCGGATCAAGAATAGCGGTCTGGCGCAGGATCACCCCCGCCTCGCGCATCCGCTTGATGCGGTTCCACACAGGCGTTTTTGATGACCCGACTTTGCGGGCAATTTCGTCCAACGACTGGCTGGCATCGGCCTGCAACTCGACAAGGATTTTCCGGTCCATCTCATCCAGCCGGACTGCCATTCCCATTCCCCTGCAATTGACGGAACCCTGTTCCATTGCCGCCCAGTATCAGAACAAACATCCTTATCTGCAAGGGCATCTGGTCTGGATGCAGGAAAAAGTTCTATATTGGGCAATGGAACAACCCGAGTTTGCCATGCGCCCCGCACCTGCCTTTCCCGTTCTGTTTGTTGGTGCCGGCCCCGGTGCTGCCGCCCATCTGACGCTGGGGGCCTTGCAGGCATTGCAGGCCGCCGATGTGGTGATCCATGACCGGCTGGTGGGCGATGAAATCCTGTCGCTGATCCCAACCACCGCACGCCTGATCGACATGGGCAAAACCGGATTTGGCCCGTCTGCCAGCCAATCTGATATCAACACCACACTTGTGGCCCACGCCCTGACGGGTGCGCGGGTGGTGCGCCTGAAGGGTGGCGATTGCGGAATTTTCGGCCGGTTGGATGAGGAAATTTCCGCGCTTGAGGCCCAGGCCCTGCCTTACCGCATCATCCCCGGCCTGACGGCGGCCACGGTGGCTGCTGCATCCATCGGCCAACCGCTGACCCAACGTGGCCGCAATGCCAGCCTGCGCATCATCACCGGGCATGACATGGCGGGTTTTGCCGAACAGGATTGGCGCGGGCTGGCGCGTACGGGTGAGGTTGCCGCCATCTACATGGCCAAGAAATCGGCCCGCTTCATCCAGGGCCGCCTGATAATGCACGGCGCTGATCCGCACACCCCCGTCACACTGGTGGAAAATGTCAGCCGCGCCGATCAATCCACCATTGCGGCCACGCTTGGCACGTTGGATACGGCTGTCACATCGCTGACGGGTCCGGCGGTTATACTGTTCGGGCTGGCGCCGCGCCCCTCTTGCGCCGACCAGTTCACCGCAGCAATGCAGACATTGAAGGAGGCCCACGCATGAGCCGCAGCTTTACCCCAAAGATCGTCACCGCCAGTGATCTGCGCGCGGGCGATGTGATTTACCTGACCGCTGATGACCAGTGGACGCGCGATCACGCCAAGGCCGAACTGATTGATGATGAGGCGCACGCACAAATGCGCCTGCTGTTTGCGGCCGCGCAAAAGCTGCGCGTCGTGGGGGCCTATCTGGCTGATGCCAAGGCAGGCCCGAACGGCCCTGAACCCATCCACTTCCGCGAGGTGTTCCGCACCAAGGGGCCTTCCAACTATCCGCACGGCAAACAAGCCGACCTGACGCACTAAGGGCAGCCCATGTATTCCTATTCCGACTTTGACGAATCCTTTGTCCGCAGCCGCGTGGCGCAGTTCAGCCAGCAGGTTGAACGGCGTCTTGATGGCAGCCTGACCGAGGATGAATTCAAACCCCTGCGCCTGATGAACGGCCTTTATCTGCAACTGCACGCCTACATGCTGCGCGTGGCCATCCCCTACGGCACCTTAAACCCGCACCAGATGCGGCAGTTGGCCCATATCGCACAAGTATGGGACAAGGGCTATGGTCACTTTACCACGCGGCAGAACATTCAGTTCAACTGGCCCAAGCTGGGCAACGTGCCTGCGATTCTTGGCGCGCTTGCCGATGTGGAAATGCACGCCATCCAGACCTCTGGTAACTGCGTGCGCAACGTCACCGCCGACCATTTCGCCGGTGCCGCGGCGGATGAGATTGAAGACCCCCGCCCCTATGCCGAACTGCTGCGCCAATGGTCGACCGACCACCCGGAATTTCAGTTCCTGCCCCGCAAGTTCAAGATCGCCATCACCGGTGCGCCGAATGACCGCGCGGTGACAAAGGCGCATGACATTGGCCTGCGCATGGTGCGCAATGCGGCGGGTGAGGCGGGGTTTGAGGTGATCGTGGGCGGTGGCCTTGGCCGCACGCCGATGATTGGCCACACGGTGCGGGGCTATTTGCCCAAGGCGGATTTGCTGCCTTATGTCGAGGCGATCCTCAGCGTCTATAACATGCTGGGGCGGCGCGATAACAAGTACAAGGCGCGGATCAAGATCACCGTGCATGAGACGGGGGTGGAGGAGATCACCCGTCTGATCGAGGCGCGCTTTACTGAGGTTCGCCCGCTGTTCAAGGGGGCCGATCAGAAACTGCTGGCCGACATCACCGCCGCCTTCGCCCCGCCCGCCCTGCGCACAGGCGGCACCGAGGCCTACGATGCCTTCTACACCGCCGATCCCACCTTCCGCGCCTGGGCCGATACCAATCTGACCGCGCACCGTGATGCGTCGCACGCCATCGTCACCATCAGCCTCAAGGCGCATGGCGCCACTCCCGGTGATGCGACGGCCGATCAGATGAGGTTGATCGCCGATCTGGCTGAAAAATATGGCTATTCCGATTTACGCATCAGCCATGAACAAAACGTCATCCTGCCGCATGTGCATAAATCTGATCTGCCCGCCCTGCATGCGGCCCTTGGCACCATGGGGCTGGCTACCGCCAATATCGGCCTGATTTCCGATATCATCGCCTGCCCCGGCATGGATTACTGTGACCTCGCCACCGCGCGGTCCATCCCCATTGCCACGCAAATCGCCACGCGGTTTGACGAGCTGAAGCTGGAGCATGACATCGGCCCGCTGAAGATCAAAATCAGCGGCTGCATCAACGCCTGCGGGCACCACCATGTTGGCCATATCGGCATTCTGGGCCTTGATCGTGCGGGGGTGGAAAACTACCAGATCACCCTTGGCGGTGACGGCACCGAGGATGCGGCGATTGGTGACAAGACCGGGCCGGGCTTTGCCTATGATGAGATTGTGCCGGCGATTGAACGCATTGTCGGGGCCTATCTTGAACACCGCAATGACCCCGGCGAGGCGTTTCTTGCCGCCTACCGCCGCCTTGGCATGGCCCCGTTCAAGGCAGCGCTTTATGATGCGGAAGGCGCGCGGGATGCCGCGTGATCTGAACAGCGCCACCGTTGCCGAACGGGTGGCCGTGCTGAACGCGCGCTACCGCCATCATGCGGCGACGGCGGTGCTGGAACATGCGCTGAAGGATGATGATCTGGGCCGCGTGGCGCTTGTGTCATCGTTCGGCGCGGAATCGGTTGTGCTGCTGCACCTGATTTCGGTGATCGCCCCCGAAACGCCCGTGCTGTTTGTGGACACGCGCATGCTGTTTCCGGAAACCATGGAATATCAGCGCCTTCTGGCCGAAACCCTGCATCTGGGCGATGTGCGCACCATCCGCGCGCTGCAACCGCGCCTCGCGTTCGAAGACCCCGATAACACGCTGCACCAGTTCAACACCGATGCCTGCTGCAACCTGCGCAAGGTTGAACCGCTGGAACGCGCGCTTGCGGGTTTTGATGGCTGGATCACCGGGCGCAAGCGGTTTCAGGGCGCCAGCCGTGAAGCGGTGGAGTTCTTTGAGGCCGAAGGTGAGACGCGGATCAAGGTCAACCCCTTGGCGCATTGGGGGCGTGAAGACCTCGAGGATTACATCGTCAACAACCGCCTGCCCCGCCATCCCTTGGTCGCCAAAGGCTATCCCTCCATCGGTTGCGCGCCATGCACATCGCCGGTGAAGCCAGGTGAAGACCCGCGCGCAGGCCGTTGGCGCAATTCGCAAAAAACCGAATGCGGCATCCATTTCATCAATGGCAAAGCGCAACCTATCAAGAAAGACACTGCAGCATGACCATTCTTGTGACTGATGCCGGGTTCGCGCCAGCCGCTGAAGAAACCTTTGTGCCGCTGGCCGATATCACCAGCCACAAAGGCGCGCTCGATCTGGCCAATACCGATGACCCGGCCGCCGTCGCCGCGCATTTCGGCAATATCGGCCTGATCCGCATCGCATTTCCAGCCTTCAACGATGGCCGCGGCTTTACCCTTGCCCGCCGCCTGCGCACCCTTGGCTACACCGGCCGTCTGCGCGCGCATGGACATGTGATTGCCGATCAATATACCATGGCGCGGCGTGCCGGTTTTGATGAGGTCGAGATCAGTGATGACCTTGCCGCCCGCCAACCCGCACCCCAGTGGCAGTTCCGCGCCGACTGGAAAGACCACGATTATCAGGCCCGCCTGCGCGCCTAAAGGATACGCCCCATGAACGTTGCCACCCCCACCCTGCCCGATGCGCAGACCGTCACCAGCGTTACACACTGGACAGACCGGCTGTTTTCCTTTCGCGTCACGCGTCCGCAATCTTTGCGCTTTCGGTCGGGCGAATTTGTCATGATCGGCCTGATGGGGGATAGCGGCAAACCGCTGCTGCGCGCCTATTCCATCGCCTCACCGGCCTGGGATGAGGAGCTGGAGTTCTATTCGATCAAGGTGCCGGATGGCCCGCTGACCAGCAAACTGCAGCACATCAAGGCGGGTGATCAGATCATCCTGCGCCCCAAACCCGTGGGCACGCTGGTGCATGACGCGCTGCTGCCGGGCAAGCGGCTGTGGCTGCTGGCCACGGGCACCGGCTTTGCGCCCTTTGCATCGCTGCTGCGTGAACCGGAGACGTATGAGAAATACGAACAGGTCATCATGATGCACACCTGCCGCGAGGTGGCCGAACTGGAATATGGCCGGCATCTGGTAGAGGGGCTGGCGGGTGACCCGCTGATTGGTGACATGGTGGGCGGCAAGCTGATCTATTATCCCACAACCACGCGCGAGGCGTTTCACCACATGGGCCGCGTGACGGATAACCTGGCATCGGGCAAGGTGTTTGCCGACCTTGGCCTGCCTGCGATGAACGCTGCGGACGACCGCGCGATGGTGTGCGGGTCATTGGCGTTTAACGTGGATGTAAAGGCCATTCTGGAAGGGTTCGGCCTGCATGAGGGGGCCAATTCCGACCCGCAGCAGTTTGTGGTCGAAAAGGCCTTTGTCGGCGACGGGATCTGATATCGGATGTCACACATGCAAAACGCCGCGCCCCACATAGGGACGCGGCGTTTGTGTTTGGCCTTGCGGCCCGATGATTACAGGCCGAGGGCCGCTTTCACCTGGTCGATTGCAGGCTGCACCAGTGCAGGGTTGGCAGCGGCTGCATCCACGGCTGATTTCAGCGTGGCTTTCACGTCTGCACCCAAAGCCGACCCATCAATCAGCGCGTTCACGGATGCCGCGTTGAAATTGGCCGGATCAAGCGCTGCCATGGCAGCAGCACCAGCATCGGTCGCACCTTCAACGGCAGTCGTCGCACCTTCGACAGCGCCTTCAACAGCTTCGGTCGCACCTTCGACAGCGCCTTCAACGGCAGCCGCAGCTTCGGCAGCGGCGGCTTCGGCAGCAGCGGCGGCTTCGGCAGCGGCTGCCTCTGCGGCAGCAGCCTCGGCAGCGGCGGCTTCA
>JAYUZO010000151.1:0-7423 GCA_043751715.1 Rhodobacterales bacterium | reverse complement strand
CGGCACATCGCCCGCACCGCAAACACCAACCACTTCTCGGCAATAAACGCATACCTCACCCGCTGCCCGGCAGTGGATGTTTACATCCGCGAGAGGGGGGGATTCCCTGGCGAAGTATGCGCCTGCCAGCGGTCTTGAACCGGTGGCGTCCACTGGCAGGCCCTTTTTTAGAATGTCCCCATTCGCCGGGAAAACAGTCTTCCAGACTGTTTTCTGATCCGGCTCAAATCCGTCACCCGCAGCAGATCCCGCTTCAACCGCCGAATCTCATCGGCCTGGGCATCGACCTCCTGGACCACCTTCACGGGGCGCGAAAACAGCCGCTGCCATGTGTAGATCGACTTGGCGCTGATCCCCAAACGCTCGGCCACCTCGCGCACCGCATAACCCCGATCAACAACCTGCGCGACCGCATCACGCTTGAACTCGTCTGTAAACCAATCCTGATTACCCATCTTGGGTCTCTCCTTGCTTCCAAAATTACCAAGCAAGGCGTCTGCAAATCTAGGGGCTATTCAATATGTGCTGGCCATGATTCGGCCGGGTTTCAGTCTGGCATACCAGTTCAGCAGCGTGCGCCCGCCTTCCTCGCTGGTACGGGTGCAGCAATCGACGTAGGCAAAGTCGAAATGGCAATTGGGAAAGAGGTCAATCGCCTTATCAAAGGTCATGCGCAGCAGATGATAGTTCTGCCCTAGCCCGATCAGCCGCAGTGCGGTCTTGTATTCATTGATGTTGTGATTGTCGGCATACAAGTCCACACCCCAGAAGCGCGCGAATTTTCCCGAGGCGACCATGCGCGCCGATAATGCCCCCGCTGGCACGCCCAGTTCAATCCCCAGATTGTCAGTGGCGGGTAGATCGTTGATCATGTTCCAGCGGTGGGTGCCGGGGCACGACCTGTGGCACCACATCAGGCATTTGGCGTTCGGCGATGTCGCACAGACGGTCGGTCTGCATGTGGCCTTTTACGTCTGCGACAGTGCTGGGAGTAAAAGGCAGCCGATAGGTCTGTCAAGCCTTGCTGGGTGCCCCGCCTTCGAACCGGTTGCCGTGGCGGTAATCGCAAGGCGCTTCTTGCATCTGCAAATGCAGCCCCGTGCCCGTGAACAGATGCGCGCGGGCGACGTCTTCGTCAAAGTCGATACCAAGGCCGGGGCTTTCGGGCGGGATGATGTAGCCGTCTTCCCATTTGATGGTGTTGCGGATCAGTTTTTGGTGAAACGCACCGCCCGCCTCAATCGTTTCGGCAATCAGCAGGTTGGGGATGGAGGCGGCGAAATGCACGTTGGCCGCCCATTCCACCGGGCCTGCATAAAGGTGTGGCGCCATTTCGGCGTTAAATATTTCGGCCATGGCGGCAATCTTCTTGGCCTCCCAGATGCCACCCACGCGGCCCAACGCGGGTTGCAGGATTTTTACCCCGCCTGCACGCAAAAGCGTGCCGAATTCGGCCTTGGTCGTCAGGCGTTCGCCGGTGGCCAGCGGAATACGTACGTGGCGCGCGACTTCGGCGAATTCCAGCAGGTTATCGGGTGGGATGGGTTCTTCGTACCACAGCGGGTTATAGGGTTCGATTTCGCGGCCCAAGCGTATGGCACCCGGCGTGGTGAACTGGCCATGCGTGCCGAACAACAGATCCGCGCGGTCGCCCACGGCCGCGCGGATTGCCTTGCAGAAGGCGACAGAGCGGGTGATGTCAGACATCGCTGGTTCATGGCCGCCACGGATGGTGTAGGGACCGGCGGGATCAAACTTCACGGCGGTAAAGCCCATATCCACGAACCGGATGGCGGCTTCGGCGGCGGCATCCGGGTCCACCCAGAAGGCGGCGAATTCCTTGCCAGATTCGGGATACAGGTAGGTATAGCTGCGGATACGGTCGTTCATCCGCCCGCCCAGCAGCGCCCAGACGGGGCGTTCACGCGCCTTGCCGATGATATCCCAGCAGGCAATCTCCAGCCCCGAAAAAGCGCCCATGACAGTGGGGTCAGGCCGCTGGGTGAACCCTGCGGAATAGGCGCGGCGGAACATCAGTTCGATGTTTTCGGGGTTTTCGCCCTGCATGTGGCGTTCGAACACATCTTCGATCACAGCGACCATGGCCTTGGGGCCAACGGTGCTTGCATAGCATTCGCCATAGCCGACAATGCCGTTATCGGTGGTGACCTTGGGGAAAATCCAGTAGCGCCCGCCCCAGCCGGGAAAGGGTGGGGCCACGATGAAGATCTCCAGGTCGCGCAATTTCATAGGGTATCTTTTCTGTCAAAGGCCGGGGGGTTTCATACCCCCCGGACCCTCCGTGGGATATTTGTGGACAGATGAAAGTTATGCGACGTGTCGCGATGCCGCGCGCATGCCTGCGACATGCAGGGTGACGCAGATGACCATAAGACCGGCGGCCAGCAGGAAAGGCGCACCGGGCAGATGGAGGCTTGCATCGGGGGCGGTGAAGGCGGCGAAGGTGTTGGTCATGATCAGGGGTGCGGTGATGGTGGCGATGGCGGTCAGCGATGACATCACCCCCTGCAATTCACCTTGGGCGTTGGCAGGGGTGGCGCGGCTGGCGATGGCCTGCAAGGCGGGGGTGGTGACGCCGCCAAGGGCGGTGAACGGGGTGATCAGCAGCGCGAGCCAGCCCACCTGCGTCAGCCCAAGGGCCGTCAACGTGATGATGTTCATGCACATGCCAAGGGTAGCGGCGCGCGCCTCACCAAAGCGGCGGATCAGCGGGCCAACCAGCAGGATCTGCCCTGCGGCAAAGGACACGCCGTAAACCGCCAGCGACACGCCGACCATGGAGGCGGACCAGCCAAAGGCGGCTTGGCCAAAATAGCTCCAGATCGACGCATAAACGCCCATGGCGATGGACAGGACCAGAAACACCAATAGGTTGCGGCGGATACCGGGCAGGCGGCTGACGGCACGCAAGGCGCTGAACGGGTTGGCACGGGCAATGGCAAATGGGCGGCGCGTGGCATCAGTCACGGTTTCGGGCAGCACGAAATAGCCAAAGGCCATGTTGGCAAACGCAAGGGCGGCGGCGGCATAAAACGGCGCGTGCAGATCAATGGTGGCCAGCAGCCCACCGATCAGCGGCCCCAACACAAAGCCAATGCCAAAGCCTGCACCAATCAGGCCAAAGCGGCGGCCACGTTCATCTGGTGGGGTGATGTCGGCGATATAGGCGGTGGCGGTGGAATAGGTGGCAGCGGTAACGCCCGATATGATGCGCGCGATCAGCAGCAGCCAGATCGTGGGGGCCATGGCCATGACGATATAATCAAGCCCCATGACAAAAAGCGAGATCAGCAGAATGGGGCGGCGGCCATACTGATCAGACAGCGCGCCAAGGGCAGGGCCGCACAGGAACTGCATGATGGCGAATGACGCCGACAGGATGCCCCCCCAAAGGGCGGCTTGGCCAATGCCAAGGCCAGTCAGCCCCTCAATCAGATCAGGCATGACCGGAAACATCAGGCCGATACCGATGGCATCCAGCGTGACGGTGGTCAGAATGAACGTAAGGGCAAGGTTTTTTGTGGCCATGCGGTACCTTAGGGGCAGGGGCTGGCCTGCGCCAGATCAGATATGGCCGATATCGTGCAGGAAGGTGCCAATGATGGCCGCGTATTCGGCAGGCTTTTCCACCAGCGGAAAATGCCCCGCGCCCCGGATCAGCCGGAACTGACTGCCGGGGATCAGGTCGGCGGTTTCGCGCACAAGGTCAGGCGGGGTGCTGCCGTCGTTGGCCCCGGCGATGGCAAGGGTGGGCAGGCGCAGGGCGGCGGTGGGCGTGTAGAAATCGGTACCGGCAATGGCGGCAGCACAGCCAGTCCAGCCATCGGGGTGGGTGCTGGTCAGCATGGCGCGGATGCGCGGCATGCCCGGCTCGGCGCGCCAGTTGCGGCCGAACATGCGTTCCATTGCGCCATCCGCATAGGCTTGCAGCCCGGTGGCGCGGATGTCGGCAATGCGGGCATGCCACAGATCAGCCGCGCCAATTCTTGCAGCCGTGTTCGACAGGATCAATGCGCGCACAAGGTCCAGCCGTTTGGTGGCCAACCCTTGGGCGACCATGCCCCCCAGCGACAGGCCCAGCACAACGGCGTCCTTCAGCGCGAAGTGGTCCATGGCGCGTTCGACATCACGGATCAGCGCCCCCATGGCATAGGGCGGGCGTGCTACATCCGATGCGCCATGCCCACGCAGATCAACCCGCAGGATGCGCAGGCCCGGTGGAAACAGGGGCAAGATATCATCCCACAGCGTCAGGTTGGTGCCAAGCGCATGCAGCAGCACCAAGGGCGGGTCATTGGCCGGACCTGTTATTTCAGCATTCAGGCGGATGTCTTCAAGGTAAATCAGTGGCATGTTCGAATTGTGCTACTTTGGGGGGATACGGGGTAAAATCGGCATTCAACACGCAGGGTTACATCAAGATCAACTCTTGCGCAGCACGGTTTCAAACAGTACCGCGTCCACATTGCCACCTGATGCGGTGCAGATCACCGGATCGTCGCCCAACGCATCGCCCAGAAAGATTGCCGCCGCCAAAGCAACCGCCCCGCCCGGTTCCAGCACGATGCGCAAATGGGTAAAGGCCAGTGCCATTGCAGCCAACGCCTGTGCATCAGTCACAGCAAACCCCGGCCCACAATGGCGTTGCAGCAGCGGAAAGGTGATCTGCCCCGGTGCCGGTGTCATGATGGCATCGCAAATCGTGGCCTTGCCCTGATGTGCCACGATCCGCCCCAATGCCAACGACTGGCGCGCATCATCAAACCCCACCGGTTCGACCGGATGTACGCGCAACCCCGGCGCGCGCGATGCCAGTGCCACAGCAATGCCCGCCGTCAGGCCGCCCCCGCCACAGCAGGTCAGCACGCGGCCCGCCGTCACCCCCGCCTCAACCGCTTGCGCTGCAATCTCCAGCCCGGTCGTGCCTTGGCCTGCAATCACATCGGCATCATCGAACGGCTTTACCAGATACAGCCCGCGCGCCACGGCCAGCCCCGCCCCAATGGCATCGCGGTCATCGTGCGCCCGGTCATACAGCACCACCTCGGCGCCGTAGCCGCGCGTGTTGGCGATTTTCACCGCAGGCGCATCAGATGGCATCACGATCACCGCAGCGCGACCCTGCAACCGCGCCGCCAGTGCCACGCCCTGCGCGTGGTTGCCCGATGAATAGGCAATCACTCCCGCCCCCGTAGGCAGGCAAGACAGCGCATTCCACGCGCCGCGAAACTTGAAACTGCCGGTGCGCTGCAGACACTCTGCCTTGACCAGCACCCGCCGCCCGGCCACGTCACTCAGCAGATCGCTTTCCAGCAGCGGTGTAACCCGCGCATGGCCCGCAATGCGCGCGGCGGCGGCTTCGATCATGGCAATATCGGTCATGTGCAGGCTTTCACAAAGGCGTGGATTGCGGTCAGGCTTTCGGGTTCGTCAAGGAAAGGGATATGGGCGCGGCCGGGCACGGTTGCCATGATCATGTCGGGGCGGCGGCGCTGCATTTCGGCGGCTGTTTTCACGGATAGCAAATCGGAATTTGCCCCCCGGATCAGCGCCAGCGGCAAGCCTGCAAGCGCATCAAACAGCGGCCAGGCATCGCCCGGCGGTACGGCCATGCTGGCCAGAAAACTGTCGCGCAGGGCCGGGTCATAGGTGATAGCCAGCCCCGTGCCCGCCACCTTGGCATGCAGATGCGCCTCGGCCAGCCAGCGGTCGGGCGGCACATTGGCAAATCCGGGGTTCTGGCGGGGCATGGCTGCGGCATAGGCCTGATGTGTTTTCGCCACCGGATTGCGCCCGACGTAATCCTGAATACGTTCCAGCCCGCCGGGTTCCAGCACTGGCCCTACATCATTCAGGCACAGGCCCAGCAGCCGCCCGCGCGCCACGGCGCACAGATACATGCCGATCAGCCCGCCGCGCGATGTGCCCAAGATCGCCGCCTGTTCCACCCCCAGATGATCCAGCAGGGCCAAGGCATCAGCCGCCTCTTGCACCACGGTATAGCTGGCCGCACCTGACCACCCACTGCCACCCCGCCCCCGGTAATCCATCCGGATCAGGCGCAGCGGCGGCAGGTGTGGCATTAGATATTGAAAATCCCCCATGGTGCGGGTCAGGCCGGGCAGACACAGCAAGGGCAGGCCGCTGCCCGCATCGTCATATTCAATGGCCGTGCCATCCGCTGCCTGAAATGTGCCCATCACCACCCCCTTGCGCCGTTGTCCGTAACACTCGCACGCGGGCTGCCAAAGGAAAAGCCGCAGGTGGCGCATCTTGAACCCCGCCGCGTTCACCGCTAGATGCAGCGCATGGCCGAGCAACCCTTAGAACAGCGCGCAACGTCGAAACGCGTAGGGTCCCTGCGCGGGCTGCTGCCGTTTTTGCGCCCCTATCGCGGTTTGCTGATGCTGGCCGTGGCCGCACTGGTGCTGACGGCGGGTGTCAGCCTGATTCTGCCGCTTGCTGTCCGCCGCGTGGTGGATGGGTTCAACACGGGCACAACGGCGCTGCTGGACCAGTATTTTGGCGCGGCCATCGGCATTGCCGCCCTTTTGGCGGTGGGCACGGGCCTGCGGTATTATTTCGTGACGCGGCTGGGTGAACGGGTGGTGGCCGATATCAGGCTTGCGCTGTTTGACCGGGTGATGGGCCTGTCGCCCGCGTTCTTTGAACGGCTGATGACGGGTGAAATCGTCAGCCGCTTGTCCACCGATACCACACTGATCCTGTCGGTGATCGGATCATCGGTATCCATTGCCCTGCGCAACATTCTGATCCTGCTGGGCGGTCTGGTACTGCTGTTTCTGACATCGGCCAAACTGACGGGCCTTGTGCTGTTGGTGGTGCCAGCGGTGGTGGTGCCGATCATCGTGCTGGGCCGCAAACTGCGTACGCTCAGCCGCGAAAATCAGGATTGGATCGCAGCATCGTCGGGGCAGGCGACCGAGGCGTTGGGTGCCGTGCAGGCCGTGCAGGCGTTCACGCATGAAGGCCAGACCAAGGCGCTGTTCGGCGATGTGACGGAAAAATCTTTCCTGTCGGCCAAGACACGCATCGGCACGCGCGCGGTCATGACGGTGATCGTGATCTTTCTGGTGTTTACGGGCATCGTCGGCGTGTTGTGGATTGGCGCGCGCGATGTGCGGGCGGGCACCATGACGCCGGGGCAGCTGGTGCAGTTCGTGATTTACGCGGTGATGGTATCGGGCGCGGTCGGGGCGCTGTCGGAAATCTGGGGCGAATTGCAGCGCGCATCAGGTGCGACGGAACGGCTGGTTGAAATTCTGCAAACGACGGATTCCGTGCTTGATCCAACCGCGCCGCGCGCAGTGCCACTGCCGGTGCGGGGTGAAATTACGTTTCGCGATGTGGCTTTCCGCTATCCGGCGCGGCCCACGGTCAG